>RDYF01000189.1 GCA_004293285.1 Verrucomicrobiota bacterium | reverse complement strand
GACCTCACTTGGTAATTCCTTATACTCTTGACAATAACGATATGCGGTTTGCGACGAGTCAGGGGTTTAACTCTGGGGAGCAGTTTTTTGCTTACCTACGCGATGCTTTTGATTTACTCTACGCCGAGGGCGAGATTGCACCCAAAATGATGAGTGTGGGGCTGCACTGCCGCTTGACGGGGAGGCCTGGGCGGGCGGCAGCTTTGGCGCGTTTTTTGGATTATGTACAGCAGCATGAGAGGGTTTGGATATGCCGCCGCATTGATATTGCCCGACATTGGCATGAATATCATAAACCGATGGTTTCTAAGAAGGACTGAAGTCCTTACTACGAACCTGGGAGGACTGAAGTCCTGACTGCTGACATCTTGCACCCATGTCAAGAACAGGCAAGATGCCTGTTCCACAAAGGGTGAGTTTGATTCTGGGGTGTCTCGCCCGTGGGGTGGGCGTCTCGCCCGCCCGTAAAAGGCTGATTGCAAATGGTGCAAGATCTCAGTAGTGCGAAATTGCTTTGTAAGCGGCCCATCCACCGCGATCGGAAATATCTTCCCATTGGTATTTCTCTACTAACTCGCGAGGGTAGAGGAAAGCGGTTAATACTTCCCCGTCTTCCAAAATCACATCGGATGGATACATATGTGGGGGTTCTCCGGCTGCAAGCTGTTCAAAGTCTGCGACAGTTAATTCGTACACTTCTCCCGGAATTGATACGCCTCCGGTAGCCACTTCGTAAATTGCAGGATGCCAGCCATTTTCTGCGGAGTACAAGCGGTAAATCGGACGAGTTTTGGCTTCTCTAATGAACTTTGCTTCTCCCAGGTTGCTGTTGTCTGGCTGACCCCGCAGGGCGGAACCGCAAATGAATACTCGTTTGCTTACAATTGGTGTTTGACTCATAAGTAGAAGGAAGAAGGAAGAAGGAAGAAGGAAGAAGGAAGAACGAAGAAGGAAGGAGGTAGAAGGTAGGAGGTAGAAGGAAGAAGGCTATAAAGGCTATAAAGGCTATAAAGGCTATAAAGGCTGCGCCAGCGGGTAAACAGAAGACATACAGGCCAAGATTTTTAGCGATCGGTATTTTACGTTTAATTAGGTGGATTGACTCATATCACCCGATCGATAAAAATGTACTTGTTTCTACAGTTAAATCGCTGCGATCGACTTTATTCTACGTGCGGTGTTCTGCCCAGAGTGGTTTAAGCGCCACAGCCGATCGCCTGTTGTAGGCAAGACTACATTATTGTACACATTTAACTGATATTGCATACTGTATATAAAAAGTTAGTTAAATGATTAATAATACAAGAGCGATCGCATCATTAAATTTCCCAGAATAGGAGAATGTAACATGACAGTTAGGCTAGCACTTTCAGTCAACGGTTCG
>RDYF01000028.1 GCA_004293285.1 Verrucomicrobiota bacterium | reverse complement strand
GCCAATGGTAGTGAGACGATAGGTCTTGTGAGAGTAGGTCGTCGCCAGGTATATGCCCCGCATTTTGGAAACAAAGTGCGGGGCTCTTTTTTTGTACGTAGCGGAGGCGTCCCCGCCTCCATGCCTCATCAAGCGCGAACTACGCTGCAGAGCTCTGCTGACGGATCTGACGGATCTTTTTTGCTGTGGTTTCCGCTGCTGTTTTCGTTTTTTGTGCGTGCGGTCACTATGATCTGTTTGTTGTGGTTGATTTTTGAGGTGGGCAAGCTCAGGAATTCTTGCTATCTCTCTGCGCGACAATGACTGGAGAACGAGATCATGGCGTGCAGCCGATGGATGGATTGATGGAGCAATGGGTTTTGAACAATCACGATTTGGTAGAAGCCTCTCCGGAGCAACTGAATCACAAGCAAGTGCAGAAAGCTCGGAAAGGACGGCAGTTGACCTTGCACTCGATGCAAAAGGTAACCCGTGCGCTTAACATCGCGATCTGGAATCGACTGAGCAAGGAGCAGAAAGAAGGATATTTTGAGTATCATCATCACTGGCTTTTCAACTACGCCAAGGGCTATCAAGAAAATCGTGTGGACCCGAATGATGCTCTGAAAGCAGCGCTGCGTGCTTCATGAAGCCGATTGTCATTGTTGGCATGGGACTCGCCGGCACTTGCACGGCATGGAATTTTTGGCATCGAGGAGTGCCCTTTCGCATTGTCGATTCCGGTCGACCGGGCAGTTCTGTCGTTGCGGCTGGACTGATTCACCCAGTGACGGGAAAGCAATGCACGGTGGCACCGGATTTTGCGGTTCGGCGCGAGCAAGCCGAGACGTTTTATCGAACGATCGAGGCATTGGTGTCGACGCAATGTTGGCATCCGCTCGAAGTTTGGCGTCTCTTGAGTCAAGAGGAGGTGAAGAAAAAAATCTCGCGATTCGAGAGTGGGGTAGCTGCTTCGTGGGTGCTCGGTATCGAAAAGCAAGCGAGGTGGCCTGAAGAAACGGCGGTGTTGCTTCGCGGTGGGGCGCGCTTGGATGTGGCGCATTTTCTGCAAATTTCTCGGGATTTTTTTGCTGCTCAGAATTGCTATCGACAAGGAGAATGTCCTCTTCCTCAGCAAAATGAGTTGACGATTTTGTGCGAGGGAGCGGAGGGTCTCATGCGAGGAAATCCTGTCGCTTGGCGCCATCGCTGTGCGCGTGGCGAAATTCTCACGGTGCATGCGCCGAATTGGCGACAAGAGCGAATGGTGACGGGGCGTGGGTGGTTGGTACCTGTGGGGCAAGATTGTTACAAAGTGGGTGCAACATACGAATGGGATCAGCTCGAACGCGGGCCTACGACGGAAGGCATGAAGCGCTTGCGTGAGATGGCGCAATTCCTAGGCGGCCCCGATTTTGAAGTCGTAGCACACGAGGCGGGAGTTCGACCGATTCTTCGACAGAGTCAGCCGGTGGCCGGGCGCCTCGATGAGAATCTCTATGTTTTGAATGGGCTGGGTTCGAAAGGTTCCTTGTATGCGCCTTGGGCCTCTGAGCAATTGGTGAATCACATTTTGGACGGGAAAGAGATGGAATCGACCTTGTGTGTGGCGAGCTATTTTGCCAATTTGGCCTAGCATTTATGACAATGAGCCTCTTCCCCAAACCGACAGAAATGGCGCACGCTTGGCTGAAGAAGGTCCTTGTTCTGGGGGATCAAGTGATTGATGCAACCTTGGGCAATGGTTATGATGCGTTGTTTCTCGCACAATGCGTGGGTCCCGAGGGGCGAGTTCACGGATTCGACGTCCAGGAGGCGGCGCTGGTGGCATCGACGCAACAAATGCTGCGCCACGGCATTGTCGATGAGGTCTATGATTGGCACCTGGCATCTCATGACAAAATGGAAGACTATGTCGACAGTCCTGTGAAGGCGGTGATGTTCAACCTTGGCTACTTGCCGGGAGCAGACCATGCGGTGATGACATCGGCTGTTACCACTCTCGCCGCGTTAGAAGCTGCTGCGCGATTGATTGTGCCGGGAGGCTTGATGACCATTGTCTGTTATCCTGGTCATGCGGGAGGCGATCGCGAGGCAGAGGCAGTCCAATCATGGGCGAGCCAACAAGGGCAGGAATGGCATGTCGTTCACTATGCCAAACGTGCGACGAAACAAGCGGCTCCGGAATTGATTGCTTTGCAGAAAAAGGAGGTGAGTCGATGAAAGGGGACGAGGCTTGGATGAAATTGGCGATCGAGCAAGCCCAGTGCGGTATCGGTAAAACCGCGCCGAATCCTCCAGTGGGGGCGGTGATTGTCAAAAACGGCGAATTGTTAGGAAAAGGATGGCATCGTGGCGCAGGACTACCGCATGCCGAGCGCGAGGCATTGGCTGATGCTCGGAACAATCAGGGAGAAGAATCTTTGAGAGGGGCAACGGCGTATGTGACGTTGGAGCCTTGTTCGACATTTGGCAGAACACCGCCGTGTTGTGATGGTTTGATTGAGGCTGGAATCTCTCGCGTCGTTTACGCTTGTGTCGATCCCAATCCCGCGCATGCGGGGCGGGCCGACGAACGACTGAAGCGTGCAGGAATCACTGTCGAATCGGGGATCATGGAGCAAGAGGCGCAAAAAATCTTACGCCCCTTTGCCAAAGTGCAGCGCACTGGATTGCCGTGGGTCATGGTTAAAATGGCGATGAGTCTCGATGGTCGAATCAGTCGACCCGAGGGCGAGAGTCAGTGGTTGACGGGCGCTGCCGCGCGTGCCGACGTGCAGCGTTTGCGGTCGGAAGCAGATGCCATTCTTACCTCGGGTGCCACAGTGCGAAAGGATTGGCCAGCATTGACCATTCGTGAGCCGGAATTATTGCTAGGTCGTTTGCAGCCATGGCGGGTGATCATGACCGAGCATCCTGCAACCTTGCCGCAGGGCGCGCCAGTCATGAGCGATGAGTTCTGTTCTCGCACCCTGATTCGCACAGGAGATATAGAAAAAGTGCTGCGCGACTTAGTGGCGGAGCAAGGCGTTTTATTCGTCATGGTCGAAGCGGGAGGAGAGCTTGTCGCCGAGTTGTGGCGGCTTCGATTGGTCGACGAGTGGGTTTGCTATCTCGCCCCTTTGCTAGCAGGTGGCTCTGTCGCGGTGGCGGGCGACATCGATCTTAGCGCGCATTTGACCAATGCTGAATGGATGCGATTGGGCGACGATGTGCGGATGCGCGCAGTCGTGACGAGTCGAGCCTGAAGAAAAAAGCCATTCGTCATTCCGGCAAGTGATCATAGGCAATGCGGAAGCCGAGATCGGCGCGTCGGACATTGCGATCAGGGTTCCACTCGCGTGTGAGAGCGCCTTGTGAAGGATTGGCAAAAGAGCCCCCCATGATGACCCACTGTCGTGCGCCGAGAGGATTGGTAGGATTATTGGCAGTCTTCCTCATCCACTCGCTGACTCCGCCTGCCATACCGAAAAATCCAGCGCCATTTTGATCCTGTTGCGCTACGTCCGACCAGCCCGAAGCTTTGAGCGACGAAAGGTCATCGGTTTTCCAGCGCAGGGCGGCATACCATTCCTCCTGAGTGGGGAGTCGCCCGCGTTTCCATTCGCAATAGGCGTGAGCATCCCACCAGTCGATGCCAAATACGGGACATGTTCGGCTCAGAAGCAGATTGTTCCAAGTGCGTTGTTGTTCTACCGCTTGAATGATGGCATCCCAATCTTCAGGCTGGTGAGATGTTTTGCTAGGTGGTTGAGCATCGTGATCGTAAATCTTTCGCTGTTCTTCATCGAGCACTTTGAGCGATTCGAGAAACTCGTGATATTCTCCAATGGTGACTTCGTGGCTCGCGAGCCAAAACTTCCGGATCTTGATCGGGTTGCCATCGGGCCCAGGATATTGACCTTCGGGAATCATGATGGGCCCCGTCAGTGGGGGGGCTTTAGGTGTTGCTTGGAAAGATTTTTTCGCGAAAATGGCAGCGATCAAGCCGAGAAAAACTGTGACGGATGCTACAAAGAGGGCCTTGAGCGGGAGCTTGCGACGGGTCGCGACCACAGCGGGCTGAGTCGAAGTCAGCATCGGACTCACCGGAGTGGCGAGTTGTTGTTCGATTTGATCGGCATAATGGCGCACGTCTTTCCAGCGCATGCGATTGTCGGGATCGCCTCCACTCATCCAATGAAGAAGCGTTTGCACTCGAGTGTAACCAGCGGCGCCTTGTTCCATGAGCGGCAGAAGAGATTTCGCCACATTCTCCATGTCGCGCGTTGAGGTAGAAGGGTCGCGTGCACCCGTCATGCCGAGATTCGAGATCCGCAGTACAGAGTGGTCGTTGAGATAAATGTGAGAAAGTGTGAGCGGGGCTGTGGCGATTTGGCGATCTTCCAGATAG
This sequence comes from Verrucomicrobiota bacterium, assembly GCA_004293285.1. GTDB lineage: Bacteria > Verrucomicrobiota > Verrucomicrobiia > Verrucomicrobiales > Akkermansiaceae > UBA956. The sequence continues at coordinate 67,767 of RDYF01000028.1, read as the reverse complement.
AGGTGAGCTTCGGCGATTCGGCGCAAGAAATTGGCGAGATGAGCGGGCTGCAATTGTTTGCCGCGTGCAATCATCGAGGCAAGACTTTCACCGGGCAACCATTCGCGGGTAAAGAGGCAGTGACTGGTGTCGTAGATGGCTTCATAGACAGAGGCAATGATCGGATGATCAATGCTCGCCTTGACGCGCACCGAGGCGATGAAATCTTCGCGCGCGGGATCGGCGAGATCGCGCCATTGTTCCAAGACGACGCGGCGCTGAACGGAGATTTGTTCGGCGAGCCAAATGCTGGTGTGGGCGTTGTCGCCGAGCAACTGAATCAGGTTGTAGTCGTGCGGAGGCTGAAAAGACATGGGTTTTATGGAAGCAACATGGCGCATCATCCTCATCTCGGAAAGAGGAAAATGCGCATGCAGGGAAAAGATGCTGTCACAGTTGGTGGTGAGCGCCGCCGAGGATGCTGTGAGCGTTGAAGCCGTGATTGGCTAAAATGCGCGCGGCGAAATAGCTGGTTCGGCCCATTTGACAAATGACAAAGACTGGTTGCGACGGATCGATTTCTGCGAGACGCTGACGCAGTTGAGCGAGAGGAATGTTCTTTGCTCCGGGCACGGGTCTTTTGCTCGCAGTGGCCGTGGGGCGAACATCAATGATTTGCGCGCCAGCTTCTTCGAGGGAAGCGACCGGGGAAAGCAAGCCATCGCGGATATTGCTGGCGGCAAAGCCGGCGATATTGATCACATCCTTTGCGCTGCCAAAGGGGGGCGCGTAGGCGAGTTCGAGATGAACCAGGTCATCGATCGTAAGATTTCCTCGAATGGCGGTGGCGATGACATCTAGGCGTTTGTCAATGCCATCCTTGCCGACTGCTTGCGCGCCGAGAATGCGGCCATTTTGAGGGTTCCAGAGCAGCTTCAAAGTGACCGTTTCCGAGCCGGGGTAATAGCTGGCGTGAGAAGCGGCATTGACCGTGACCGTTTGATAGGTTTGGCCGACTTGGCGCAAACGTTTCTCGCTCCAGCCCGTGATGCCGGCGCTGACATCAAAAACGCGAACAATGGCAGTGCCAATGCTGCCGGGATAGGGCAGGGCTTTGTCGCCGAGGAAAATGTGATCGGCCGCCGTCCGGCCTTGTCGGTTGGCGGGGCCGCCGAGAGCAATGGCGACGCGTGTGTTCAAAATGGGATCCGCGGTTTCACAGACATCGCCGACCGCGTAAATGTCGGGCTCACTGGTTTGTTGCCAAGCATTGACCACAATGTGGCCGCGTGGTCCGAGTGTGAGCCCAGCGGTCTGCGCTACGGCGCTTTCGGGTTGCACGCCAATCGAGAGAATCACCAAATCGGCATCGAGTTTTCTTCCCGAACTCAAGACCGCGGTGATGCGGGATTCATTCGCTTCAAAGGCTGCAATGCCATCTTGAAAAATGAGCGAAACGCCCCGATCAAGCAAAGCCTGTTGCAGTGGTCGCGCCATGGCGGGGTCGAGCTGGGGAAGGACTTGGGGATTGCGTTCGATCAGAGTGATCGACTTGCCTAAATGAGCGAGTTGCTCCGCCATTTCGAGGCCGATGAAGCCGCCGCCGATGACGAGGATGTCTTTCGCCGCAGATGCGGCCTTTTTGATGCGATCTGTGTCCTGCAGGTTACGCAAGGTCATCACGCGAGAGTCATCAATGCCGAGAAGCGGTGGCGTCAGCGGTTTGGCGCCGGGGGAGAGAATGAGTTTGTCGTAAGAGACCAGTTCTTCAGCTTGTGTATCGAGTCGGCGCGTCCGAATCGTGCGCGCGCGGGGGTCGATCGAGATTGCTTCCGTGAGCGTGCGAACATCGAGATTCAGCAGTTGGCGCAAGCTATCGGGCGTTTGCACAGCGAGATCGGCGCGATCGGCGATTTCCCCACCGATGTGATACGGAAGTCCGCAATTGGCAAAAGAGACATCCGGACCGCGTTCGATCAGAATGATGTGAGATTGTTCGCTATGGCGGCGTGCGCGAGCAGCGGCAGAAGCACCGCCTGCGACACCGCCAATGATGACGATCGTTGGGTGAGAAGATGACATAGGAAATCCAATGTGTTGAGGAATTACATCAAGCGCGCGCCGACATCGGCCAACTCCGATCTTTCGCCTCTGGTGAGAGCGACATGAGCGGTGAAGTTTTGATTTTTCAGTCGATTGCGCGTGTAAACGAGGCCATTGCTGCGGCTATCCACGTAAGGGTTATCAATCTGAGCAGGGTCGCCCACCAGAACCAGTTTCGACCCGCGACTCATGCGGGTGACCACCGTTTTGGCTTCTTGTGGGGTGAGTTGTTGCGCTTCATCGAGGATGAAAAAGCGGTTAGGAATCGATCGACCGCGGATGTAGCAGAGTGCTTCAATTTCAATGATGCCTTGGTCCATGAGGAGCTCCCAGGGTTTCTTTACCTTGGGATCGGGCGTCTCTTTTTTCACCTGCTTTCTGCGCGGGCCGGGAGGCATGGTCGGGCGCATCAAAAGATCCAGCGCATCGTGGATGGGTTGCAGCCATGGCCGCATTTTTTCCTCCAATGTGCCGGGCAAAAAGCCGAGTTGGTCTCCCATGGCAACCACGGGTCGGCTGATGGTGACGCCGTTGTAGCGTCGGTTGAACATTTCGTGCAACCCCACGGCGACCGCCACAAGAGTTTTGCCCGTGCCTGCATGACCGTAGCAGGTGACCAGCGAGATGTCGGGATTGAGCAAGGCATCGATGAGGCATTTCTGTCCCATGTTCAGTGGTTTGAGGCTGTGGCCGTCCGGAATCTTCAGCACATCTGGGCAAATGAGGCGGACGAGCATGCCATGAGAATCCATGCGAGCCGGCATTTGATGATGATCGCCCGCGTCGAGCAGCACGTATTCATTGACACTCAGGTTGGCAATCCGGCTTTCCTCCAAGTCCAGTTCGCCGCTGCTGGCGAAGCGCTGAAACTCCGAGAGATCAACCTCGACGCGCTTGGTTTCGTAATTGGCAATTTCCTCAGGGTGCACCTTGTCATTGAGGTAATCCTCGCAATTGAGTCCGACGGCACGTGCCTTGAGGTGCATATTCAGGTCCTTCGTGACCAAGATGACAGGAGCGTCGTTGTATTGAGAAATCAGCAAGACACAGGCAAGGATGCGGTGATCCATGCGTTCCCGATCAGGGAAAATGCGGTGAAATTGGTCCAAGCGCTCGGTATTTTTCGGGCAAATTTTGGGATCATAAATGACCATCCGCACCGAGCCACCGCCATCGGTCGGCACGCCTTGCGTCACCGGACCAGAGCCAGCGAACATTTCCATTAACATGCGGTGCACCTTACGAGCATTGGCTCCCCGTTCGGTTTGCTCACTTTTGAATTTGTCGAGCTCGGCCAAAACATCGGCGGGCACACAAATGTGATTGTCTTTGAATCGACCCAAGCAAGCGGGGTCGTGCAACAGCACATTCGTATCGAGAACGTAATTTTTGACCGATTGCGTCGGGGCGACGAGTCCGTAATCGATGGGTTCAGCAGCGGTTGGTTCGGAAGAGCGAGATTTACTTCGTTTGGCAGACACTTTAGCGGATTGGGAGAAAGGGTTGACAGAATCTGTGGCGGAATCGCGGTGCTCAATCATGGTCGGTATGGGAAGAAAGGCAAGCTTCGATCGAGAGGAATTCTCTTGGTCGACTTGACCCAGTGGTTCAGGAAAGCGATGATTTTTTCTGATGTCATCGAATGGTGAAAAGCATGCGTCATGAGGCTAACAAAGCAATGGAAAAATGAGCCAAAAGAGCGGAAAAAAGAGTCGAATGGCGGCGGCGGAGAAAAATCGCAAAAATGATGGTCTTTTGCTTGACATGGCGGCTGAATTCTCTAGATTTCTCTCCCCGCGCTTGCGGAAACGAAACATCTGATCATTTCACAACCGTCCCACTTTCACCATGGCCCACACCAAATCTGCCCAGAAGCGCATTCGTCAAACCGAAGTTCGCACCGAGCGCAATCGCGCTGCTAAGAGCCGTATCCGCACTCTTCGCAAAAAAGTTTCGGAGGCCATTTCGAGTGGTGACAAAGCAGCAGCTTCTACGGCTCTCAGCGCACTTTCTTCCGCTGTCGACAAGGCAGCCAAGACCAATTTGATTCACAGCAACAAAGCCGCAAACATTAAGAGCAAGGCATCGAAAGCTCTGGCGGGCGTTGGCGCATAATTCGCATCAGATTTCAGATTGCAAGCGGACGCAGCCCCGGCTGGTCCGCTTTTTCTGTGACAAGACTGAATCCATCGACCGATCCAATATCATGAGCGACTCAGAATCGAGACAAGACAAGGCACGGAAGATCGCTGCATCTGCGACTTCGTATAAGGTGTGCGAAGGCTGCGATTCGATCGTTAGTCTGAAGACCGTATTATGTCCCAACTGCCATTCCTTTCGCTTCGATGCCTCGCCGACGCGGGTGATTGCGCAGGCCCAGTTGCTGGGATCGCGTGAACAGAACTCGGTGACGGCGAGTGATTTGATGTGATTTCTGCTGCGGCATGTGGCTTTTGTGATACGGTGCGTCATGAAACTTCTGATCATGATGATGAGCATACTCGGGGGATGGTTGGCTGCCGAAGAGTCAGGTCACGCGCGGGTGGAGCTTTGGTTGGGCAAAGCGCAGGCGCAAGCTGACGGGAGTCGGATGATTCCTGCAGTATTATCGATGCACTACGAAAAAGGCTGGCACGGTTACTGGGTCAATCCGGGAGAGGGTGGCGTGAAAACCACACTGCGCTGGCAATTGCCGACTGGGGTTGAAGTCAGTGAGTTGATGTTTCCCGTTCCGCATCGAGCCATGACAGGCGGGCTTTCGTGTTATGGATACGAGGGGGAAGTTCTGATGGCCTTGGAAATTCGCGCTCAAGCCTCCGTCGATCTTCAGACGGAGATAAGCGGGGAACTGCGTTGGCTTGCCTGTGATGAAAAAAGCTGTGTCCCTGGAAAACTTCGGCTCGTCGCCAAGCTGGCGGAATCGGTCGACGATGTCAGCAAAGAGCAAAAGATTCTGGCGACTCATCGATCGATGCCGCAGCCAGCGCCCGAGCTGCGCCTGATGGTTCGGGAAGAGAAAAACGAGGTCATCCTCAACCTCGAAGGTGCTGACGATTGGGCCTTGGAGGGCAGCGAATTTTTTCCGCTGACGGAGCAAGCGCTGGATCCCAAGCAAGCGTTGCGATGGAGCAAAACGGCAACGGGCTATGAGGCCAAAGCCATCAAAAACGAGTATGCGGAAGGACCGTTGACCGAACTCAAACTCTTGATCGTGCCCCCGCAGCCACGAGTGGCTCGCTGGATCGAGTGGAAAAAATCCTGAATTTTCCCATTGGAACCATCGCCGTTCTGGGGCATGGTAACGGTGATGCGCAGCAAGACTGCGTCGAAGAACCCTACAACCATTCCAATCCAATGATGACAGCAAAACACATGTTCACCGCGATGGTTAGCGCCATCTCTCTCTCCCTCTCTGTGCAAGCCGCGGAAGTGGGCAAACCAGCACCCGCATTTGCGGCGAAAGACGCCAAGGGCGCGGAAGTATCGCTCGAGAAACTCAAAGGCAAAGTGGTCGTGCTCGAGTGGGTCAACCACGGTTGCCCTTTTGTGGTAAAGCACTATGCTTCGAAAAATATGCAGAAACTGCAAGAAACCTACACGGGCAAAGGGGTGGTATGGATCACCATCAATTCTGGCTCCAAAGCAAGTGGCAGCTATACCGACAACGAAACCTTTCTCAAAATTTCGGCCGACAAAGGGAGCAAAGCGAGCCATTTGATTGCCGACGAAAGCGGCACGATAGGCAAAGCCTACATGGCCAAGACGACGCCTCACATGTATGTCATCGATGCCGCTGGCGTGTTGGTCTACAATGGTGCGATTGATTCCAAGAAAAGCACCGATGAGGCCGACATCCCAACGGCCGAAAACTACGTGGCCAAGGCCCTGGACGAAGTTTTGGCTGGCAAGCCTGTCAGCCAAGCGAAGACCGAGCCTTACGGTTGCAGCGTGAAATACTGAAGATTTTCAGAACTTCGATGTTCTCAGGGGCGGCATGAGTCGCCCCTTTTTTGTCGTCATTTCGTCAGGAAATAACTCCGCTGCTTGTCATTGATCGGCATCTGGACTTTTTCCATCACGGCGAGCATGTCCTCCCAGAACTTGCGTTTTTTCGCCGTGGCGGCAGTTAAGAGAAAAGACGGAGATTCAGTGACGCGAAGCGGAACCGAGTTCCAATCGTGCCATCGACCGCCCAAGGCATCGAGCGTTTCCCGCGATTCGCAGAGCGCTTGCGAAACGGGTGTACCTAGGGCGATGAGGACCTTGGGGCGAACGATCTCCATTTCGTGAGCAAGGACGGGCAAAAACGCGGCGATTTCCGCGGGAGTGGCAGTGCGGTTGTTGGTTGTCTGATTTTTCATCGCTGGACGATACTTCACCAAGTGCGTGATGTAGACTTCAGCGCGGCTGAGCCCCATGGCCTTGAGAATTTCATCGAGCTTTTCGCCGATGGCACCCGCGAAGGGAGATCCTTGTTGCTCGTCGGGATGAGTCGGAGCCTCACCGACAAAGACGATCGCGGCATCGGGATTTCCTTGGGAAAACACCAGCTTTTGTCGCAATTGAGAAAGGCCACGCTTTTGCGGGAAAGTGAGCAACTGACGGCGCAGATCTGCCAGTTTTTCTGCTTTGGAGTTTCCTGTCGTCAGAATCGGAGTCGCAGGCTCCACGATCGGCGCAGGTTCTGCGTCGGGCCTTGCAACTGCGGCAGCAAGGGGTGCCGATCGAGTCGGCTCAGCTCTTGTGGGACCAGCAGCAGAAGATTTTTGTTGTTTCGACAGTTGAATCAGAAACTGTCGTGCTCGGTCATCGAGATCGACATGAGTCAGACCGCGCGCTTGCTGTTGGCGGAGGAAGTCGATGACGATGTCGAGTTGTTGCGGCACGCGATCAAAGTAAGGCATCAAGCGAGTTCAATCAAGAAAGGAAACGTGGCGTCATTCTTGCGGAAACGATTCATCGAGAATCATGTGTTCGAGACTGAGTTGGTTGGCGCGTTCTGCTGCTTCCTTCGCGCGTGGCGAGGGGAAGCGGGCGAGTTGATGGGCGAGGGCAATGGCGGATTCCCAGCGTTGTTGCTTTTCCAGCAATGCAATGGCGTTGAAGCCGCATCGTTCAAAGAAATCCCAGTGAGCGGGGTGCTTGGGGGTGGCGGATTCGATAACTTGGTAATACGTTTCCAAGGCTTGATCCGCTTGATTGAGTTGTTCCAGTGTCAGACCGCGGAAGTAGCAAATGCGATTGCGGTCGTCGGCGTTGAGATCTTGTCGTTGTAGGAGGGTTTGTTGCAGAGAAAGGCCCTGATGGTGGTGTGCGGCATCTGAGCTGCCAAGCGCGTAAAGAGCTTCCATCCACAGCAATCCTGCTGTGATTTGCAAAGGGGGACTTTGGGCGAGAGAGGGAAAAAGCGACTCCATGTCGCGCGCGGCCTGAAGAAGCGCTGTCGGCGCTTTGGTGTCGATCAGAGTGCGTGCTTTTTCAATCCCTGCGAAAGTCGCGAGAGGCGATGCCGACTGAATGATCTTATCGAAAAGCGCAATCGATTCCGTGATCGATTGAGGAGTGCCTGTGCGGGCTGCGGCACGAGCTGCGAGAAGGAGGGCTGGGGCGGCTTGATCCGAATGCGTTTTTTCGAGTTTTTGCAGAGTTTGACGAGCGTCGTTGAGATCGCCGTTTTGATAGAGCGCTGAGCCGAGCGTGAGTGTCACTTTCGCGACTTGTTTTGAGTCAGGGTAAGACTGCAAAAACTGCTGGCATAAAGCGATCGTCTGCGGGTGATTTTGCGTTGCTGCCGACCATTGAATGTTGGCGAGCAAGATTTGGTCAGCGTAATTTTTTTCTTCGGCAATCGTTTCCAGCAAAGCCTTTGCCATCGAAGTGGCGGGAGGGATTTGTTCGAGAGCGCAGAAGGTCATGGCGAGTCGTGCCTCCAGCAAGCGGGGGTGTTCGGGATGTTCGACAATAAACCGATCGAGCAGTGGGAGCGCGTTTTGAGGGTGTTGCTTCACCGTGAATAGCGCGTGTTCTAGTTGAAGATTGGCGCGCAATGATGGCGTAGCGATCTCGCTGATGCGCTGAAACTCGGGTTCCTCGCTTGCCAGCAGATAAGCCGCGCCTGCATTAAAAAGTGCATTGCTACGCGCGGCTCCTTGCAGAGATTGTGCAGCGGCCTCGAAAGCTTTCGCCGCTGCGGAAAAGTCTTGTTGATCAAAAGAATTTTTGGCGAGCAAAAGCAGCGCCTCAATTTCCGGCGATCCGGAGGCAGGCATCAGCAATAGATTTTGCAGCAGCTCGCGCGCTGGCTCCGTACGTTGTTGTCGGTACCAATGACGTGCCAGTTCTACCATCGCACTTTGCGTCAGCGGATGATCAGGATGTTCCCAGCGCATCTGCGTGGTCAGTCGACGCAGTTCCTCGGCTGCTTCCGTTTCGTTGGATGAGGCGAAGGAGAGCAAGCGCAAGTAGAGAGCTTGAACATGCAGTTCGGGAGAAGCGAAGGTTGGTCGCTGTGGCATGCGATCTGCGGCACCAGCTCGTGTGTCGGGCAGGATCGCATAGTTCAGTGCGGGCGGGCTTTTCGACCACTCGACAAGTCGTGCCATGATCAGCGTGACGACAGGATCTTCACTTCCAGTCGCATTCAGAAGCAGTGGGCGCAACAGTGCGAAAGCTTGATCCAACTGCGGGGAGTCGGGATGATTTTGAATGAACGACAAAAGAGCATCGGTGGCTTCGGCTCGTTGTTGAAGCGCCGCCAGCGCGTTGGCATAGCCGATGATTGCAGGGTGTAGGGCGACAGGCAATGGTTCGCCTTCTTTTTGAAAGCGGCTGAGGATGGTTTTGAAAGCCTGAGCTGCCTGAGAAAAAGAGGATTCGGCATGAAGCAGCGAGGCGTCGAGCAATAAGCCATCGAGTCGATCCGCACCGGTCAGTTGCGATCGAGGAGGAAGAACCTTGCGCGCGTCTTCAATTTTTCCGGCATGAAGGAGCAAGCGTGTTTGATCCAGTTTGGCACGGGTGGCCAGTGGGGACTTGCTGGTCGTGAGCAAGTTGAGCCCCGCGATGGCTTCGCGAAACGCCCCCATGCGAGCGAGCAAGCGGGCTCGGGTGAGGATGGCTTCGTCGGCATGCGGAGCCTTCGGGGTAGCAATGACTTGATCAAAGAGCTCGATGGCGCGGTGGATCTCGCCGCAGGCGCGATGAGCTTGAGCCTTCCAGAATATCGCGACGATCGAGTCGCGGAGTGAGTCGTGACTCAGCACCACTTTTGCTTGCTCGGGTTGCTGCGAACGCACCAACGATTCTCCCAAAAGGATGCGCAGGCGCAACTGATCGGCAGGACTGCCGGGTTGTTCGTCGAGTTGGCGACGGAAGCGCGTTGCGGCGATATCGGGCAGGTTGGCGGCGAGAGCGCGCAAGCCCAGTTCTTCGCCCTCGGAAACGACTGGAGCAGCTTGCACAAGAGTCGACAGAGCCAGCGCGAGAGCGCCCCATGAGGACATTCTCGGGAAAGATCGTAAATGCATAAGCCCGTGCACGTGTGGAGTTTAGGGGAGGGTTCCCCTCAGCGGCAAGTCAATTCCATGATAGTCCCTGAGCGCAATGCGTAGACGGCTGTCGCATAAACATGCGACATTGCGATGTTTTTTTCGGATAGACATCAACCGTCCCTAAGTTTCTATTCCTTTCAGCACTCTTTTCTTCATAATGTATTCTTCACCTCTCATCAATCTCCTACGCTTTGCGGCCATTTTTCTTACGTTTGTCACGTTCAGCTGGGCGGCAGTCCAGCCCATCCATTTGCGCACGGAGCAGTTGGAGCAACCGATTGGCATTGGCGCTGTGCAGCCACGACTCAGTTGGAAGATGCAGTCGAATGAGCCAGGGTCGATGCAGACCGCCTACCAAATCGAGGTGGCAGGGGTGTGGGACAGTGGTAAAATCACGTCGGACCGATCGGTGGCAATACCTTATTCCGGTCCAGAGCTCGAGCCATTGCGCAAGTATCATTGGCGGGTTCGCGTGTGGGATCAGAACGGCAAGGTTTCGCCTTGGAGTAAAACGGCGCACTTGACCATGGGCTTGATTCGGGAGTCGGACTGGAAGGCGCAGTGGATTGGGCATCCTGATGTGGTTGCCAAGATTGATCTCGAAGGAGTGAAGCTCAAGCGCGCGTTGTATCGAACGCTCAATGGCAAGGTCGAAAAAGACGTCACAGAGATTGTGGCTCAAGCCATCGCCGACAAAAAATTGCCCTTCGAAGTGAGCTTTTCTGCTTTGGGAGGGGATCCTGCGCCGAATGTTCTGAAAGAATTATGGGTGGAGTATACGAAAAATGGCAAAGTGATGACTTCACGTGCGAAAGACTTCACTGTGCTCTCCATTCCACAAGCGCGGATCGGTGAGGCCTCGTGGTGGTTTCGCAAAGAATTCGATCTCGCCCAAGTGCCCGATTCCGCTCTTGTATCGGTGCATTGCCCTGCTTACTTTGAATTGCACATCAACGGCAAAAAAGTCGGCGACAAAGTGTTGATGCCGATGGTGACGAATCCGAAGGTGCGCACGCATGTGGTGACCTTCGATGTGGCGCGCGATCTCAAGCCCGGAAAAAATTGCATCGGCCTGTGGGCGGCCAAAGGTTGGTCCGACGGCATTGCATTGCGAGCTCAGTTGGACGCGCGGGTGGCGGGCCAAAAAATCACTTGCGCCACTGACGAAAGCTGGTTGGCCCTGCCGAGCGGTCGCAGCCACATCGGCGCGTGGGCATGGGGCGACTTCGGTGGTGAGCGTGTTGAAGCGGAGTTTCATCGCGAGGACTGGAGTCAGGCAGGAGCATCGACAATCGACTGGCAGCCCGTGAAAGTCGTCCAAGGTCCTGCAGGCCCAAAAGAGTTTTACGCCGGTCCTTTCAATCGCGTGGGCAAAACCATTCCCGCTGTCAAAGTGACCGCTTTGGCCAACGGCGTGTATGAAATGGACTTCGGCACCAATTTGACCGGTTGGGTGGAAATCAAGCTGCCCGACCTAAAAGCTGGGCAACTGGTGCGCATGCATTTTTCAGATCGACTGTTCCCAGACGGCAAGCAAATCACTCCTGCGGGAAACATCGCGGTGCATCACGGAAGCTGCATCAGCTTTCAGCGCAAGGACGGTGGCGATCAAGTCTATCAGTATTTCAAGCAAAGCAGTGAGTTCGTTTCAGCGGGTCAAAAAAACGAAAAATTTTGCCATCAGTTCAACTATGCAGGTTTTCGCTACGTGATTCTCGAAGGCTTGCCGCAAGCGCCGACCTTGGAGTCGGCCAAGGCCATGTTGATTGAAACGGATTTGTCCGAGGTGGGATCTTTTGCTTCTTCTGACGATCGCATCAATCGCATCCATCAGGCCAATGCGTGGACCTTGCGTTGCTTGAACATCGGCGGTTATCCGGTCGACTGCCCGCATCGGGAGCGCATGGGATATGGCGATGGTCAAGTTTTCCTCGAAGGCATGATGATGGGCTACGACAGCAATCGATTCTTCGAAAAATGGATCACCGATTGGCGCGACACCCAGGATCCGAATACTGGAGCGATGCCCTTCATTGCGCCTGCCTTCACGCCCACAGGGGGTGGTCCGCCTTGGCCTGGAGCGATTGCCGATGGCGCTTGGCAACACTACTTGCACTATGGTGATCGCAAAGTACTTGCCGACAATTTTGTGGCGATTCGACGCTACTGCGAACATCTCGATCAGCGTTCGCCGAATGACATTTTGCGCAATCAGGGCAACGGCATCACCGTGCTGGGCGACTGGGTTCCTCCCGGGCGCGGCATGGATACCGCCAATTGGCCGACTAAGGAAATGGCCGAATTGTTTTGCAATGTCTATCGCATTCGCTTGTGGCAATGGTGCGGTTGGATGGCGCGCGAGTTGGGGGATCGAAGTGTGGTCGAGTTGGCAGAAAAACGCATGGAAGCGATTCGTAAGGCGGTCCACGCGGCTTTTTACGATGCCGCGAATCATCGCTATGTGATCGATGAACAAATTTATTACGCCTTTCCTTTGATGATGGGAGTCGTTCCGGGATCTGAGCGCGAGGCTGTGATGGCTCGATTGCAATCCTGCTTGTTCGAGAAAAACAAAGGCCATCTCGATACAGGGATGCTGGGCACGAAGTACTTGGTGAAATTCCTCGACGAAGCGGGAAAAGACGAATGGATTTTGCCCTTCTATCAAAGCGCCGATCATCCGAGCTGGGGTTACATGGTCGAAAATGGTGCAACAACATTGTGGGAGCAGTGGAATGGTCATTGGTCGCAGATTCACTCCTGCTTCGCATCGGCCGACAACTGGCTTTATCATGGACTGGCAGGCATTCGTCCTGATCCAGCAGGCCCTGGTTTTAAGAAAATCATCATCGAGCCCGCGCTAGTCGGTGATTTGAAATGGGTCAAAGCGCATCACGATAGCCCCTACGGACGCATTGCTGTGTCGTGGCAATGTGAGGGGAAAAAGGTGAAGCTCGATGTCGAGATTCCCCCCAACACGACGGCGACGGTGTATGTGCCGATGGGTGGAGGCAGCAAGCAGGTGGGACCGGGCAAACATCAGTTCACCTCGCCTTGATGCGTTAGATCGAGTGCAGCATCTCGAGGATTTCGGCGAGTTTTTCCTCGGGATGGATGGCCTTCAGACGGGGATGTCGATGCTCGATGGTGATGGGTTGCTGATTGCGCATCAGCGTGAGGCGTTGTTCGCGGAGTTCGACACTAGAAATTTTTTTCGTCGACGCGCGGAGTTTGATGCGTGTGAGAGTGAAGAGATGACGAACCGAATCCGGAAATCGACCAAAGCGATCGCGCCAGGACTGTTCGAGAGCATCGAGCTCTTTTTCGTTCAGGCATTCGGCAAGCTCACGATAGCCGTGAACGCGCATGTTGGTTTCGTGAATGAAGCTGGTGCTCAAGTAGGCGGGAATCACGCGCGGAGGAATCGCTTTGGATTTTTTCGTGGCAGGAGAGGGCGCATCGACTTCCATTTCGCGTTGATACTCGGATTCGGAAGCAGCCACGCAATCGATACGAACCGATGTCTCCATGCGTTGCGGAGTTTGGCGGCCACGCAAGCGATCGACCGATTGGCGCAGGAGTTTGCAATAGAGGTCAAAGCCCACGGCGGCGATGTGGCCCGACTGCTTAGTTCCTAACAGATTGCCTGCACCGCGAATTTCGAGGTCGCGCATGGCGATCTTAAAGCCCGAGCCGAGTGCGGTGTATTGACGGATGGCTTGAATCCTTTTGCGGGCATCGCCTTGCGTCATCATGTCGCGTGGTAACAACAGAATCGCGTAGGCTTTTTCACCTGCTCGACCAACGCGTCCTCGAAGTTGATAGAGGTCGGCGAGGCCGAAACGGTCCGCGCGATCGATCAAGATGGTATTGGCGTTAGGGATATCGATTCCTGTTTCGATGATGGTCGTGGCCAACAAAATGTCGGCCTCGGCTTTGACAAAAGCCTTCATCACCTGTTCCAGTTCGTCCTGTTCCATTTGGCCATGGCCGACGAGGATGCGCGCTTCGGGAACCAGCGCTTGCAATTTTTGGCGCATGTTTTCGATCGTCTTCACACGGTTGTGTAGGAAAAAGACCTGACCACCCCGCTTGAGCTCGCGTCGGATCGCCTCGCGAATGATGCGTTCATCATACGGAGAAATCGAAGTATGCACCGGTGTGCGATTCGGCGGTGGGGTGTCGATGGTCGACATATCGCGTGTCCCCATCAAGGCCATGTAGAGCGTGCGCGGAATGGGCGTGGCGGAGAGGGTGAGGATGTCGATGTGGCGAAAGATGTCTTTGAATTTTTCCTTATGCTTGACCCCGAAGCGTTGCTCTTCATCGATTACGACCAGCCCCAAATGGTGATAGACGACATCGCCCGAGAGAAGTCGATGGGTGCCAATGACGATATCGACCGAGCCATCGGCCAAACCCGCGACCGTTTCGCGGACTTCGGCTGCGGTGCGGAAGCGATTGAGCAATTCAATGCGCACGGGGTAATCGCTCATGCGTTCGCGAAACGTGCGCCAGTGTTGTTCGGCCAGCACCGTAGTTGGCACGAGAATGGCAACTTGTTTGCCGCCCGTGACCGCTTTGAACGCGGCGCGAATGGCGACTTCGGTCTTGCCGAAACCGACATCGCCGCAGATCAATCGATCCATCGGCTTCGTGCTTTCCATGTCGCGTTTGGTTTCTTCAATTGCACGTCGTTGGTCTGCGGTTTCGGTGAAGTGAAAGGAATTTTCAAACTCCCACATCCAGCGCGAATCGGGCGGATGGGCATAGCCTTCCGAAGTTTGGCGCTCTGCTTGCACACGGAGGATTTGTGCCGCGTAATCGAGAATCGATTTTTCCGCCGATTGTCGCGTGTTTTTCCAAGTATTGCCGCCGAGCTTGGTGAGCTCGGGTGTTTTGCCGCCCATGCCGACGTATTTTGCCACGAGGTGCGCTTGGTCGATCGGAACTTGAAGCAGGGCGCCTCCTTGGTATTCGATCACCAACTCCTCGCTGTGGCCGTCATCGGATCGTTCAATGCCGCGAAAACGGCCGATGCCGTATTCGTAATGAACGACGAGATCGGCGAGCTGGATTTCCTCCAGCGCGGTGCTGATCGAGTGCTGTCGTTCCAGCAGACTTTTGCGCACCGTGGTGCCACTCCGATAACGACCGAAAAGCTCGGAAGAGGAAAGCACGGCGACTTTCCAAGCGGGAATGACAAATCCGGCTTGCAGTTCACCGCGGATCACGGGCAAGGGAGAAAAATCGCCTGCAAGCTCTGCAAAGCGTTCTTCTTCGCCGCGGTTGGCGAAGCTCATGGCGAGATGCCAATTCTCGGCGCGCCACTCGGCAACTTGTTGGAAAAATCGCTCGCGTTTTTTCTGCTGCAAAATGAAGTCGCCCGCTTCAAAAGCGCCCAGCGGACTGGGTAGCGCGAGAAATGGCAAGTCGGGGGCGTGATCACCATCCATGGCGTGATCGACGATGCGCAAATGCGCGTGCAGGCCGTCGTCTTGCTCATCATCGCAGCGAATCAGCAAATGCGAGTCGCCGATGTAATCACGAACCGTGCCCTGTTTTTCTGGTTCGCGGAGCATCAGGTTGACGCGCTCGCGCTTGTGCGTGCTGAGTTGGGAGTCGGGATCAAACTCGCGTATCGATTCGATCTCGAGGTCGAACCACTCAAGGCGCAACGGAGCTGCGGCGTGCCAGGGGAAAAGGTCGATGATGCCACCGCGTTGCGCGACTTGGCCGCGGCTGTGGACGAGCGAGCTGCGCTCATAGCCGAGCGCCAGAAGGTCCTGCAAGAACGTCGCGGGATCGAGTTGCGTTCCCGTGGCGAGCGTGACCCGCGATTCGCGCAGCGACTCGGGGCTGGCTGCGGCAGCATCCAGTGAGCTTGCTTGCGTGTGAATGATGGTCGCGCTTTTTTGGCTCAACTGCTCCAACACGCGTTGGCGCTCCGCTTCGGTTTCGGGATCGGCCATACTGCCATCGGCCAGTTCGCTCGCAGCTTCGGGAAGCACGAGCGACTTCATGCCCCAGCTGTTCATTTCGTGAGCGATGCGATCACGCTGCTTCGGGGATTCGTGAAGAATCCAAATGGTGCGCTGCGGGTGCTGTCGAGCAATCGCACTGAGGACAAAGCTCTGAGCAGCGAGATGGCATGGTCCGAGCACAAGCGTCCCCTCCGCGCGACCCAGTTGGGTGAGCGGTTCGAGCAGAGAAGCATCGTGATCGAGCATCTCCAAAAGCGAGAGGCTAGTGAGCGCAGCAGGCGGCACGTGCCGACGATACGCTGCTTCGGCCAAATGGCGAAAAGAATTTTCGTCAAGCCGATGAGAGTGCGGCACGGCGGCATCATGCCCCAAGAAAGGCAACCAGCTCTTGCAACAATGCTTTGCATTGCGGGCATGGGGGAATGCTGTTATCTTGGGTGCGACGATGATCATTGATATCCTAACGCTTTTTCCGGAAGTGGCGCTGGCTCCCTTGAGTGAGAGCATCATGAAGCGAGCGCAGGCGGCAGGGATTGTGCAGATCCGTGCGCATCAGTTGCGCGATTGGGCGGTGGATAAGCATCAAAAAACCGATGACACGCTGTGCGGTGGTGGTCCAGGGATGTTGCTCAAGCCCGAGCCTTTATTCGCGGCCATTGAGGCTCTGCGTGGACCCGACACCCTGGTGGTGCTGATGACGCCGCAGGGCAAAGTGTTTCGTCAAGCCGTGGCTCGTGAGCTCTCACTGCGACCGCATTTGCTGCTGGTCTGCGGACACTACGAGGGCGTGGATCAGCGGGTGATCGATGAATTGATCGACCTCGAGCTTTCGATTGGCGATTACGTGTTGACCAATGGCGCGATTGCGGCAGCTGTGGTGACCGATGCGATTGTGCGGCTCTTGCCCGGCGCGCTCGGCGATGAGCGTTCCAGTGTCGAAGAATCCTTTCAGCAAGAAAATTTGTTAGAAGCGCCAGCCTACACCAAGCCTGCGGAGTTTCGCGGCTTGCGTGTGCCGGAAGTATTGCTTTCGGGGAATCATCGCAAGATTGCCGAGTGGCAGCGCGAGCAGGCGCTGTTGCGCACTAAGAAAAATCGGCCGGACTTGCTGCCGTAGCGGGCGAGTCAGTGGCGAGTGGATGCACGGCGACAATGCGTGCGACATCGAAGTCGAAGGGGGTGAGCTCGACAGTGACCGTCATGCCAATTTCGATTTGTTCGCGCAGATGAGCTGTCGTGCGCGAAAAATGAGCGAGCGTTTTTTTGCCGTTGGGGAGAGTGGCCTCAAAGATGTCCGAGTAAGGGGCGATGATGGTCGCAGTGGTGGTGATGGTATTTTCCATGGGCGCAGCGCGGTTATGGTTGGCGATAAAGGTCAGCATTGGAAGCTTGAAATTCGGCCTTGAGACGAACACGCAGCGTGGAGAGGTCGACCAAGTGAAAGCGTTGAAAAGTCCATGCGCCTTGTCGGCCATCGTGCTCAATGCCGCAGAGCAAATGGAGGGCATCGTCGTTGATTTTTGCCGTGCCGTTTTTGGGTTCGTAGTAAAACGTGCGAAAGGTCGAATCGAGAGCACGGGCCTCGATCAGTTTCGGATCGAGGTAGGCAATGGTGCCACTGGCGACATCGGTGATTTTCAAATCCGGATATCCCGATCGTTGCTGCGCGCCTTGTTGGGTGAGCGGAAATTCGCATCGCAGACCAGGGACGCGTTGGATTTTTTGGCGCAGCAGGTCTTCAAAAAAGCGCGATGCTTCATTAATGCGACGCTGCTGGCGGACGGGGGAGTCGGGCTGTGAAAGCTCTTTCATGCTGGTAGTCAGTGCCTCGCGCACGGCGTGGGTGATGCGTTGATGCGCAGCGTTTTGCGCGTCGAGCGGGATGACTTTTTTGCCTGTGGCTGCGTGGACAACATCGGCAAAAGCGAAGGTTCGTTGGTCGAGTTTTTCTTCGAGCAAAAGACGAATCAGTGCGGCGTCATCGGAGTGCAAGGGTGCGATAAAGCTCAAAAACAGACAAAAAAACGAGAGATTTTTCATGAGGAGAGATCCTTCGCGCGCGGGTGAGCTTGGTCATAGGCTTGGCGCAGTCGCTCGCGGGTGACGTGCGTGTAAATTTGGGTGGTCGAGAGCGACGAGTGGCCGAGCAGAGCTTGCACCGAGCGGAGATCCGCACCGGCGTCGAGCAGGTGAGTGGCAAAAGAGTGGCGGATTTTATGCGGCGAAATGGCGAAAGGGATCGATGAGGCACGCAAGTATTTCTTCAGCAACAAATCAATCGCCTGCTGGGTGATGCGCGTGCGGCGCGAGCTGAGAAACAGCGCGCCCGAGGTGACGACGGCTTTTTCGCGGTAGCGCTGTAGAGCGTCGATGGCGTGACGTCCGATGGGCACCATGCGTTGCTTCGAGCCCTTGCCGACAACTCGGACAGACTCGCTGAGAAAATCCACATCCTTGACATCGAGCTGCCGCAATTCCGAAATGCGCAGGCCGCAAGAATAAAACAGTTCTAGAATCGCGGTGTCGCGCGCGGCGAGCCAAGGGATTTTCGGGGCATCGCCCTGCAGTTTCTGGGGAAGACCGAGCAGTTCCTCCATTTGAGAAAGATTCAACACCACCGGCAACTTGCGTTCAGCCTTCGGCAATTGCAGGTCGGCGACCGGGCTTTTGGCGAGTCCGCGTCGGTGCACGAGGTATTGGTAAAACGAGCGAATCGCAGCAAAATGGAGTCGGATCGTCGCCCGCGCGGACTCTGCTTTCATCAGCGCAAAAAGCCAGGCGCGGAAATTTTCGATGCTTTCATTTCGCCAGCCTTGGAATTCCAGATCGCGATGGATGCGGTAGGCCGCGAGGGCCTTGCGGTAATTGCGCACCGTCAGCGCGGAAGCCGTGCGCTCGGTATCGAGGAAACGAAAAAAATCTTCCTCCAGAGCCAATGATTCCGCCTTCGTGGATTCCATGTTGTCCGACCTTAGAAAGAAGCCGTGGCATCGTCAAGAGCGAGCTATGGTTTGATTGCTCCCAGCGATTGCTGCATCCATTGCAGGTAACTGGGAGAAATGGTCGTAATGGGGTGGCCGATGATTTCAGGAACTTCGTAAGGATGATGTGCGAGAATCAGGTCGCGTAAACGAGGAAAATGTTCTTGTGAAGTTTTGATCGTGAGAACCGTTTCCGTCGCCGACTCGAGGTTTCCCTGCCAGCGATACATCGATTCCGACGCCGCAAAGCTCACGCAAGCTGCGAGTTGCTTTTCTACAAGAAGTGTGCCAATCTGTCGCGCCTTGGTCTCATCGGGACAGCTGCAAAGCACAAGAATCGGTGTGATCGTGGGGATCATGATCGCAGGATACGCCTTCCCAAGGCATTTGGCAAACACGATGGATGAAAGCAGGATTTGTTGACAAACTGGTGGCGAAACTCGATCGACTCGATCCCTCGGTGGTGCAGTCGATCGTCGATCGTTTGCGCGAAGAAAAAGGCTTTTTCGTGCAGGTTTTCCAAGCCTTGCGCGAGGGCGTCATCTTGATCGACGGCGGCGGCCAGGTGAGTTTTTTGAACCAAGCGGCCTGCGGATTTTTTGGATTGGATGGCGAGAGTTCCGTGGGAAAAAACATGAGCGAACTCGTTCGAGGCATGGACTGGTCGGCTCTCATGGAGCAGCCCCATGTGGTCAGCCGAGACATGGAAGTGTTTTATCCAGAGCGGCGTTATCTGCATTTTTATCTCGCCCCGATTGTCGATCGCGACATGCGTTCGGGCTGGGTCATGATCGTCAACGATCTCACCAGTGATCGGGCGGAAACCCAAGCGGCGATCGAATCCGAGCGGCTTGGTGCTTTGACCATGTTGGCGGCAGGAGTGGCTCACGAAATTGGCAATCCGCTTAACTCGTTGGGCATTCACTTGCAATTGCTCGATCGCAAAATCCGCAAGCTGGCAGCGGGTGATCGGCAGTTGCTGGAAGAGCATTTGTCCACCGCGCGACAAGAAATTCAGCGCTTGGATGGCATTTTGAAGCAATTCCTCCAAGCCATTCGCCCCAGTGCCTTACGACGCGAGAAAGTCCGGATACAAACCATCTGCGAGGACGTATTGCGCTTGCTGGAGCCCGAGCTTTCAGCGCGCGGGATTGCGGTGGTGATGGATCTCCAAGAGACTTTGCCCGTGCTCGATCTCGATCCGATTCAGATGCATCAGGTGTTTCACAACTTGTTGCGCAACGCGGCTCAGGCGATGCCCAACGACACCCATGGCTGCATCACCATCCGCATCGATAGCAATGACTATGAGCTCAAAATTCAGATTGCTGACAATGGCATGGGCATTTCTCCGGAGCAGATGGGCACGATGTTTGAGCCCTATCGCAGCACCAAAGAAGGCGGTTCGGGGCTCGGGCTCTTGATCGTGCGACGCATCATTCGCGAGCATGGCGGCGAGATGGAAATCGAGAGCCGCGAAGGTCTGGGGACGAACGTTTCTTTTTACCTGCCGATCACGGAGAAAAAGGCCCGGCTCTTGCCGCGCGCTGATGAAATCATCGAAATCAACCCATGAGCCAGCAACCGACATTACTGATCGTCGATGACGAAAAAGCCACGCGCGAGGGCCTGCGATTGGCCTTGGAGGGCGATTTTGAGGTCTATCTTGCCTCGAACAAAAAAGAAGCGGAGTCGGTGCTGAAAAGCTTTGATGTCGATCTGCTGCTCACCGATCTCCGTCTTGGTGCGGAAAATGGCATGGAGGTGCTCGATCTTGCCATGAGTCGACCCCGCCCGCCCTTGGCTGTGATGATGACCGCCTATGGTTCGGTCGATACCGCTGTCGAAGCAATGCGTCGCGGTGCTTGGCATTTTGTCACCAAGCCGCTGAATCTCGATGAAGTCGAAATGCTGCTCAAACGCGGCCTGCGTCAGCGGCACTTGGAAGTGGAGAACCGTGAGCTCAAGCAAGTTGTCGAAGAAAAAGGCAAGCTCAAGCGCTTGATCGGCAAGTCGGCGATTTTAGAAAAAACCATCGAGCGCATCGAACAGGTCGCACCGACGCGTGCGACGGTATTGATTCAGGGCGAGAGCGGCACGGGGAAAGAAGTGGTGGCGCACACGATTCATCAGCTTTCCGGTCGTCCGGCAGGGAAATTTGTGATTGTTCACTGCGCGGCCTTGTCGCCGCAATTGCTCGAAAGCGAGCTTTTTGGTCACGAAAAAGGCGCTTTTACCGGAGCGGCGCAGCGTCGATTGGGGCGCTTCGAGCAAGCCGATGGGGGAACGATTTTTCTTGATGAAATTGGTGAGATCGATGCCGCCACGCAGGTAAAACTCCTTCGTGTCTTGTCCGAGCGCAGCATCGAGCGTGTCGGGTCGAACACTCCGATCAAAGTCGACGTGCGACTCGTGGCTGCGACCAATCGGAACCTGCGAGAAATGGTGGACCGTGGGGAATTTCGCGAAGATTTGTACTTTCGGCTTAACGTCGTGCAAATCCAGATGCCTCCCTTGCGTGAGCGCGGCGAGGACGTGGTGTTATTGGCGGCGGCCTTTTTGCGCGAATTTGCGGAAGAAAATGGCCGCAAGCTCAAGCCGCTGACCGATGAAGCGCTGGCACTACTGCGTTCCTATCCTTGGCCGGGGAACGTCCGCGAGCTACGGACCGTGATTGAACATGGGGTGGTGATGTGCAATGCCGAGCAAATTGGCGTCGAGCACTTGCCGGATTTTCTACGCCAGGGTCGAGCGGGGCAGCGGAGTGTCGATCAGGTGGGCGAGAATGCGACAGAAAACTCGCTTGCTTGCTCCGAGGATTTCAACTTAGATGCACTCGAGCAGCGTCTGATCACTGCTGCCTTGGCGCACGCTGCGGGAAATCGCACTGTGGCGGCCGAGCTTTTGGGCATTTCCCGCCGCACACTCCAACGCAAATTGAAAGAAAAAGGACTTTAGGACAACAGCCATGAATCGCAGTATCTCCCGCCCAGAAATCGACGCAGCCTCTTTGGTTCGCAAAATTCTCTTTTTCTTGCTCATGTTGATTTTGACCATGGGCAACTTGTTTTTGTTGTTTCGCGGACTCAATTCTGCCGAGGCGATGGACCAGGCGCAGATTGCGCGTCAAATCGCTCGCAATGAAGGGATCACGACGAAGTTCATTCGTCCTGTTGCGTATGAACAAAGCAAGCGTGCGCCCGATGCCAATGCGGGGTTTGTCGGATTCCGCGATACCTTCCACGCTCCCTTGAATCTTTTGGTCAATGCGGCAGTGTTTAAAATCATCGATGCCGCCGATGGCGAAAAATGGAAAATCCAAAAAGATCAGATGGTCTATGCCCTCGACCGCGTAGTGGCAGGTGTGGCGACGATGTTCTTTCTGCTCGCCATTGGCGTCAACTACCTCCTGCTGACGCGGATTTTCGACGCGAAAATCGCGGGCGTAGCCGCGCTGTTGATGCTGTGTTGTGAATTGATGTGGAATTTTTCCCTGTCCGGACAAGCACAAATGCTGATGCTCTTCCTGTTTTCCTCTGCGACTTACTTCGCCTACCGGGCGATCGAATACGTGCAAGAAGGTCGACTACCGCTGATGCCAGCTCTGGTAGCAGGATTTTGCTTGGTGTTGTTGGCATTGACCCACTGGATCGCGGTGTGGATTTTGATCGGTTACTTGATTTTCGCAGCATTCGCCTTCCGCCCGCGGGGTTTGGTGTCCTTGATGGTGATTGCGATTGCTTTGATTGTTTGCGCTGCTCCGTTGTATCGAAATTATCAAGCGAGCGGCTCGGTCATGGGAACGGCATTTATGGTGATTTACAGCGGTTTGGGCGATGGCGAGGACTCGGCGATGCGTGTCATGGACTTCGCTTCCAACGATTCCAACTTACGGCTTGACGGATTGATCATGAAAATCATTCGCACGACCATTCTGCAAGGCACGGACATCTTGCCCTTCTTGGGTTCGATTTTCGCAGCTCCCTTGTTCTTCCTGGCGCTGCTGCATCCGTTCAAGCGCAAATCGATTGCGGATTTCCGCTGGTGCATTTTGCTGATGTGGCTCTTTGCCGCATTGGGCATGTCGATCTTCGGCGTGAGCTCTGAGGGCACTCATCCAAATCAAATTCACATCCTTTTCGCTCCGATCATGACCGGTTACGGTTTGGCATTTCTCTCGATTGTCTGGGGCAAATTGGAAGTCGTCAACTCGCTGCCGATTTTGCGCAATGCGCATCACTTTGTGATCGTGGTTCTTAGTGCCGCGCCGATGCTTCTTGGCTCGTACAACATGGCTCGATTTGGCTTGGTGCGCGGCGACAAAGGCAAAGGATGGTGAAAAAGGATCAAATCATCATCAGCGACCAACCTTGGGCTGTGGCATGGTATGCCGACCGAACTTCCATATGGCTGCCGAAAAAAGCGAAGAATTTCGAAGAGCTTGAGAATGTCGCCGCAAATTTGAAGACTCCCGTGGTGGGCATTCTGATCACCCCGTCTTCTCACGGTTTTCGTAGCATTTCGCAAATCTCTCAGCTTTACGGCGAGTTTACTTCACTGATCATTGATGGTCGCGCCTATCAATCCACCATGCCTCAAGGAGTGACTTTGTTTGATAAAGATGCCAAATTGGTTTCGATCGCCAGCAAGTATCGCTATCGTGCGAGCATTTTGGGCATGGACATGGTGTACTACAGCAACCAACCGCTGCGCGCGGTCGAATGATGACGCAATATGAGTCGTAAAAAAGAAACACCTGCCGAGGACATGAATTTCGAGACTTCGATGGCCGAATTGGAAGGCATCGTCGAAGCCTTGGAGGAGGAATCGTTGAGCCTTTCGGAGATGATTGATCGCTACGAGCGGGGCAATCAACTGATTGTGCAATGCGATGGCTTTCTCAAGCAGGCCAAGCTGCGGTTGGAAAAACTCTCGATCCGCGAAGAAAATGAAAACGTGCTAGCGTCTGACTCAGAAATGTGTCAATCTCCCGCGCCGGCAACTCCGCCGACCGATCACGATGACGACTCCATCAGCCTCTTCTGAATCTACTCTTCCTACGGTGCCTCCTGCCCTCGGTCCTCTTCTTTCTGCCATCCATTCTCCTGAGGATGTGAAGAAATTGTCGGAATCTCAGTTGATGGATCTTGCCGATGAAATCCGGCATTCGTTGATTACTTCGCTCGCCAAAACGGGTGGTCACTTGGGTCCGAACTTGGGGGTGGTAGAACTTTCGATCGCGATGCACCGGGTGTTTGAAACGCCACGGGACAAGTTTGTGTTCGATGTCTCGCACCAAGGATACGTGCACAAGATGCTCACTGGTCGGGCGCAACAAATTCACACGATCCGTACGCACGGCGGCCTCAATGGCTTTTTGCTGCGCACGGAATCGGAACATGATTCGTATGGTGCGGGCCATGCCGGCACGTGCCTTTCCGCAGCTCTCGGTATGGCTGCCGCTCGCGATTTGCTGAAGGAAGACAGTCATGTGGTCGCCGTGGCAGGCGATGCGGCATTTACTTGTGGCCCAACACTCGAAGCTCTCAACAACATTGCCGAAACCACACGCAAGTTCATCGTGGTGCTTAACGACAATGAGTGGTCGATCGACAAAAATGTTGGTGCGATTGCGAAGTACTTCAATGCCCTACAAACGCATTCGACCTACGCGGCTGTGCGCAATTCTGCCGCCAATTTCGTGGAAAAAATCGCTGGTAAGGCGGTGCGGAACTTGGCTCATAAGGTAGAGGAAGGCGCGAAGAATCTGCTGTTTCCAAATGTGTTGTTCGAGAAATTTGGCATGCGCTACTACGGTCCGATCGATGGCCATGATTTGCCGTTGCTGGTGAAAACCTTTGAGCATTTGAAGACGCTCAATGAGCCTGTAGTGCTGCACATCATTACCGAAAAAGGTCGAGGTTACGAACCGGCTCTCGCCAATCCTGGCAAGTTCCATGGTCTCGGTGCTTACAACATTGAAGACGGTTCTACCTCCGCTGTTGGTTCGCCGACAGCTTCGGAAATTTTCGGTCGTACGATCACGGATTTGGCCAAAGCTGATGAGTCGCTAGTGGCGATCACTGCCGCCATGCCTGGTGGCACAAAGCTCGACATCTTTAAGCAGGAATTGCCGGAGCGTTATTATGATGTAGGCATTGCCGAAGAGCATGCGGCGCTTTTCGCCTGTGGTTTGGCGACGCGTGGCATTCGTCCGTTTTTGGCGATTTATTCGACTTTCATGCAGCGCGCTTATGACATGATCATCCATGACATTGCGCTACAAAATCTTCCCGTGCGTTTGTGCATGGACCGTGGCGGTCTCTCGGGCGATGACGGTCCAACGCACCATGGTTTGTTCGATATCGGCTACCTACGCCATGTCCCCGGATTGGTGTTCATGCAGCCGAAAGACGAGAGCGAGCTCGTGGACATGCTGCATTTCATGGCGAAATACGATGACGGTCCGACCGCGATTCGTTACCCACGCGGTCCGATCGCTGGAACTCCGGTGTCCTCTGAGCGACGCCCCATCGAGATCGGCAAGGCGGAAGTCGTGGCAGATGGTGCCGATGTTGCCCTGCTAGGTTTGGGCACGATGTTTGAACTGGCTGAGAAAACCAAGGCTTTGCTCGAAGCCAAGGGCTATTCGGTGGCGTTGATCAATCCTCGTTTCATCAAACCTCTGGATGCGGAAGTCATAACTCGCTACGCGAAAAAATGCCGCGTTGTTTGCACCTTTGAAGATCATGTGCTGAAGCATGGCTTCGGCGCTGCCGTGATCGAATTGCTGCACGAAGAAGGGATTTTCACCCCCGTCGAGCGCATTGCTTGGCCCGATGAATTTGTCGAACACGGAAAGCCTGATGTTCTACGCGCGCAGCATGGCCTAACGGCGGAATCGGCACTGGAGAAAATTCTCAAGCACCTGTGAAGTTCTCGTCGAGAGGGCTTAGGTCTTGAAATCTCGCGACTGAAAGTTGAGCCACCCGATCACGAAGACGGTGGCATTCAGCCCTAACAAAAAGGCGAAGGATTCCATGACTTTGGCCCACGGAAGATAGGTTTCCATCAGGAACAACCACGCGCTCATGCGCCAGGTGATAAACCACTCTTCATACGGGCGGAAGAAGGGAAAGTTCTGCAAGATCATGTCGACGAATAAGATGCTCAGCGTGATGATGGTCGCAGCGGCTGGTTTCATTTTGAAACACGAAAACATGAAAGCGATGGAAGAAATCGTGATCATGCTAAACCCAATGCCCAAGGCTCCGAGCGCGAGTCGTGAGGCGCCTTCACTCCATTCGGGATAGGCGGCGAAGACTTTCATTTTGGGTTCCATGACGAACAGTCCGCCATCCCAGCCGACAGCTGCCACTGCCATCAGATAGCCGCTAATTCCTACGAAAAACACGAAGCTCACGGTGTAAAGGCAAACGGCTGCATATTTCACCAACAAAAGGCGCAAGCGCGAGATCGGTCGGGCGAAGATCAATCGTAGATTGCCGTCTTCGTTTTCTTTGGCCACAATGTCGCCGGCGACCAAAGCGAAGAATACCGAGCCTAACACAAACATGCTGAGAGTCATGATGGTGAAGGTGATCGATAGCGAGCTGTAGTAGGTATCGAACTCCAGGCCATTGGTCTGCAATTGCTTGCGCGCGAGCGCTTGGGTGCGATCGAGTTTGTAGACGACGAGAATCAATATTTCCATCGCGAGGAACGCGACGTAGCCGATGTAGGTGCGGGGACGGGCGAAGAGCTTGCGCAGTTCACCGCGCAGTTGTGCGAGAAAATTCATGCGCGTGGAGTGCTGGGATTTTGTTGTTTGATTTCCATGTAAAGATCTTCGAGCGAACGATGTTTGGGCGTGAAGGAGCGAACCATCACTCCGGATTGCACGATGTCGCGCAGCACGTGGGCGGGGTCGATTGAGTTGGGCAAAAGGAGCTCGTCCACCTCCATGATTCCGCCATGAGGAGTGATCAAGGCCGACACCTTTTCGGCGTTGTCGCTCTCGATGTGATAGCGCTGAAGTTCTTCTTCGAGCCCTTTGATCGGACCTTCAAAAACCAGCTCGCCGCCTTGTAGGATGGCGATGCGGTCGCACATTTGTTCTACTTCTGCGAGCAGGTGCGAATTGAATAGCACCGTCATGCCGCGCTCGCGACGCAGTTCTAAGATGAAATCGCGAAACCACTTGATGCCCTCCGGATCGAGACCATCGGTGGGTTCATCGAGTAATAAGATTTCGGGCTCGGGCAACAAGGCCTGTGCCAGTGCGAGGCGCTGGCGCATGCCGTGGCTGTAAGTTTGCACCTTGGAATGAATGCGTTTGGTGAGGTCGACGCGCTCGACGACTTCTTTCGCCAGCGCTTCATCGAACCGACCCGAGTAGCTCATCAAGATTTTCAGATTTTGCCAACCGCTGAGATATTCATAAAAAGACGGAGCTTCAAAAATGGCGCCGACTTTCCGCAGCGCGCGGGCGCGGTCTTGTTGCACCGATACGCCATCGATCCGGACCTCGCCCTGCGTCGGAGCGACCATGCCGAGGATGATGCCAAGTGTGGTGCTTTTGCCTGCGCCGTTGTGGCCGAGAAGTCCGTAGATTTGTCCGCGTTCGACCCGAAAAGAAACGCCTTTGAGTGCGGCGGAACCGTGGAAATTTTTTTCGAGATGATCAATTTCTAGCATAAGCGGTTCCTTAGGGTGTCGTGGTAAATTTGATGTCTTGGCTGGCGGTGAAATCGGCGTAAAGAATGTTCACTCCACCTTCTCCGGGATGCCAGGCTTCTTTGTCGGAGACCAGCGGCACGCGCGCAGGATCGCCTCGCACGTTGAAGAAGACCAAGCGATGGCGCGGGCGATTGCTCTGCGTGGAATTCCACAGATAGCTCGATCCTGTGTCGCGAAAAAGTGTTTTGTCCTCGGGACAGTGGAAGACTTCTTCGTTAGAGAGGTAATCGATCAAGGTGTTGTCCATCACCGGAACCTCTTCGCTACGCGAATTTCGACCTGCTTCGAGATTGGGCATGATTTGATTGTGGTCTTGCAGGTAGGATTCAATGGCGATGCCAATTTGTCGGAGATTACCCAAGCAAGCGGCTTGGCGCGATTTTTTGAGAAAGGAGCTGGTGACAGGAATCACCAACGCTGCGAGAGCGCCGATGATGGCGATCACAATTAGGGTTTCGATCAAGGTAAAGCCCGGTGCTTTGTGGCGTGGTGGGGTCATGAGAAAAAGTCGAGTGACGTGGTGTTAGCGTGGTGGTGGCCCAAAGCGATTGCCGCGCAGGCCTTGCATGACTTCGTTCATCGACTCCATCAAAGGAGCGAGGTCGAGCTTGGTTTGCGCACTGGACTTTTCAAAATAGGCTCGCATGCCTTCTTGGGTGATTTTTTCAATGACCTCTTCGCCAAACTCTTGGCCGCGCTGCATGTCCTCGGCGGTACGGCCTTTGGCGATTTCCTCAAGGCCCTGTTTGACAAAGCGCTGTCGCTCTGCGGGTGGCATTTGGTCGAGCGCTTGCATGAAGCGGTTCATGCTCTCGGCGATCGTGAGATCGATAAAAAGCGCCCGTTCACGCGGACTGAGAACGCGAAAAAATGCTTCGCCGCTGCGACTTTCGCGATTTTTTTCGCGCTCGTGAAAATCGAGTCGATTGGTCAGATCCGCGATCTCGCGAATTTTTTCCTCCCGCTCTTGGGCGAGTCTGGCACTGCTCGGTTCCCCCTGCGACCAATCGGCAAACTTTGCTTCAGCAATTTCTTCTTGCAAGCGCTCTGCCGTGACCTTGCGCGTGCCGGCCCAGCTGCGGACGGCGAACACCAACAGCCAAATGGCGACTAGGGCAAGGGAAGCTTGGAAAACAAAGCGCTTTTGCATGACGGCGCAAGCTAGCGCAGCAATCTCATCGCGCAAGCGACAATCGCGAAGATCTGTCGAGCGAGAAGTTTGCCGCTATGAAATGGGAAAAATGTTACCATGCGAGGACTGACCCCGAAGTTTGACCCCGAAGTTGCCCCACGTGGTGACCCGCACATTTTAACGGGGGTGAAAGTTGCGAGAATCCGATAGTTCTCGGTTTGGGCTGCGTATTTTTTGCTGAATATCATCACCATGACGCAATCTATTTCATCATTCATGTTCCTGTGTCTTGCATTCGTATGGGCGGTATCTGCTTCGATGGCGGCATCGATCGATCCCGAGCAAGCTTTTCGCCATCCTTCCCAAGATGCCAAACCCGGGGTCTGGTGGCACTGGATGGGCAGCAATGTGAGCCGGGAGGGCATTACTCGGGATCTCGAAGAGTTCAAGGCGGCCGGTGTTGCCTCTGCGACGATTTTTGGCATGGCCGATGTCTGCACACCTTGGGCGGGTCACATCGAAAACTCGCCAACGGATGGCTTGTTGGCCTTCACGGATCCGTGGTGGAAGTTGGTTCGCCACGCAGCCGCGGAGGGCAAGCGCTTGGGCATCGATGTCGGGATTCACAATTGCCCCGGCTACACGAGCACGGGAGGTCCATGGATCACGCCGGAGCTGGCGATGCAACAGATTTTCCACTCGCGCGTAGACATTGATGGGGGGATCGCGTTTTCGGATGTGCTACCCAAACCCGAGATCGATCCTCGCGGCGATATGTTGTTTCCTATGATTAATAAACAGACCGGAGCTCTGGAGAAACCCATCATCGAGGGGCGCAAGACGTTTTGGCGTGATATTGCGGTGTTAGCCGTCCCAGCGGAGGGAGTGATTGCAAAAGATCGTATTGTGGATCTGACGAAACGCATGGATGCCTCTGGTCGGCTGCGTTGGAAGGCTCCTGAGGGCGGTAAGTGGACGATCTATCGGTTTGGTCACACCACCATGGGCGCACTCACTCAGCCGAATCAGTGGGAAATCATGGGGCTGGAGTGCGATAAGATGAATGAAAAGGCGGTCACTTTTCATCTAAAACATGTCATCGGCAAGTTGAAGGAGCATCTCGGCCCCTTGGTGGGTACGGGCTTGCAGCACATGCTGCTCGATAGCTATGAGGCCGGCACACCGTCTTGGACGCCTCTGATGCCGCAAGAGTTCGCGCAACGTCGCGGATACAGCATCGTCGAATTTCTTCCGACTTTCGCCGGTCGAGTGGTGGCAAGTGAGGCCGATTCGGCGAAATTTCGTGCCGATTTTGATCGAACGATTTCCGATCTCTATCGAGATGTATTGTTTCAGGTGATGCAACGTATGTTGCGCGAGGCGAACATCCGCTTCGTCTGTGAGCCTTATGGCGGACCGTTTCATACCGGCGAGGTCGCCCCTTATGTCGATCGCGTGATGACGGAGTTTTGGGCTGCAGATGCCTTCCGCGCGGAAGTTCAGAGTGGCATTCAGCATGCCGGGGCTGGTCGACGTCACAACATCTTGGAAGCGGAAGCTTTCACGGGGGCTCCGGATCAGGTCTCTTGGACGGAAACTCCCGCTTGGCTGAAAACGGTCGGTGATGGCGCCTATCTTGCTGGCATCAATCGCTTCATTCTTCACTCGAATCCGCATCAGCCGTGGAGTGACCGCTTCAAGCCAGGCATGACGATGGGACAGTGGGGTTCTCATTTTGGTCGCACTCAGACCTGGTGGCAGCCTGGAAAGGCATGGATCGCTTACCTTACCCGTTGTCAGGCTCTGCTTCAGTGGGGCGAACTCGCCACCGACGATGGAGCCTCTTTTGACTTGCTCGATGGCAATGTTCAGCCACGCAGTGTGCATCGCACCGATGGCAAAAGTCATGTGTTTTTTGTCGCCATTACTGCCGCGGAGCAGGGGAAAGCTCTTGGCTCTTTCCGCGTCGGTTCATTGCAACCGGAGCTTTGGGATCCCGTGACTGGCTCGATGCGCGAGCTCACGGATTTCCGCATCGATGGCAAAACGCTGCGTCTGCCCCTCGATTTCGCTGCAGGTCAGAGTCATTTCATTGTCTTTCGCAAACCCGCGTCCGCTGCGGTAACGACTGCTCGGAATTTTCCCTGTTCGATTGAGCCGATGGGGATCGACAATCCCTGGCAGGTGACTTTTGATTCGAAATGGGGCGGTCCGAAACAAGCGGTGACTTTTCGCGAGTTAACCGATTGGACCAGCCATGCCGATCCCCGCATTCGCTACTACAGCGGCACGGCGGTGTATCGGACGAAGTTCGATGTCGAACGCGGCTTGGATTTGCCTCGGTTGCTTCATCTCGGCACAGTCCATCATTTGGCGCAGGTGCGCATCAATGGCAAGGACCTCGGGGTGGTTTGGTGCGCGCCATGGCAGGTGGAAATTCCTGCAGGGTTGTTGCAGCCGACTGGCAATCGTCTGGAAATTGCCATTACGAACACTTGGGCCAATCGCATCATCGGAGATGAGCAAGAGCCCGATGATTGCGAGTGGTTGAACGGCCACGCTCATCCCGGCAGGTACCTCAAGCGTTTTCCTGATTGGTTCGTCAAAGGGCAAAATCGCCCGTCCAGCGGACGTTACACTTTTGCGACATGGAATTATTTCCACAAAGATTCCCCGCTGATGCGTTCGGGATTGATTGGCCCAGTGCGACTCATGATTCCGGATCGGAAGCAAACAGCCTCCGAGGTTCCCGAGGGGGCTTTTGCAGAGTCGTTCCTCAACCCTTCGTCCGAAGATGCCTTTGAAGCAGAGCTGCCTCATCCTAGCAAAGCAGCTTCTGTTATGGCTGTGGTTGAGTCAGGGCTGACCCAAGATGCAGCAGCGCCTGATGCGATTCGCAATGGCACAACCCGCAATGGTAGCGGCTCGGCCGTGACGCTCGATGATGGCAAAACGTTCCGTCAGTATGGCAAAGGAAGTCAACTTCTCTTCCAGTTCGCCAGCAGCGGTGTGGCGATTGGAGAAATCCAATCCTTTGCCGGTCATCGCGACGCCCGAGCCAGCCAAGCTTACACCGTTTGGATCGCCAAGGCAGATGCGCCGAATCAATTCATCAAAGTGGCTAACGCAAGAGTATCCAGTCAGGGCGGAGCCACTCGCCTTTGTGTTCCGATCCATGCCAAAGGTGTCGTCGCTGTTCGACTCGATTTCGAGGACGGCCCAATTGGGGGCAATGTCTATCGCGAAATCGTCGTGCTCCAGCCATGAGGTGATGTGCTAGTCGTCGGGAAAAATTGTTGCGAGAGACGTGACCCAGATGCCCAAGAGTCAGCAACTTGGCCCGTTTTTGAGCTCGGTCTCGTTGATTGTCGGCAAAATGCTCTGAAGTGAGCATGCACGCCCCATTGGGGATTCCGTGGGTTTCTCACTTGAAAATCCCATCCGACTGCAAGTCATAAAGTGTGAAAAAAAGACCCATTTTTACGGATGTTGCGCATGCGTTTTTGCCTTGCGATGATAAAAATGTTACCGTGCGAGGACTGACCCCCAAGGGTTAGGGGGCTTGTTGGAATTGAAGTGCGAAGCCGCTCGGGAGTTGTTCGGTGAGGACTTCGGTGAAGTGGGACTGGAGAGAAGCTTGGGCTTGGGGCAATAGGCCGCTTTCGAGCAGGGATTTTCGGGCTTTTTGCTGCAATTGCGCGAGGGCTTGTTGACGTTGTGTAGCGTCGAGTCGATTCCAGTATCCGCTTTCGTCTTCGAGAATTTCTAATTCCGTTTGTTCGACGGAGAGCAGTTCCGCTTTGGGGAGGGTGATGGTCGCTTTTAGGGCGTCGGCACTCAGTTCGATGAGCATGCTTTGCTTCAGGTCATAGCCAGCTTTTCCGGTGAAGAGGGCGCGGACGTGGAAGCTTTTTTCACTGCCGAGCCAAGTCGAGCGAATGGAATACGACTCGCGAACGGTGGTTTCAGCTGTGGCAAGCTGCGCGATGGGGCTTTGTTGTTCGATGATCGTTTTGCCATCGATGATCACCTTGCTCGGCACGGAGTATTTTTTCCACAGCGTTTCGACGACGGCGGTCGCCTTGAGCAGGGAGTGGGCCGAGGATGGTTTCGCGGCGCGCAGCACTAGTAGAATCGAGGCGCTGAGGACAATCACCAGCAGCGACAGCGCTAGGCAGAGTCGAAACGACCGCGAAGATCGAAGAGCTGAGAGTGCGCTCATAGAATCAAGATAAGCGAGGTCTGGGCATTGTCAACGCAGCAAGCTCGTCTTCTCGAGCAATCCGTTGTTGACGCTGCGCGGAATTGGTGAAATGTTGCCCGCGCCATGGCTGTAGAGCAATTTGCCAACCGATTTGTCTGTGATTTGGTCGCATACGAACCAGGAAAACCCATCGATGAAACAGCGCGCGAGCTCGGCTTGCAGCCACAGGATATCATCAAACTCGCTTCGAACGAAAACCCGCTGGGGCCTTCGCCCTTGGCCAAAGAGGCGATGATCAAGGCGCTCGATGACGCCCACATTTATCCCGACGGAGGTGGTTATCGCTTGCGCACGGCGATTGCACAAAAATTTGGTTTTGAGCGTGAAAACGTGATTTTGGGCAATGGCTCCAATGAAATCATCGAGCTGCTGTGCCATTGTTTTTTGAATCGGGATGCCGAGCTGATCGCTGCTGAGCATGCCTTTGTGGTCTATCAATTGATGGCAACCTTATTTGGCGCGCGCTACGTCAAAGTGGCCGACCCGGGTTTCGTGCACGATCTCGAGGCCATGGCCAATGCCATTACGCCTCAGACGCGTTTGGTTTTCGTGGCCAACCCCAACAATCCGACAGGTACTATGGTCGATCAAGCAGCGCTGGATCGTTTCATGGATCGACTGCCCGAGCACGTGATTGCGGTGTTTGACGAGGCCTACTACGAATTTCTCGACGAGGCCCCCGATACGCTCAAGTATGTGCGAGAGGGTCGCAATGTCTGCGTATTGCGCACCTGCTCCAAGATTCACGGTCTTGCGGCTTTGCGGGTGGGGTATGGACTTGCGCCCGCGCACGTCGCCAAGATTTTGCAAAAAGCGCGACAGCCCTTCAATGTCAATGCCGTGGCACAAGCGGGAGCCTTGGCAGCGCTGACCGACGACAGTCACATGCAAAAAACCAAGGCAGTGAATGATGAAGGTCTAGCCTTTTACCATCAGGCCTTCCGTGAGAGAGGCTTGGAATTTGTGCCCAGTGTGGCCAATTTTGTGTTGGTCAAAGTCGGCGATGGCGATGATCTATTCCGCAAAATGCTTCAGCGTGGCATCATTTTGCGTGCGATGAGCAGCTACAAGCTGCCGGAGTGGGTGCGCATTTCCGTGGGAACCATGGAACAGAACCGTCGATGCATCGAAGTCATGGACGAAGTCATGGGGCGCTGATTGACGGGCTCATGCGAGCCCTCCACTCATACTCTTGGTGCAACGCGTGCCAGGGATTGATTCTTCTGGTGTAGAGCCTTGTTCCGGTTCCATGGGCCTTTGGAGTTTTCCGTGAGTGTAAAGCCATGCGGCGGTTTGATCATTCGCGATGGTATCCAGCAAAAGCTCATCATTCCGATTGGCGGGCAGAGATTGAAGCGAACCCTTTGAGTTCGTCAGTTGGTAGAGAGAAATGGATCGATCTTTTCCTGAGCCCATTGATTCAGAACGTTAGGGAATTAGGCTGCTTGATGAAAAACATGCTATGATATGAAAAAACGAATTTTGTTGTTCTATCTCATTAGCATTCAGCAAAAGTTCGTTTCACTCTTAGAAGAGGTGCAGCGATTGTCATCGATATCGAGTCAGTTGGCATTTTTATCCAAAGCACATGCCGCGCCATTGTCGATGAATCAGACCAACATTCCAATGCACGAGCTAGTGTAGAAGCTGTCGAATCCGAGTAAGAATTCGGAAGACGCGAAGAACGCTAGATCAGCGCAAAGGGATGAGTGGCAGAACCACGGGAAATCATGAGGGCGCGAGAGGTCGGGCAATTCGTTTGACAGAACCGGGTGCTTGCGATTCTCTAGCGGGGCACTATGCGATTCATGGTGCAGACTTTTTTCATGAAATCTTCGCACGTTGTCATTCTCGGCTCACTGTGTTTCTTGGCATGGTTGAGTGCCTCTTTTTTGACCCATCAGCCTCTTGAGTCGCGCGGTGTCGATCATGCGATCTTGCGTGGTCCACGAGTCATTCCTGCGACCAAGTTGGTGCCTGCACAGAAAATCGATGCTGCCGCGATGGTGGCGGAGGATGAGACGGGGAACAAGCCCAAGCCTTAAGTTATAGACCGCCGAAGCGTCGATGACGGCGTTGGTATTCCTTCACGGCATCGAAGAGGTCGCCTTGGCGGAACTCTGGCCAGAGTCGATCGACGATCACCATTTCGGCGTAGCTGATTTGCCAGAGGAGAAAATTCGACACGCGCATTTCGCCAGAAGTGC
Organism: Verrucomicrobiota bacterium; assembly: GCA_004293285.1. Taxonomy (GTDB): domain Bacteria; phylum Verrucomicrobiota; class Verrucomicrobiia; order Verrucomicrobiales; family Akkermansiaceae; genus UBA956. Next base: position 32,828 of record RDYF01000028.1, on the reverse strand, counting down.
GGATCAGTAGATCAGGATCGGGAATGCCTGCGGTATCGAGTTGGGAAGAAACGAGAGGAGCGTCGATGTCATCGATCGTCCAACGTCCCTCGAGAACGCCTTGCGCAATTTTTTTTGCAGCGGCGGTGATTTCTTCACGGGCACCGTAGGACAGGGCGAGGATGAGTGTGAGGCCGTCGTTATTTGCGGTTTCGGCGATGATCTTATCCAGCGTGCGACGGGTGGAGTTGGGCAAGCGATCGAGTTGGCCGATGGCTTGGAGTCGGACATTTTGCCGCATCAGGTCGCTGGACTTCGACTGCAAAAATTTTTGCAAAAGTGTCATGAGGGCCGACACCTCGGCGGCGGGGCGGTTCCAGTTTTCCGAGGAAAAGGCATAGAGAGTCAGATACTTCACGCCCAGTTCCTTGCATGCATCAATGACTTCGCGCACAGATTCAGCACCTGCACGATGGCCTTGGGCGCGTGGGAGGCCGCGCTGCTTGGCCCAACGGCCGTTGCCATCCATGATGATGGCGATGTGTTGAGGAATCGAGGGAGTGTTGCTCATGGGATGTCTTGCTCGTGGTGCGACGCAGGAAGAATTCGATACGTTCAAACAGTTGAAGAAGAGGGGGAGGGCGAGGTTAGGGCGAAGCGTGAGAATCGTCAAACCTGCAAGCGAGAAATTTTTTGCATTCCCGATTGCCTTTGAAAGGTCTCTGCGTAATCTGGGGCATGCATCCATTCAATGATCCGAGCTTTGCCATTCGTTGGTCCACTTTGCAACCTGAGAACGTCGAAGCAGATGTACGCGTGGGTTTGGAAGAAGCACGCAAGCGCATCGATGCGATCGTTGCGCTGAAGCCCGAAGAGCTGAGTTATGAGTCGACATTCCTCGCCCTGGAGCAAGCGAGCAAGACCTTGCAACGCGCATGGGGTCGGCTCAATCATCTTGATTCGGTGGCGGACGAACCGCAGCAGCGCGCGGCACTGAATGCGATGTTGCCTGAGGTGTCGGAATTTTTCTCATCGATTCCTTTGCGCGATGATTTGTGGCAAGTGCTCAAAAGCTACGGACGTTCTTCAGATGTGGCGCAGCTCAAGCCGATCCAGCGTCGGCATGTCGCTGAAACGATGTTAGACTTCGAACAAGACGGCGCGGACTTGCCGGAGGAACAAAAAGCGAGGATTGCTGAAATCGATGCCGAACTGTCGAAGCTTACCAAGCAGTATGCCGAAAATGTTCTCGACGCGACAAATGCGTGGGAATTGCTGATCGACGACGAGCAGCGGCTGCGTGGCATTCCGTCGATGTCCTGTGCGGCGGCTGCTGCCAATGCTCGTGCCAAAGGACACGGTAGCGAAGAAAAGCCAGTGTGGCGTTTTACGTTGCAAGGGCCATCGATGATGCCCGTGATGCAGTATGCCGATGACGAAAGCCTGCGTCGCGAAATTTGGCAGGCATCGGTCAAAGTAGGTGCCGAGGGGCCATTTGACAATGCGTCCTTGGTGTGGGATATTTTACGATTGAGGCAAGAAAAATCGACCATTTTAGGGAAGCGGAATTTTGCGGATCTTGTCTTGCAGCGTCGGATGGCGCGCGATGGTGAGAGTGCGCTGTCCTTTCTTGAAGGCTTGCATGGTCGGATCACCGAAGAGTTTCGTCAAGAGACGCGTTCGCTATGCGAATACAAAGCGGAGAAAACGGGGCAGGCATGTGACATGCTTGAGCCGTGGGAGCGATCCTACTGGGCGGAAAAGCGCAGAAAAGAATGCTACGACGTCGATGACGAGGCGCTGCGTCCTTACTTTCCTGTCGATCAAGTGATGTCGGGCATGTTCCAACTGTGCGAGAAAATTTTTGGCATTCAAGTCATCGAAATTCCCTCCGTGTATTTCGAGCGTGGTCAGCGTCCGGCTGATGCCGATGACCAAGTGATGGAAGTGTGGCATCCCGAAGTGAAATGCTACGAGCTACGGGATCGTCGCACTGGCGAGCATTGGGGGTCCTTTTATGCTGATTGGCATCCGCGCGAATCCAAGCGTGGTGGTGCATGGATGAATCAGCTCGAAGCAGGAAGTCCACCGCGAGATGGGCAGCCGCGCAAGCCGCATCTCGGCTTGATGATTGGCAACATGACACCTGCGGTCGACGGGAAGCCCGCCTTGTTGACGCATCGCGAGGTGGAGACAATCTTTCACGAATTCGGTCATCTGTTGCATGGTTTGCTGAGCGATGTCGAAATCGAGTCACTTGCAGGAACCAATGTGCCGTGGGACTTTGTCGAACTGCCCTCGCAGATCATGGAGAATTTCTGCTGGGCGCGTGAGTCGCTCGACCTCTTCGCGCGTCATTACGAAACCGGCGAAGTGATTCCCGATGCTCTCTATCAAAAAATGGTAGCTGCGAAAAACTACATGAGCGCCACTGGTTTCATGGGGCAGCTGGCGTATGGGAAAGTCGACCTCGAACTGCACATGCACTTGGACCGATACCAAGGTCGTGATTTGGATGAAGTCGAGCGTGAAATCCTCGTCGACTATCGTGCTCCTTCCGTCACGCAAGCTCCCGCTTTTTCGCGACGTTTCAATCACTTATTCAGTTCGCCGACAGGCTATGCAGCGGGTTACTATTCTTACAAGTGGGCCGAGGTTCTCGATGCCGATGCGTTCACACGATTCGAAAGTGCGGGCATTCTTGATCAAGCTACGGGCTTGGATTTCCGGGAAAAGATTTTGAGTCAAGGCAACTCGGCACCTGCGGATGAGTTGTATCGAAACTTCATGGGACGCGATCCTTTGTTAGAGCCTTTGTTGCGTCGGGCCGGTTTGTTGAAACAGCCAGCGGTCGCATGAGTCAAGGTGAGTCAGCGGAGTCGGAGCTCATGTCGTTTGAAACGTTCATGAGCGATGCCTTGCATCATCCTGAGTGTGGTTACTATGCGAGAAAGATCGCGACTGTGGGTCGTGGTGGCGATTTTACCACGACGGCGGAAATTGCGCCGTGCTTGGCGCGCGCGATCGCCGATTGGTTGGTGCGCATGGCGCGTGAGACGGGGTGTCGACAAGTCATCGAGCTGGGTCCCGGGTCGGGTAAGCTGGCTCACGCTGTAAGGCGTCAACTGCCGTGGCGTTGGCGCTGGAGTTTGCATTGGCATTTGGTCGAGCAATCCGAGCCGCTGCGTCAAAAACAGCGAGCATTGCTTGGCAAGCGAGTGACTTGGCATCGCGATGTAAGCAAGGCCTTGGCATGTTGTGGAGGAAGAGCGTTGATCTATTCCAACGAATTTTTTGATGCGTTTCCCGTGCGGATCTTTCGTCGAGCACAACAATCGTGGCAAGAGTTGTTCGTGCGGCCAATGGAGCCAATCGCGAGGGAAGTCTGGTGTGAGGCCGAAGATCTTCCCTCGACGAGTTTGTGGCAGCGCGATTGGTCCGACGGGCAGCGCGTGGAAGTGCACGATCGCGTGCGGACTTGGTTGCAGGGCTTTCGAAACGAGTGGCGATCTGGTGCGATGTTGACCATTGATTACGGTGCCGAGTGTGCCGACATGTATCATCGCCAACCGCATGGCAGCATACGGGCCTACTGGCGTCAGCAATGTCGCACCGGTTCTGCCATCTACGAAAACTGCGGACATCAAGATCTCACGGCCGATGTCAACTTCACCGACCTGCGGGATTGGGCGGGCGAGGGCGAGCATGAGATCAAGTCGCAGCGCGAATTCTTGCTGCCATGGATCGATGGCCAGCATGCGGGAGACAGCTATGCGGTCGACGAAATGGGAGCGGGTCAGGCTTTTCGCGTGTGGCAATGGCTGCGAAATTCCTCTTCTTGATAGTTTGCAAAACGAGAAAAGTTTTCCTACGATCAGTGCGGGGGGGATATGAGAAACGAAGAAGCGAGAATTCAGGAGCTCAAGCGGTATCAAATTCTCGATACTGAGCCGGAAGTGGAGTTTGACGACTTCACCTATCTTGCTGCGCAAATTTGCCAAGTGCCAATTGCCTTGATTTCCTTGTTAGACGGGTCGCGTCAGTGGTTCAAAAGTCGCTATGGCTGTGAGATCACCGAGACGCCGCAGTGCCAATCTTTTTGTCATCATGCGATTCAAAGTGACGAGTTGTTCGAAGTGGAAGATGCCTTAGAAGATCTGAGGTTTGTCGACAGTCAGTTGGTCGCTGGTGAACCCCACGTGCGCTTTTATGCAGGAGCACCGCTGATCAGCCCTAGCGGCATGCGAATGGGTACGATTTGCGTCTTTGATCGAGTGCCGAGGAAACTCAGCCCAGAGCAGCGTGAGATGCTCCAGCGGATTTCGCGGCAGGTGATGTTGCGCATTCACCATCGTTCGATCCAGCATGAATTAGAAAACAGCGCTTTGGCATTGCGCGAGCACAAAGAAAGAACAGAACAGATCATTGCGAGTTCGCTCGATGCGGTCGTGATGACCGACTCGGAGAGTCGGGTCAAAGCGTGGAATCCCCAAGCCGAGCGAGTGTTTGGTTGGAATGAAGAGGAAATCCTTGGATCGAAGTTGGATGACACCATCATCTCACCCTGTTCACGCGATGTTCACGGGGAAATTGTACAGGACTTTTTGCATCAAAAAACTCCCTGGATGGATGGTCGTCGTTTCGAGCTCATGGCGCTGACGCGGAGTGGTAAAAAAATTCCCATTGAGCTCACCATTTCGCGCATTGTGGTCAATGGAGAAATGCTCTTGAGCAAATTCATTCGCGATCTGAGTCACGAAAAAGATGCCGAGTTAAAAATCAAGCGCACCAGTGATCTGTTAGGCGCGGTAGGGCAATTGCAATCGCGTTTCATCACCGGCTCTTCTGCCGATCGGGTGAAAACTTTTGAGGAGTTGTTGAAATTGCTATTGAAATTTACCGAAAGCGAATATGGGTTCATTGCAGAAGTGTTGCGTGATGAAGAGGGCAATCCCTACATGAAAACTCATGCGATCACCGACATTTCGTGGAACAAAGCGACGCGAGATTTGTTTGAGAAGCACAAGTTGACAGGTCTGGAATTTCGCAATTTGAAGACCTTGTTTGGTTCAGCTCTGGTGACCGGCGAGCCGGTCATTGCCAACATGCCCGCGCACGATCCTCGTCGTGGTGGACTGCCCGCAGGACATCCACCGTTGAACGCTTTCTTGGGCATTCCGATTTGGCAAGGGGGAGACATGGTGGCGATGGTGGGGGTTTCCAATCGACCCGGCGGGTATGATTTGGCTTTGGTGAAAGAAATCGATCCCTTGCTGGCGACCTATGCCACCATCATTCGTGGTTTCCGGGTCGAGCAGCGGCAACAAGCCGACCAAGAGCGGATTGAGGCGCTCAATGAATCACTCGAAGCTCGCGCCAAAGAGTTGGCCGATGCCTTGGAAACAAATGTTCGTGTGGAACGAGAAAAAGTCGAATCACTGCGCGAGCACTCGGCCTTGCTAGAGCAGCGGGTTTCCGAGCGCACGGCGGAGTTGGAGCAATCCAAAAAGCAATTTGAAGATCTTTTTGAGTTTGCTCCCGATGCACTGGTTTTGACGGACATCGATGGCACCATTCAACTGGTCAACCGGATTGCCGAGCAGATCTTTGGCTCGAGTCGTCAAGAGCTTCACGGTCGATCTGTTGAAACATTGTTAGGCGTGACACAACGAGGTTTGTATCGCGAAGCACGAGATCGTGTAAGTTGTGCTGGTCAAAAAGTGGCATTGCGCGGCTTGCGTCATTCGGGTGAAGAATTTCCCTTGGAGTGCAGCATTAGCCGACTCGGCAATCGCGAGAAAGGCTGGGTGGTGACGGCAATGCGCGATGTTTCTGAGCGCAATCATCTCGAAAGCGAAGTCGCGCGGATCAGTTCTCACGAGCAAGAGCGGATGTCGCACGAACTGCATGATCACTTGGGAGCGTATTTGGCCGGTATCGCCTTTCGATTCAAGTCATTGGCGCAGATGTTGCGCAATCAAAAGGCGGAAGAAGCCGACATTGCCGAGGAATTGGTAGGGCAGGTCAATGACGCGATCAATCAAGTGCGAAATTTTGCCCGCATCTTGGCGCCGGTGGACATCGAGACCGGTGGTCTGGCCGTGGCACTTTCCGAATTGGGCCGAGAAACCAAGTCCGTCTTTGATGTCGAGTCCGAGGTCAGCATCGACGGGAATTTGCCGGCGATTGGTCACGAACAAGGCATGCAGTTGTATCGGATTGCTCAGGAGGCGACGAGGAATGCCATTCATCATGGCTTTGCTCGCAAAGTGGAAATCATGTTGACGACAGATCAAGATCACCTGGTGCTATCGGTGACCAATGATGGTCGCTACTGGTTCCCTGATTTGACAGCGCAGAAGGGAATGGGAGTTCGCATCATGCGGCATCGGGCAGTTAGTATGGGGGGCATGTTGAACATAGAGTCGGGATTAGACGGGCATACCTCTGTGACTTGTAAGGTTCCCTTATCGTCAATACAGTAAAAATTTTGGCTATGAAAAAAATACGCATTTTGATTGTTGAAGATCATCTGTTTTTCCGCAGTGGTCTTGCGCAATGGTTGAACCAGCAGCAAGGCTTGACTTGCTGCGGTGAAGCGGCGTCGGTCAAAGAAGCGCGCGAAGCCATTCGGGTTTTGCAGCCTGAGGTCATATTGATGGATTTGCGCTTGGGAGATGGCGAGGGCTTGGACTTGATTGAAGAGACTTCGCAGGAGTATCCTAAGATTCGCATCATTGCTCTATCGCAATTCGACGAAGACGTTTTTGCGCATCGGGCTCTGCAAGCTGGGGCACGAGGCTATCTGATGAAATCCGAAGCGACCGAGTCCGTGACTGCAGCGATACAGACGGTTCTCGGTGGTGGCATTCATTTGAGTCCACGCATGGGAGCGAAGTTGTTGCAGAACATTTTCCCTGATCCCGCATCGCAGCATCCGGACTTGGCCAAGCTTTCCAATCGTGAGCTGCAAGTGTTTCAATTGATTGGAGGTAGCATGACTACGATGCAAATTGCGCAGCATTTGAAGTTGAGTCATAAGACGATCGAGACCTATCGAGAAAATCTCAAACAGAAACTCGGACTCGCCGATGGGGCGGCACTGGTTAGAGCGGCGAAGCGCTGGATGGAAGAAGGGCGTTTCGATTCCTAGGTTCCCAACGCCCCCTAGAGAACCCCTAGAAATCCCTGATTCACTTTCAGGGAGTCCTCCCTATGGCGGAGTGGAGATTTCATGATATCTCTTTTCACGCTGCTGCGCGGTGTCGATCACATCTCCGCAGCTGGTTCTTGAAGAACAAGGTCTACGGGCTTTTCTGCTTCATCAGGGACCTGAGGTAGTCAAGGGACTTTTAGATAGCGATCCGGGGGGGGAGCTACTATTCGCACTTGGCTACCTTAGGTCTCTGAAGGATCACTTCGTCAGGAACCTGAAGTAGTCAAGGGACATTTGACAGCGATCCGGGGGGGGAGCTGCTAATCTCACTTGGCTACTTCAGGTCTCTGAAAAGTGGCTGCATCAGGAACCTGAAGTAGTCAAGGGGCATTTGACAGCGATCCGGGGGGGGAGCTGCTGATGGAACTTGGCTACTTTAGGCTTCTGAAGCGGCAGCAGATGATGGGAGAAGGATTTCGTCAATCTTCTTGATTTTGGTTTTGCTTTGCTGAGAAAAATGATTTTGATCAGGGCATGGAAATCATTTACGGCAGCGAAAGTTTTTTTGTGAGTACACCTGAGGTGGATTTTGCGATCACCGCACAAGGTGGGCATTTGGCCCCCGTTGACTTTTATTTTGGCGACTATGCGGTGTCGCCCTATGCGCTGGCGCCATGGCAGCCCGACGAGATCGACGCTTCTTTACCGCCCTTGTTGACGCAATTGCGCGGTGATTTTTTCTGTTTGCCCTTTGGTGGTCAAGCAGGAGGTCCGCCCCATGGCGATCCGGCGAATGCGATGTGGAGTTTGGTCGAACAAGGCGAGCGTTTCTTGATTCTTGAAATGCCGCAGACCGATAGTGGTGCCGCGGTGAAGAAAAAAATTTCCGTGCGTGAAGGCCAGCAAGCTCTTTATGTCGAGCACTGGGTGAGCGGACTGGAAGGGAAATGGAACTACGGCAATCATCCTGTTCTGGATTTTTCCGACCTAGCGCTCGGACAGGGTCGTTTGGCGGTGAGTCCTTTCCGCTGGGCTTCGGTCTACGACGGTCTTTTTGCCAATCCCGATGCGGGTGAGACGGGGCGACTTCAGCCTTCGGCGCGCTTTTCGGAGCTTTCGGCGGTTCCTTGCGTTGATGGCAGTGCGATGAACCTGACGCACTATCCGACGCCTGTCGGCCATGAAGACTTGGTCATGATGGTCAATCAACCTGCCTCACCCGAGCAACCTTTTGGCTGGAGTGCGGCAACTTTTGACAATTACGTTTGGTTTTCCCTTAAGCGTGTGAGCGATTTTCCCGCTACCTTATTTTGGGTGTCGAATGGCGGCCGCAGCGCTCATCCTTGGGAGAGTCGACACGTGGGTCGCGTCGGTATCGAAGAAATCTGCGGGCATTTTTGCAACGGCCTAGAGGCATCGCGCGAAGATCGATTGGCCGCGGAAGGCATTCCGACGACTCGTTCCTTTTCGGCCCGCGATACGGTGCGCTTGCCCATCATTCAAGGTGTGGCCTTGGTCGAACCCGATTTCGGGAAAGTGACTGCGATTACTCCGTTGGATGCAACAACACTGGTCATTCATGGGGAAAATGACGTCTCGGTGCAGGTCAAGATCGATTGGCAGGAATTCCTGGAAATTTGATTTTTTTGGGAAATTCTTGTTAATTTCTTGCAATCGGGAAATCAGGGGTATCTAAAATGGCTCAGCAAATGGCCAAACCCCTTGTGGTAGCCTCGCGGACCACTCTAAAAACCAAAGAAGATTTTTTTTGCAATCTTACGCGGTTGAGGAGCGTAGTAACGCGGGAAATGCCGCATCGACTCCGTTTGCCGTCTCCTAACCAAAGAACTTTTCCCTTCTTTCACCCCAATCCCTAATTACTATGATGAAATTGCACAACGCTATGTGGCCTGGTCTGGTCGGCAAAGAGCCCGGCACCGACCATCCGCCAATCTCGCTGGACCAAATGCTGGAAATGACTGCTGCCGCTGAGGTCGACGGTCATAAGTTCGACGGTGTCGATTTGTTTTTGTTTCACCCTCACATGGATCCCGAGATCTCGGAGGATGAGCTGAAAGCAATGGCGGACAAGATCGCTGAGAAGAACCTCAAAGTCGGTTCCTTGGTCGCACCCGTCTGGCCTGGCACGGTGGGGGATTCCTCCATGGGCAGCGATGAGCAACAAGCGAAGTTTCTTTTGGCGATTGAAAAAGCCTGTCGCATCGCCAATCTGCTGAACAAGCACGGCGTCCGTGAATACGGTGTCATCCGCGTCGACTCCGCTGAGTTCGGTGTGCAAAAGTGGGCTGAAAACCCCGCGCAGAACACCGCGCGCATTGTCGATACTTTCCAAAAAGCCGCCAAAATCGCTGCCGATCATGGCGAGCGCATCGCCGCCGAAGGCGAGATTTGCTGGGCAGGCATGCATTCCTGGGAAGTCATGCTGCGTACGCTCGAAGGCGTGGGCATGCCTGGCACCTTCGGTTTTCAAGCGGACTTGGCGCACACCTATCTCTATCTGATGGGATACAATGCGCCCGAGTCTGCCTTGCTGAAAGAAGGCTACAGCGATGCCGAGTTCTGGCCCGCTTACGAAAAAATGGTCAGCGCACTGCGTCCTTGGACCATCGACTTCCACGTCGCTCAAAACGATGGCACTGTCCACGGCACTGGTTCGCACGAGAAAACTGGTCGCCACTGCCCAGCCGACGATCCGAATGGCAAGCTCGACATCACGCGTTGCTCGACAATCTGGCTCGAAGGAGCAGCGGACCGCGGCATTAAGCACATTTGCTGGGATGGTTGCATGTTCCCGAACTCGACCCTCGAAAATCCCAACACTTGGAACACCATCCTCAAAGCGATGGTGAATGTCAAAAAAGCTCTCTAACTCCGAACTCCTACATTTCATGAAAAAACAATTGAACGTTGGTGTGATTGGCTACGGCTTCATGGGCCGTACTCACTCGAATGCCTTGTCGCAAGTCTCGCACTTTTTCGACACCGAATATGTCCCCGTTCGCAAAGCCATTTGCGGACGCGATGAAGCCAAGGTGAAAGCCTTCGCGGAAAAGTGGGGCTATGAGTCCTACGAGACCGACTGGCGTAAGCTGGTGGCGCGTCCCGATATCGATGCGGTCGATATCTGCACGCCGAATGACTCTCATGCTGAAATCGCTTTGGAGTGCATCAAGCACGGCAAAATGATTCTTTGTGAAAAGCCTCTCGCCCTCAATGGTGAGCAAGGAGAAAAAATGGTCAAAGCGGTGGAAGAATCCGGTTTGCCGAATTTGGTTTGGTACAACTATCGCTTCCTGCCTGCCGTCACGCATGCGAAGCACATCGTTGAAGCCGGCGAACTTGGTCGGATTTTCCACTATCGTGCGAATTTCTTGCAGGATTGGACCATCTCCTCCGAGCTTCCTCAAGGCGGTGCCGGTCTGTGGCGTCTCGATGCCGCAGCTGCCGGTTCGGGTGTCACAGGCGACTTGCTTGCGCACTGCATCGACACCGCACGCTGGATCAACGGCAACATCGTTTCGGTGAGTGCGATGACCGAGACTTTCATCAAAGAGCGCGTTCACACTGCGACAGGCGAGAAAATGCCCGTCACGATCGATGACGCTTGCGCATTCTTGGCCCGCTTTGAAAACGGCTCGTTGGCGATCTTTGAATCGACCCGTTATGCCCGTGGTCACAAGGCGCTTTACACCTTTGAGATCAACGGCGAAAACAAGTCGCTGTTCTGGGATCTTCACGACCTCAACCGTCTGGAATACTTCGATCACGGCGTGCCAAGCGACCGTCGTGGTTGGAGCAGCATTCACTGTTCTGATGGCGACCAGCCCTACGCTGGCAACTGGTGGGTTCCCGGTCTGTGCTTGGGCTACGAGCACAGCTTCACCCATGCGCTCTATGAGTTCCTCAAGTCTTTGGAGAATCCCAGCGCGCCGAAGAACTATCCTGACTTCCGTCACGCTCTCGGCACGCAGTATGTCTGCGACGCCGTGCTCGAATCCGCTCGCACCAAGCAGTGGGTGGACGTCAAGCAATCCTAATCGGACTTCTGATATCAAGCGGGCGATGGTGCATCCATCGCCCGTTTTTCAGAACAATGAGATGGGAGAAAAAGTCGAAATTTTGCACGATCTCACTTGACTCTCTGTCGCAAATCCCCACTCTGGTTCCGCCCTTAACCTGTCAATTTTTGGAAAAATTTGGAAAAATTTGGAATTTCATTGACAAAACCATAAAAACAAAGAAATTTCCCTGCGTCGATGTCCTCTTCTACCCAACCCAAACTCTCTCGCGATGTGATCGAGCAGCTGGTGCGTGAGCAAGTCTATGCGGCTTTGAAGAAGCCCATGCCACGTCAAGCGCCGAACAAGCTGTTGGTGAACATCAGTGCCCGTCACTGTCATTTGACTCAAGAGGCTGTCGAGGCTCTCTTCGGTCCTGGTCATCAACTGACCCCGATGAAAGATCTCTATCAGCACGGTCAGTATGCGGCGAAAGAAACCGTAACTCTGATCGGTCCTCGCAGTCGTGTGATTTCCAACCTCCGCATTCTTGGCCCATGCCGCAATTTGAATCAAGTGGAGCTGGCCTACACGGATTCGATCGCTCTCGGCTTTGACATTCCTGTCAAAATGTCGGGTGATATTGCGGGAACGCCAGGCGGCATGCTCATGGGGCCTTACGGTTACTTTGAACTGAAACAAGGCATCATCCGCGCTCAGCCGCACGTGCACATGCATCCTGATGACGCCAACTTTTATGGCGTGAAGCATCTCGATGTCATGAAGCTGAAGGTCCATGGCGACCTTGGCATGACCTTCGACAATCTCGTCGTTCGCGTCGACCCCACTTTCAAGCTTGAAGTCCACATCGACACCGATGAAGGCAATGCCTGCGGACTGAAGCCCTACTATGAGTGCAGCACTCGGATTCATCGAAACCAAAGGATATGTCGGCAGCGTAGAGGCTACCGATGCCATGACGAAAGCGGCTAACGTCGAACTCGTGAAACAAATTCAAACTGGCGGCGGCTTCATGACCGTGATCGTCAAAGGTGACGTAGGCAGCGTCAAGTCGGCTGTTGCCGCAGGTGCTGATGCCGCTGGTCGCGTAGGTGAGCTGGTTGGCTCACACGTCATCGCTCGTCCCCACAACGATCTGCTGGTGCAGCTCGGTCTTGCGTAATTTTTTCTTCATTTTTAACTACCCACTATTATGGCCAAACAAGCAATCGGAATTATTGAAACCAAAGGCTTTATCGCTTTGATCGAAGGCGCAGATGCTGCATTGAAGTCGGCTGACATTCAAATGACAGGCTGGGAAAAACTCGGCTCGGGCTTGGTAACAGGCTTCTTCACCGGCAATGTTGCTGCAGTGAAGGCAGGCTTGGATGCCGCTGCCGCAGCTGCTTCGAACATCGGCACGGTGACAGCTGTGCAAGTCATTGCTCGTCCGCACGACGACCTTGGCAAGCTCGGCACCTGGGTCGGCTAATGGACTGCACTTTTCTCCCGTAGGTGATCGTTCACCTGCGGGAGCTTGTCTCTCATTTTCATCATCCCCGCGCATGCTCATTCTTATTGCCAATCTCGGATCGACATCGTTCAAGTACCGTCTCTATCGCATGGATGCGACAGGGCAAGAGGTGCTGGCGAAAGGCGGATACGAGCGTGTCACTGATTATGCATCAGTGATCGACGATGCTCTGCAAACGCTTCAAAAAGACGGCGTCATCGCCTCGCCCAGCGAGATTGATGCGGTCGGATTTAAGACGGTGCTGGGCAAGGATCTGAGCGGTTGCGTCTGGGCGGATGAAACATGCGTGCAAGCGCTCGAAAATTTTGCTGCCGTTGCGCCTGCGCACAATCCGCCGTATGCCAATGGCATTCGCCAGTTTGCGCAGTCTTTGCCGCAAGCTCGCTTGGTGGCATTGTTTGAAACCGCATTCTACCAATGGGTGCCTGAACCGCGCAGTGTGTATGCTCTGCCGAAGTCGTGGCGCGATATCGGGATTCGTCGCTATGGTTTCCACGGCGCCAGCCACAAGTATGTCGCCGAACGCTCGGCCCAATTGATGGGGCGCGATGACGTCGCCGCCTCCACGGCTTCGCTCTACCTGCAAGGACCTGCGCCCATTTCGGGCAAACCTCTCCGCGTCGTTTCTTGCCACCTCGGCGGCAGCAGCTCGGTGACGGGCATCCTCAATGGTGTCGCGATCGGTACGAGCATGGGTTTTTCGCCACAGAGCGGATTGCCGCAAAACAACCGTGTGGGCGAACTCGATTCGGGCGCGCTTCCTTATGCGATGAAGGTCTTGGGTCTCTCGCTGGAAGAAGCCGAGCGTCAACTCACCAAGGAATCAGGTCTGCTCGGTCTTTCGGGCGTCAGCAATGACGTTCGTGATGTCAATGAAGCAAGCCTCCAAGGCAATGCCGATGCCACTCTGGCCATCGATCACATGGTCGATTCGATCCGTCACTGGATCGGTGCTTTTGCCTGGCAAATGGGCGGCCTCGATGCACTGGTTTTCACCGCAGGCATTGGCGAAAATGGCCACGAAGTCCGCACTGCGGTTTGCGAAGGTCTCGAAGAGTTTGGTCTTGTGCTCGATGAAGCACGCAACCAGTCCTGCCGCGCAGTGGAACAGGAAATCCAAGCCGAGGGTTCACGCATCAAAGTTTTTGTCATTCCCGCCAATGAAGAATCATTATGTCCAAACAAGCAGTAGGATTATTGGAAACCCGCGGTCTCGCTTGCCTCGTCGTCGGAGTCGACGCGATGCTGAAGTCCGCTAACGTCGAACTTGCCGGTCCGATGAAACACGTCGGCAGCGCACTGTGCAACGCCGTCATCACAGGTGACGTGGCCGCCGTCAAGTCGGCAATCGATACCGGTGCTGCCGCCGCAAGCACTTGCGGTGAAGTCGTCAGCGCTCATGTGATCGCACGTCCTGACAGCTCCATCGATGGTGTTTTGCCAAAAGACACTGTGGCTCGTGCACCACGCAAATAATTGAGTGACGCGCACCCGCTCGAAGGAACGGGTGCGCTTGCTTTACCGGAATCATCATTCATGTTTCTTGCAGAAGTCATCGGTCAAGTCGTGGCGACTAAAAAGGATGAGCATTTGACAGGGCGAAAGCTCTTGATTTTGCGTCCTAAGCTCGTCGACGAGAAGAATACTAGTCAGTTCAAAAACGGTCAAAACACCATTGTGGCGATAGATACCGTAGGAGCTGGCGTGGGTGAAATGGTGCTTTTTTGCCAGGGCAGTAGTGCCCGCCAAGCAGGCGATCTGAAGCCTGTGCCCGTCGACGCAGCTGTCGTCGGCATTGTCGATCGAGTGGAAGTGCTAGGCTCCACCGTGTATCAGACCAATTGATTTTCTCTAGCGAAATTTCCTTTCTTTTTTCTTTATGACTCTCGACCAACAACAAATTCAATCCGTGGTGGAAAGTGTTCTTTCTCGCTTGCAAGCAGCCAACGTTACCGTGGCTCCTGCAGCGGCGAAAAAGGATGGCTGCGGCTGCGGTTGCCCAGGAGCGGATGGCGATTACGGCGTATTCAGCTGTGTCGACAAAGCCGCGGATGCCGCTCATCACGCTCACCTGAAACTCAAAAAGGCCGGCATTGGTGCCCGTGCGAAGGTGATTGAAATTGTCAAAACTCTCGCCGTGGCGAACGCTGAGCCATGGGGCAAGTTCGAGATGGAAGAGACCAAGATTGGTCGTGTGGATCACAAGATTGGCAAACTGCTGATCACTAAAAATGTTCCTGGTGTCGAGTATCTCCGTCCGGACGCGATGAGTGGCGACGGTGGCATTATGATGGAAGAATTTGCGCCCTTCGGTGTGATTGGTGCGATCCTTCCTGTGACCCATTCGGTGCCCACCTTGACGGGCAACATCATCAGCATGGTGGCGGCAGGCAATGCCATTGTTTTCAATCCACACCCCGGCGGCGCGCGCAGTGCGGCCATGGCGGTGCGCGAATACAACAAAGCGATCGAACGCGAGTTGGGCATCAAGAATCTGATTACCTGCATCGAGCAACCGACACTTGATTCGTTCAACCTCATTTGCAAAAACGAGCAAATTCCTCTCTTAGCCATCACAGGTGGTCCAGCCGTGGTGAGTGCGGCGATGAAGTCTGGCAAGCGCGCCATCTGCGCAGGTCCGGGCAACCCGACCGTGGTGGTCGATGACTCTGCCGACCTCGCTCGTGCAGCTCGCTCGGTGATCGAGGGTGGTGGTTTCGACAACAACCTGCTTTGCATCGGCGAAAAAGCCGTGTTTGTGGTGGGTTCTGTTTTCAATCGTTTCATGGAAGAGATGGAGAAAGCCGGTGCCACTCGTTTGAATGCCGCACAAATCGACTCTCTGACCAAGGCGGCCTTTACGTATAAGGAAACCGATGGTGGTTGCTCGCACGCAGCGGTGAATCGCGACCTGATTGGCGCCGACCCCGCAGTGCTCGCCCGTCACGCCGGTGCCAATGTCGCCAGCGGCACGCCTCTGCTTTTCGGTGAGACCAGCGCGGATCATGCTTTTGTTCAAGAAGAGCAGATGATGCCGATGATTCCCATCGTCGCTTGCCCCGATTTCGCAACAGCGGTGAAACATGCGAAGCAAGCCGAGCACAATTATCGTCACTCGGCGATGATCCATACCCGCAATGTCGATCACATGACCGCCATGGCGAAGGAAATGGACACCACCATTTTTGTGAAAAACGGTCCTAGCACCGCAGGTCTTGGTTTGGGTGGAGAAGGGTATCTTTCCTACTCCATCGCGACGACCACAGGCGAGGGCATCACCACTCCGAAAACTTTCACGCGGATTCGCCGCTGCGTGTTGGTGGACAATCTTCACATTATCTAACGAATTTATGCTTATCGCTCGCATTGTTGGCAACGCTATTGCAACTCATTGTCACTCCTCTTTGAGTGGCAAGAAGTTGTTGTTGTGCCAGCAACTGGGCGATGGCGATGCTGAGATCGGCGCGCCTTTTGTGGCGATTGATCTTTTTGGTGCTGGTCTGCACGAGCGGGTGCTCGTGAGCACAGACGGTCTTGGTGCTCGTCATTTGGTCGACGACGATACCTCCCCGATTCGCATGTTTGTGCAGGGGATTATCGACGAGGCCGAAGAAATTCCTGCGTAACATTTTCTTATGAGAATTGGTCAAGTGATTGGACGAACCGTAATGAGTGTGCAAGATCCTTCTTTCAAAGGAGGACGCTTTCTCTTGGTGAGCCCGCTAGACGCCTCGCAGTTTTCTCAGGCTTGTTCCGCCAAAATGCCTGTCACCGCACAGTCTACTGTCGTGGTTTACGACAACATTGGCGCGGGTGAGGGCGATGTCATCGGTTTCAGCGAAGGTGCTGAAGCAACGGCACCCTTTCCTTCCCCTATCGCCATTGATGCGCTCTGCATCGCCATTTTTGATCGCATTGATTACACTCCCTTTTCCGAAAAAAACGAATTCAACTCTCCGAACTAAGAACCATTTATGAAAAAAGTCATTACTGCTGCTGACGCCGAAGCCATGATCCGTTCTGGCAATGTGAATATCCCTACGGGTGCGATTGTGACTCCCTCGGCGAAAGATGTATTCAGCAGTGCTGGACGCAGCTTTGGCAAGAGCGCAGGTGCTCCTGCGGCAGCGCCTGCTAAAGTTGATCCGATTTTGCCCGACTACGAATATCACTGGACTCCCGGCAAAGATCCGAAAACTCCGGAGGAGATTCACGCGTTTTTCCATTCGCCAGCCATCACTAAGCTCAAAGAGCGCATGGTGGAGATTGGTCAGCGCATGTGGGCTCGCGAGTATACCGACGGCAATGGCGGCAACTTGACCATCCGCGTGGGTGACAATTTGGTGCTTTGCACACCGACACTTGTTTCGAAAGGTTTCATGACCGTTGAGCAAATGGGCTTGGTTGACCTTGAAGGCAATCAGCTGGCAGGCAAATTCAAGCGCACTTCCGAGTGCATGACGCACCTTGCCATCATGAAGCGTCAGCCCAAAGCCAAGGCTTGCTGTCACGCTCACCCACCACACGGCACGGCCTTTGCGGTAGCTGGTGTGCAGCCTCCTACTTGCATGATTCCCGAAGCGGAAGTGTTCCTTGGACAAATCGGCATGGCCGAATACCGCACTCCCGGCACTCCGGCCAATGCGGAGGTTGTCGGCAATGCGGCGGTTGATCACATGGCGGTTCTGATGGTCAACCACGGTGTCATCACCTGGGGCAAAGACATTGAGGATGCTTATTGGAAAATGGAGAACGTCGAGTCCTATTGCAAAACCGTATGGGTGGCTTCGCAGCTCAACGGCGGCAACCTGCTCACGATCACCGGTGGCCAAGCCAAAGAACTGATCGCTCTGCGCAAAGTGTTGGGCATGGAAGACAAGCGCGCCAACTGGAAAGAGTGCGAACTCTGCGACAACGCTGATTTCCGTCCCGGCACGATTTGCTCGATCGGTGGACCAGCTCCCCTGACAGACACGACCAACAACCCTGAAGCCGAAGCCTTGGTCAAGGCGATCACGGATCAGATCATGGCGGGTCTTAAGTAATCCTAGGTAGATCAGCCAGTCAGCCGAAAATCTTCAAAGCCTGCGTCACCGACGCAGGCTTTTTTTTCGGGAGAATGGCAGATTTTGTCTGTCCCCATGTCATGTTGGTCTGTCCCCATGTCATGTTGTCTGTCCCCATGTGGAAATGGGGCGTGCGCTTGGGGTAGGGGCGATGATCTTGTGCTCTTTTTCGGCGGCAGCGTGTTCTTTACGTATCGAACAACCGATCTCCGGCATCGCCGAGTCCGGGTAGGATGTATCCGCTTTGGCTCAAGCAGCGATCGAGCGCGGCGGTGTAAATGGGGACATCGGGATGTTGCGCTTCGAAGGCGCGCACGCCCTCGGGTGCGGCGACCAAGCAGGCGAAGCGGATGTTTTTGGCACCGGCTTTTTTGAGTTGATCGATGGCAGAAATGGCTGATCCACCCGTGGCGAGCATGGGGTCGAGCACAACGACTTCGCGCTGATCCCAATCGTGTGGGAGTTTGGCGTAGTAGGTTTCGGCTGCGAGAGTGATTTCGTTTCTCTTGATGCCGAGGTGCACGACCGACGCATGAGGAATGAGGTCGAGAAATCCATCGAGAAACCCGAGTCCCGCGCGGAGGATGGGGACGAGTGTGATTTTACGCAGCAGAATCTTGCCGATCATCGTTTCAAGTGGTGTTTCGACTTCTTGCGGAATGGTCGGCAAATTCTCACAGACGCGCGGAGTCATGAGACAGGCAATGCGTCGCACTGCAGCACGGAAATCGCACGATGACGTTTTGGGGGCACGCGCCATCGACAGTTCTTGGTGAATCAAGGGGTGGTCGATGACGTGCAGCATGGCTTCAGGGAGCGAGGAGTTTTTTCAATTCATCGGGCGAAATGCCCAGTCGGACAGCCGCTTGTTTGACGTCGTTTTCCGCCAAAATCATCGCACGCTGCGCCAATTGGGAAAGCATCCATTCCACGACATTGCCAGAGGGTGCGTTATTGAGTAGGGCGTCGATGGTGTCATCGAGCTTAAATCGGTTCGTGCTCGGCGCAGAAGCGAGGGGGATGTCGGCGGGCAAGAGCACCGAAGAAGAGGCCAGAGCGCAGGCGCGGGCAATGGTGTTTTCCAGTTCCCGCACATTGCCGGGCCAGTGGTGTTGTTGTAGGGCGGTGATGCCTTCCTGCGACAGACGGATGCGCGCCATGCCGTTCTTGCGGGTGATTTTTTGCAGAAAAAATTCGGCGAGCAGCGGGATGTCCTCCTTGCGATCTCGCAGGGGAGGGATGCGAATCTCGACCACATTGAGTCGGTAGTAGAGGTCTTCGCGGAAACGACCGGCGGCCACTTCGGCGGCGAGGTCTTTGTGTGTAGCGGTCACAATCCGAACATCGCTGGTCATCGTTTCATTCGAACCGACCCGGGAAAAGGTTCCGTCTTGCAGTACCCGCAGCAGCTTCACTTGGATCGAAAGCGGCATGTCGCCAATTTCATCCAGGAACAGCGTTCCGCCATCGGCTTGCTCAAAGCGCCCGGCGCGACGAGCAATGGCTCCGGTGAAAGAGCCTTTTTCGTGACCAAAAAGCTCCGATTCCAGCAAGTTTTCGGGGATAGCTCCGCAGTTGATGGGGATCAGTTCCTTGAGTCGACGCGGTGAATATTCGTGAATGGCTTTGGCGATCAGTTCCTTGCCCGATCCGCTTTCGCCGGAAATGAGGATGGGGGCATCGGCCCGTGCGACGCGGCCGACAATTTTGAAAACATCCTGGAGGGCGCGGGAGACGCCAATGATTTTCACTCGCCCATCATAAGCCGGTTGGATGGCCGAACTGGTATCGGCACTGCGTCGGTCTTCAGCCAGTTGCAAGGCCGTTTCCAGTACCGAGCGCAGTTCGAAAGGGAGGGATTCCTTGCGCAAGACATCGTGCGCACCCCGCTGGGTGGCCTCGATGACCTGTCCCGTGGTCGGAAACCCGGCGATGAGAATCACCAGCGTCGACGGCGACTGCGCCTTGATTTTCCCCAAAAGCTCCAAGCCATCAAAGGGTTGGAGGTCGGTGGAAGACAGCACGACATCGACATGCGTTTTGGAAATGATTTTTAGCGCTTTGTCCGATTGGTCCGTGCGAAGGATTTTCAGATTGTTGGCCGCAAGATGCTTCGTGGCCCAATCGAGGAATTCGATCTCTTGATCGACGATGAGAATGGTCTGCTCTGAAACGCTATCGGTCATGGGCGCACCCATCAAAGCAGATTCTCGCGAATTGGCACGCAAAAAGCATCAAAAATCCATGACTTTTCATCATAGCTCACGCAAGCCGAAGAAATCCACGGCTCAAAAAAGTCGAAAGATCAAACAAACTGCGATGCCAGACATGAGTGAGTCGTGTCACACATCGATCCGAACCGCAGCAGGACGTTTCGTAGAGCGAGCCAGCTATCACTGACACTCTCAAGCGCGAGGCTCAAAAGTGTCAGTAATGCTATGACACACACAAAACAGGTGATCGCACACACGAAACACATGTTGGTTAAAGCGTGAATCATGCCATTTTCGAAAAGAATTGAATTTTTTTCGAAAAAAGATCCAAGTCCCTGATCGATCAAGGATCAATCCTCGTCGTCATCCTTCGCGCCCTTGACACGCACCTTGCCCCGCAGTTTGGCTTCGATGTAGGCATCGATATCGCCATCCATGACAGGTTGAATGTTGCCCGTTTCTTGACCTGTGCGGAGGTCGACAATCTTTTGGTACGGTTGGAAAACGTACGAGCGAATTTGATTGCCCCAAGAGACGTCGCCCTTTTCCCCGTAGGCGCGTTCCGATTCCGCCTTTTGCTTATCCTCTTCGATTTGGAAAAGTTTGGCTTTCAGAATGGCGAAGGCTTGTTCCTTGTTTGCTCCTTGGGTTCGCGAGGCGGATGAACGAATCAGAATGCCGGTGGGCAAGTGGCGCAAGATCACGCATGTTTCCACCTTGTTCACATTCTGACCGCCCTTGCCGCCCGAGCGGGTGGTTTGGATCTCGATGTCCTTGTCATTGATTTCGATCTTGATTTCGTTCGAAATCTCTGGTGTGGCATCGATCGAAGCAAAAGACGTGTGACGTTTGCCAGCGGCATCGAACGGTGAAATGCGGACAAGGCGGTGAACACCGCGTTCATTCTTGAGATAGCCGTAGGCGTATTCGCCGGTGATTTTGATGGTCGCCGAGCGAAGTCCGGCTTCATCGCCGTCCTGCCAGTCGAGCGTTTCGACTTGGAAACCCTTGCGTTCCGCCCAGCGGGTGTACATGCGGTGGAGCATTTGCGCCCAATCGCAGGCCTCCGTGCCGCCGGCTCCGGCCGAAATGACGAGGTAGGCATTGCAGGCATCGTTGGGCTGATTGAGCAGAGTCAACAGCTCGAACGAAGTAATGGCCTCGTTCAATGCAGAAAATTCGCTCAGCGCCTCGCGGGCGGTATCGGCATCGTCAAATTCCTTGGCTAAGGCGATGGCGGCATCGATGTTTTCCGCGCGGGATTCGAGCGACAAGAAAGTTTCCACCTTCTTCTTCATCGAACTAGCTTTGGCGTTGGTTTCGCGTGCTTTTTCGGGATGATTCCAGAAATCGGGATTGGACATCGCGTTTTCTAGCTCGGCAATTTGGTTTTCGAGGCTAGGGATGTCAAAGATACCTCCTGAGCTTCGAGAGACGGCTGCGAAGGCCGTCGGTATCGAGCGACAGGAGGTCGGCTGTAGGAAGTTCGGACATGTCGGCGCGGAACGTGGCGCAAAGTTTTGTCTTTGGCAAGGAGGATTGTCGAAGTCACTGCGTGATTTTTTCGTGAATGTTTGACTCCGAGCTTGGTTTGATGCTAGCGTGGCGCTCCACAAGGGGAAATTATGTTTATTGATCACATTCGAGTATTTGCAAAAGCCGGAGATGGCGGGCACGGAGCGGTGAGTTTTCGTCGCGAAAAATTTGTGCCGCGCGGGGGTCCCGATGGTGGTGACGGCGGCAAAGGAGGGGATGTGATTTTGAAAGTTTCTCCTCATACCGACAACTTGCGTCAGTTTCACTACGACCCGAAAATGATCGCGGAAGGCGGGGTCAATGGGGCGGGTGTTCGCAAAACTGGTCGCGGCGGCAAGCCCTTTATCGCACTAGTGCCACCTGGTACGGTGGTGTATCGGACCACGGCAACCAACGTCCAGGAAGCGGTTGAATTGGAGCGCAGCGAAGAGGGGATCGACATGGAGCCGATTGCTGATTTGACCGAAGAAGGGCAAGAGTTCGTGCTTTGCCAAGGCGGCAAAGGTGGTAAGGGCAACTGGCATTTCAAGACGCCAACCAACCGTGCGCCGGTCGAGCACACGCTGGGAGAAGACGGCGAGCTGGGAGTGTTTTACCTAGAACTGCGTCGCATTGCCGATGTGGGACTGGTCGGCTTTCCCAATGCGGGCAAATCGACCTTGATCGGCAAACTTTCGCATGCGCAGCCCAAAGTGGCGTCGTATCCCTTCACCACGCTGCAACCGGTGGTCGGGGTGGCCGAGTTCGATGGCTATAAGCGTTGCACCATTGCCGACATCCCTGGCTTGATCGAAGGGGCGCACCAAAACAAAGGCCTAGGTCATGAGTTTTTGCGACACATCACGCGCTGCAACTTACTGCTTTTCGTCATCGATATGGCAGGCACCGATGGTCGCGATCCGCTGCAGGATCTCGAAGTCTTGCGCATGGAAATTCGCGAATACGATGAAGACTTGGCGAAATTCCCCTGGTTGGTGGTCGCCAACAAGATGGATTCGGAAGTGGCCGAAGAGAACTTGCAGCGATTCCGTCAGCGATTTGCCAAAGTAGAAATCG
The DNA here is from genome assembly GCA_004293285.1 of Verrucomicrobiota bacterium. GTDB lineage: Bacteria > Verrucomicrobiota > Verrucomicrobiia > Verrucomicrobiales > Akkermansiaceae > UBA956. The sequence continues at coordinate 10,269 of RDYF01000028.1, read as the reverse complement.
TGCCGATTTCTGCGGAGTTGGAAATTGGGCTCGATGAATTGCGTCGGGTGCTGCTCGAACGCGTGGCCAAACAAGCTTCATCCAAGGCTCGCTGAGACGTGAGGCTAGGATTGTGAGAAAATTTCTTTGATCGGCTTGCCAATCCGAGAGTCCTGTGGGAGATTACAAAAAGTTGCACGATATGGTAAGCACCTCGAAACAACCGCCGATGAACGACACCTTTCCTTTTGAACTCGTGCGACCGCACTTGGAACTCGTCGAGATCTCCATTCGTGAGCAAGTGCGCGAGTTTGATCCGATGGTCGAGCCCTATGTTGCTTACGTGTGCAACACCGCCGGCAAAAGGATTCGACCTGCCTTGGCTGTCTTAACCGGGGGAGCTTTGGGAGAAGCGGGCGAGGATCATCGCAAGATTGGGGTGATCATGGAATTGATTCACATGGCCACGCTGGTGCACGACGACATCATCGATGGTGCGTCGACTCGCAGGATGGTGCCGACTGCGAATGCCAAATGGGGCAATGGTCTTGCCGTATTGTTAGGCGATGCTCTTTTTTCGCATGCCTTGACCTTGGCCACCGACTTCGATTCGATCGATATCTGTCGCAAAGTGGGACACGCCGCGCGCGAGGTATGCCAAGGAGAAATCATCCAGACCCAGCGTCGCTTCGATTTGACCCTGACCAAGGACGAGTATTTCCGCATCATGGAAATGAAAACTGGTGCGCTCTTTGCGGCGGCTGCGGCACTCTCGGCCAAGCTCTCGGGCGCGAGTGAAGAAGTCGAGAAGCGGATGTATGACTACGGTCTGCGACTGGGGGCCGTCTATCAAATTTACGACGACTGCGTGGATCTCGTGGGAGTGGAAGAAACCGTGGGCAAGACCCTGCGCACCGATTTGGAAAAAGGCAAGTTGACCTTGCCGATCTTGAATTTGTTAGAAAGTGCGAGCGATGCGCAGCGGATGAAATTGACGGCACGCATCGTCAATCAGCAGCCATTGGACTTGCCGGTTTTGTTAGGCATTGCGGAATACGAGGGTGCTGTAGAAGCGGCGATCGATACCGCGAAAGATTTGTTAAAGCAATGCCACGAAGATCTTGCCGTGTTACCGGACAACGATAGTTCGCGTGCCTTGCATCAGATTGCGTATTTTCTTGATTCCTTGCTCGAAAAATGTCGTCGTTGAGGTGCTAAGACACCTATGAGTTCAAATCGCGAGAGTGCCGCTGAAGAAAATCGCAAGACAGCTGCGGCGACGGGGAAAATCGGTGCTGCGGTGATGTTGAGTCGTGTTCTCGGCTTATTGCGCGACATCTTCATGGTCAAGCTCTACGGCACCAGCGTGCTCGCGGATTGTTTTGCGTTAGCCTTCAAGATTCCGAATTTATTGCGCGATCTGTTTGCCGAGGGGGCTTTGTCGCAGGCATTCGTGACAACCTTTTCCAAGCGACTCAAAGAGCAGGGCGATGTTTCGGCGTGGCAACTGGCCAATCGGGTGTTGTCCTTGGTTGTTGTATTCATGAGTGCGGTGACAGTGGTAGGAATCTTGTGTGCACCGTGGATTGTCGATTTGATGTTATCCTTTGCCGACAAAAGTTTCGGTCCACAGCAGCGCGACTTGATTGTGTTGTTGGCGCGCATCATGTATCCCTTTCTGCTGCTCGTCAGTCTGGCAGCCTTGGTGATGGGCATGCTGAATGCCAAGCAAGTTTTCGGCATGCCGGCCTTGGCTTCTTGTTTTTTCAATCTCGGTTGCATCATCGGCGGTGGAGCGCTGGGTTATTGGCTCGATCCTGCTTGGAAAGAAACCAGTTTGATCGGCATCAGTTGCGGTGTTTTGTTAGGAGGCTTGGGCCAATTGTTGGTGCAATTTCCGGCTTTGCGACGGGTGGGATTCCGATTCACTTGGGACACCTTGTGGAACGAGTCGGGTGTGAAAAAAATTCTCTCGCTAATGGGGCCCGCGATGATTGCGGCGAGTGCGGTGCAGGTCAACGTCATGGTCAACGCCATGTTTGCGACCAGCACGGGCGCAGGGGGTGTTTCGGCGCTCAACTACGCCTTTCGCTTGATGCAATTGCCGATTGGCATGTTCGGTGTCGCCGTGGCGACGGTGACCTTGCCTGCGCTGTCGAGAGCGGCGGTGGGGGGAATTCGTGAAGAATTTTCGCCAACCATCGCGCGCGGCATGAATTTGGTGACCTTATTGGTCTTGCCTTGTGCGGTCGGTTTGATGGTTCTTGCCCAGCCTTTGGTGGCAGTGATTTTCAAAGGTGGAGACTTGCACCATCGCAGCACCATCATGATTGCGAGTGCTCTGCAATGCTACGGTTACGGCTTGCTGGCCTACAGTTGGTTGAAAATCGTCCAGCCTGCCTTTTATGCGATGGATCGACGGTGGGTGCCGATGTTCGTGAGTTTTGTCGCCATGGCCTGCAATTTTGGTTTGAATTGGTTCATGGTGCGCGTGCTGCATTGGGGGCATGAGTCGTTGGCGCTGACCACCAGTCTCGTCGCGGTGTTGAACTTCGTGTTGCTCTTTGGTTTCTTGCGACACTACGTCAAAAATCTGCGTTTCGGCGCGATCTGGCGCACGCTATGGCGCAGTAGCGTGGCGGCGTTGTTGATGGGCGGATTTGCTTGGTGGGCGAAAGGACTTTATGATCTCCCTGATTTTCCTGTGTCGTGGTGGCTGAGTGCGCTGGTGCTTGGCATTGTGATCGTGCTCGCGGCTGTCATCTATTTCGGTCTTTGCCTGGTTTTGGGGGTCGACGAAGCGCGCGATGCGATGGGCATGATCTTGCGGCGCGTGCCCTTTTTGAAAAGATTTGCACCAAAGCTGCAGAAGTGATTGAGTCCTTCCATGCGCGCACGCTTGACCAAAGAATTTCGTTTTGAGGCAGCTCACACCTTGCCGAGCTTGCCAGACGGGCACAAGTGTCGGCAGATGCATGGTCACAGTTTCAAAGTGACCGTTACCATCGAGGGCGAAGTTGATCCGCAGATTGGTTGGATTTATGATCACAAGCGCATTTCCGATGCGATGAATCCGCTGCTCGATCAGCTCGACCATGGCTATCTCAACGACATCGAGGGATTGGAAAGTCCGACCATTGAAAACATGTGTGCCTGGTTTTGGCGCAAGATCGAAGCGCAGTTGCCGGGGCTTTTTGAAATTTGCATTTACGAAACCCCAACAGCCAGTTGTTCCTTCCGCGGTGAGTTTTGAATGATACCTCCACCTCGCTGAGCGGCTTTCGGCTTAAAACAGCAGGTGTTTGGCGAGAATCGCCATTTTGTGGAACTTGCTGAGGGCGTATCGTTTTTCGAAGACTCGAAAATGATCGGCCATCATTTGGTCGAGCACCGTCTGGTAAATTTCGTGCATCACCTCGGCGGCGATGAGGAATTTCTCGTCGTCTTTGGGCAGCAGCTTTGCGGCATCGGCATACAGTGCTTGCGCGCGCTGTGCTTGGAAATGCATCATCGACAAAAATCGTTGGTCGTAGGTTTTCTCCAGTAGGTCTTTCTCCGTGAGTTGGAAGCGTTCGAGGTCGTCCAAGGGCAGATAGATCCGTCCGCCGTTGTCGATGTCTTCACCGACATCGCGCAGGATGTTGGTCAGTTGCAGGGCATGACCGAGGGCGACAGCGTAGTCCTTCGCGGCAGGGGTGGTTGCTCCAAAGAGTTGAATCGAGACCAAACCGACCGCGCAGGCGACTTTCCATGTGTAGCCTTGCAGTTCCTGCCATGTCGCGAAACGCTGCGGGCGAGTGTCCATCATGCAGCCATCGATGATGGCGACGAGAAGATCTGCGGGGATTTGGAATTTTTGCTGAAGCGTGGCGACCTCTTTTTGGAAATCAGTGGGTTGCGCAAAGCCCTCGACGATGCCTTTGCGCCAGGCATCAAGTTGCTCAATGCGTTGCGCGACAGGCAGGGATTCTTCATCGGCGATGTCGTCAATGACACGGCAGAAAGCATAAAACACAATCATGTCATCGCGGCGTTCGCGAGGCAAGATGTGCAAGGCAAAGGCGAGGTTCGACTTCGCTTGTCGCGTAATTTCAGAGGAATTCATTTGATCAAGCCCCAGTGCCCTGTGGTGATGGGCCAAAGAGAAAAAAGTGCTGGTCCGACGAGGTTGAATTCCTTGACGCTGCCCCAATAGCGGGAATCGAGTGAATTTCCAGAGTTGTCTCCGAGGGCGGCGTATTCGCGCATGCCGCGAGGTGCTTGTGCGGCAAGAGAGAGCGAATCACCGGCTTGCAAGAGTTCGCCGGGGTAATGTCCGTAAGAGTAGCCGTAGCCACCTGCTTGACCCGTATTCGGCAATTCGAAGACGCGCTGAATGCCCTTTTCCGTGGCAATTTTTCCATTGACCAGCAGTTGCGGGCTATCGATGGCGATGGTGTCGCCCGGTACGCCGCAGAGGCGCTTGATGTAGTGCGTGGCCTTGGCTTGATCGCTGCCGGTGAATCGACCGATTTTGCGTTCCATGCCGAGAGTATCAAACACAAAGACTTCACCCCTTGTTGGGCGACGGAAGTGATAGGAAAACTTATCCACGAGAACCAGATCTCCGCCATCGATCGTGCCGCGGAACATCACTTCGTCTTTTTCAAAACTTTTGCCCACGCAAGAAGCGCCCGCCACACCGCCGTTGATGGCTTGGTCGGTTTCATTCATCGGCGCAGGGAACGTGACGGATGCGCCATTGTGGAAAATCACGCGAGTGCGAGAGAAAAACAGTTTCGAGGCATCTTCGCGGGCGACAATGCGACCGTTGGTAGGCGACTTGATCGTCGTCCAGCGGCGTGCGCGCAGCGCCCAGTCGAGAGCTTGCTTGCCGATCCAAGGCTTAGCTTGATCGGCGTTGGTGGCGATGATGCCGTTGAGTGTGGGCTGCATCGACCCCGTAGGGATGCGGAAAGGTTGGATGATGTAAGAGCGGAGGCCGAGTGCCACGACAAGTGCCACGAAGATGACCTCGACATTTTCCGGGAACCAATGGACAGGCGCTTGGTGTGGGAGAGCCTTTTCACAAGTCGCACGCAACTGGCGTGAGCATTCTTCCGTGGCATCGCGTTTGCCTGATTTGACCGCCGACTTCAGATCAGCGATGCGCGATTCAATTTCCGCGATGCGATCGGGTTTGAGCAAATCCCGTTTGTAGTGCAAAAACTTCTGCGCGCCCTTGAGCAGTAGCTCAGTCTCCTTTTTCCACTTCGGCGTCCAAAACATCGGCGCAACACTGTCGCATTCCCCGCACGCTGACAAGTGCAAAGGAGGTCTTGATCAAATCGTCATTCATCCGCGCTGTTCTGACAAAAAATGGTCACACATCTCCTCAAAAATGTCTTCGGCTTTCTGCACGGAACGCTGAGCTCCCAGCACCAAAGCTTGTTCGTCCATAGGAACATGGTCGCGACCGTGCGATCCCTTGACCAGTGAGGCATCGAGCGGAATGACCTCCATCATCGCGCGCAGTCCGAGCTTTTTTTTCAGCAAAAAGGCGGCAATGCGCCCCTTCGGCCAACGCAGCGCCGGGTCGAGAAATAGCTCAGCGGGGTCGTAGCCGGGCTTGCGATGAATGTCGACCGTTCGCGCGTAGTCTGGTGCGCGATGGTCATCGAGCCAGAAATAGTAAGTAAACCAAGCCCCTGGGGCGGCGGTGACAATCAGGTCGCCGGCGCGATCGAGCGCGGGTCCTTTCGACCAAATTTCCTCCGCGCGTTGGACCGATTCGACTCCTGGCACGGCGGCGAGCAGTTTTTTGACCGCATCGATGTGCGCGGGGTTTTTGACATAGACGTGAGCGACTTGATGATCGGCGATGGCGACCGCTTGCGATTGGAAAAAGTCCAAGCCATCGCGCCCGAGTTCGTCCTTGATCGAAAGATAACCCGCTTCGCGTAGGATGCGATTGAGATGAATCGGTTGATCGACCGCAGAAATGCCATATTCTGAGACGATGAGCACACGCACGCCGTGGCTTTCATAGAAATCGATCAAATCGCCAACAACTCCATCGATCTGCTGCAATTCCTGCGTCATTTCCGGAGCACGGGGGCCGAATTTTTGCAAGCCGTAGTCGAGATGCGGGAGATAGACGAGATTGAGCGAGGGCCGATGTTTTTCCCAAACCCAGCGTGCGGAATTTGCGATCCACTGCGAGCAAGCGATGCCAGCGGCGGGTCCCCAAAAGCTCGGGAAAGGGAAATTTCCGAGATCGCGCTTGATGGTGTCGCGCAAGTCCATCGGCTGGGTATGAATGTCAAAATGCTTCCGTCCATCGGCCAGATACAGAGGACGCGGGGTGATGGCGATATCGGCATCGGTGGCCATATTGTACCACCAGAACAAATTTGCGCAGGTGAAGTTGTCGACTTGCGCCGACAGCACATGCCAAATTTTTTGGCCCCTGACCAACTGATTGCTTTGCTTCCAAAAGCGTGGCTCGGCATTTTCGCGATCCAGCCAGCCATTGGCGACAATGCCGTGTTGCGAGGCATCGGTGCCCGTGAGCATGTGACTTTGCGCTGTGCAAGTGACTGCGGGAAAAGCTGGGCGAAATGACTGCATGCCATGACGATCGCGAAAAGCGCAGAGGCGGGGAGTCGCGGCACCGAGACAACCGGCCGAGAGTCCGACGACATTGAGAACTGCCAGAGCTTGCATGGCGGTAACTTGGGGGAAAATCAGAGATTCTGCCATGGAAAAATATTTTCTCGCCTGAAATCATTGGCATTTTGTCGGCGAATTCATTAGCGTGCCGCCATGTCGCAACCACACATGGATGTTCGCCGCATTGCCACGCTGGCAAGGTTGGAGCTGACGGACGAAGAAGTCGCTTCGTTCAGCGGTCAGCTCGATGCCATTTTAGGGCATATTGCTCAGCTTTCGCAACTCGAAGTCACGGGGATCGAGCCCACAGCCTATGCTGCTGCGATGGCGGCGCCGATGCGAGATGATACGCCCTGGCAGAGCTTGCCTTCCTCGGCCTTGCTGCAAAATGCACCAGATCAGGCGCAGGGACAAGTCCGTGTTCCCAAAGTTGTTGCGGATGCCTAACTGATTTTTGCACTATGAGTTTTTCCCAATCATCCATCGTTTCGCTGCGCGAGTCATTGCTCAAGCGCGAGTGCAGTCCCCTGGAAATCGTCGATCAGATGCTGGCGGAAGTGCCCCAGCGCGATGCCGCCGTCGGAGCGTTTTTGAGCATCGATGCCGATCTCATTCGTCAACAAGCGCAGCAGGCAGACTTGAGTTTGCCCTTGGGCGGAATTCCGATTGCGATCAAGGACAACATCAATGCCCTGGGTGAACCTTGCACTTGTGGCTCAAAGTTTCTCTCGGAAAATTACCGCGCACCCTATGATGCCGGAGTGATCCGAAAACTTCGTGCAGCGGGAGCGATTCTTTTTGGTCGCACCAACATGGATGAATTTGCCATGGGTTCTGCCACGGAAAATTCAGCCCTGCAAGCAACCCACAACCCCGCCGCTCCAGGACACATCCCCGGCGGCTCTTCGGGTGGCTCTGCCGCAGCAGTGGCAGCTGGTTTCGTGCCTGCCGCACTGGGTTCCGATACCGGTGGATCGATCCGACAACCCGCATCGCACTGCGGCATTGTCGGTCTCAAGCCCACCTACGGACGCGTCTCGCGCTATGGTGTCGTTGCCTTTGCGTCGTCGCTCGACCAAGTAGGACCCATGACGCGCACGGTCGAAGACGCCGCGCTGCTGTTGCAAGCGATTGCTGGGCACGATGTGCTCGATTCGACGAGTGCGGCGGTGGCGGTCGATGACTACACGCAAGGACTCAAGCAGGGAGTGAAAGGAATGCGCTTGGGTGTTCCGAAAGAGTATTTTGCCGAGGGATTGCATCCGGCGGTGCGCGAGGCTATCTCGACAGCACTGGCGAAGCTCGAAGCCGAAGGGGCGACCTTGGTCGACATCTCCTTGCCGCACACCGAGTATGCGGTAGCAACTTACTACATCATTGCACCTGCGGAGGCCTCTTCCAACTTGTCGCGATTCGTGCCGACATCCTTTCGCTCTACCAGCAATCGCGCGAAGAAGGTTTTGGTTCCGAAGTGAAGCGTCGGATTCTGTTAGGAACCTACGTGCTGTCTTCGGGGTACTATGATGCCTTTTACAACAAAGCGCAGAAAGTACGGACTTTGATCTGTCAGGACTTTGCCCAAGCCTTTGAAAAAGTAGATGCCATTCTCGCGCCCGTGGCACCGAGCCCCGCGCGGAAGTTAGGCGAGTGCAGCAATCCGATCGAAGACTTCTTGGCGGATGTTTGCACCATTCCCGTCAACCTCGCAGGTTTGCCCGCGATGTCCGTGCCTTTGCCCGTGTCCGGTTTGCCGATCGGGCTACAGGTGATGGCGCCGCATTGGCAAGAAGCACGCATGCTGCGAGTGGCTCATGCTGTCGAGTTGGCAGGACGCTGAAAAGGGCTTGTCGCAGCCTGAGAATCGTTAGGAAAAACCTCTTGCCATCAGGGGAAATCGTGGGTAATCCCTCCATACCGATTCCATGAAGCTTTCTGACATTCTTAGCCCTGAACACATTCTGCTAGAGCTCCAGGCAGATGACCGCTGGCTGGCAATGGAGGAATTGCTCGATCATTTGATCAAAGTGAGCAATTTTCCTGAGGAGTTTCGGGATGAAGTGGCACACAGTTTGCGGCAACGCGAAGCCTTGATAAGCACCGGTGTCGGCGGAGGCGTGGCGATTCCGCATGCTTTTTCTGCGCACATCGACGATGTTGTTGCCGTGTTTGGTCGGTCGGCGAAGGGGATTGATTTCGATGCCCAAGATCGCGAGTTGGTGCATTTTGTGGTGTTGTTCATTTCCCCGCTGCAACCGTATCAAAAGCATTTGCATGCCTTGGCGGCGATCGCTCGGATGTTTACCAAGCCCGAATGCCGTGAGCGCATGATGACGGCAGATGACGTCGAGCAAGTCTACGAACTTTTTCGACACAAAGTGGTGGCAATCAAAGATTGATGTGGCACTCTTGCGCCGATGAATCGCGAAATCATTGTCGGCATTGATCTTGGAACGACCAACTCGGCCATTGGCGTGGTGGACTCGGGCTTTCCCTTGTTGCTCGCGGATGAGGATGGCAAGCGCATCATGCCCAGTGCCGTGTGGCTCGGTGAGAATGGCGAAGTGGAAGTCGGACGCAAGGCGTTGCGGCGTCGTGCCATGGGCGGCAGTCGAGTGATCACCAGTGTCAAACGCTGGATGGGTGTCGATATCGATGCCGCCACACGCGAGCAACTGCAGGGTCGCGCGCCCGAGGAAATCAGTGCCGAGATTTTATCCGAGCTCAAGCGCGTGGCGGAGTGGCGTTTGGGGCAACCCTTGCAAAAGGCTGTCATCACCGTGCCTGCCTATTTCCATGATGGTCAACGTCAGGCCACCAAGCGTGCGGGCGAGTTGGCGGGTTGGGAAGTGGTGCGCATCATCAACGAGCCGACAGCGGCGGCCCTGAGCTATGGCTTAGGTCAATTGAGCGATCGCGCTAAGGTCGCGGTGTATGATCTCGGCGGTGGCACGTTTGATCTAACGATTTTAGAGATGCAAGAGGGAGTGTTTCAGGTGCTCTCGACGCATGGCGACACGCGACTCGGCGGTGATGACCTCGATCACACATTGGCGACGCGCATGGCAGTGCAAGCGGGTTTGGTGTGGGAAGAAATTTCCTCGGAACAAAAAGTGCGATGGATGGTGGAGGCCGAGCGGGTGAAATGCGCATTGTCTGAACGAGAGGAAGAGGCCTTTTCCTTGCCCTTTTTCGATGGCGAAAAAAGTTTCTCGCAAGTGCTCACTCGTGCCGAGTGGGAGAAGTGGATGCAGCCATGGATTGCCAAAACCATGGCATGTTGTCATAAGGCGCTCAACGACGCACGATTGGTAGCTGCGGAAATTGATGCCGTCGTGCTAGTCGGTGGCAGCACACGCATTCCCGCCGTGCGCGCCGCTGTGGAAACATGCTTCGGGCGCGTGGCCGATGTTTCCCAACATCCCGATGAAGCGATTGCTCTCGGAGCGACCATTCAAGCGGGCATGCTCAGTGGGGCGATGAAGCAGATGGTTTTGTTAGATGTGACCCCCTTGAGTCTCGGCATTGAAACTCTCGGAGGTTTGATGAACGTGCTCATTCCGCGCAACACGACGATTCCGTGCAAGGCTGGGGAAATGTTTACCAATGCTGTCGCGGGACAGGCATCGGTGAAAGTTCGGG
>RDYF01000027.1 GCA_004293285.1 Verrucomicrobiota bacterium | reverse complement strand
ACTGCTTTCTTCGATAAAGTCGCGATCAACTGGAGAGTCTCTCACGTGCCGGGCGCTTCACCGCGGCGGGGCAAACAATACAAAAATTCCAAAAAACGTCAATGATTTTTCACAATAAATTTTGAGTTTTTTTGCAAATGATCCCTAAGTCTTTGAAAATCAAAGGCTTTTTCCGTGATTTTTTTTGTCCAAAACGAGCGAAAAACGAAACATCGCCACCAAATCTAGTCTGCAAAATGCCTCTTTTTGCTACAAAGCAGTCCCTGTGCCAATTTTTCTCGCTACACGCAAATTGCTCTACTAGAGACCTCGTATTTTTGATAAACGATTGATTTTAAACAGCTTCCACCCATCGTGAGGAGGAAAAACCCTTAAAACCACTTCGATGCCCGCACATGCGCTGGTGCCGCATGCAGATGCGCTCCGTCAGCTCGATAGTAATGAATCTCTTGAGGACTCCGATGATACACCCATCCGGCAATGGCATATTTTCCTATCACCCAACAATGCTCATGCTCCGCGAGCCAAGCAGTCAGCTCTTCTGGTGCAGGATTGCCGTGCACTTCATACAAGCTCTCGACCGTTTGCTTGTAGGGCACTCGAGTCAGCGGACACTCCCCTTCGCTCTTCGGCAATAAGGGCGAAAGGTAGGGGCCGAAGCGATGATAGCAACGATGCCGCTCTACCATCAGCCCCCAAGAATCTCGATCCGCCAGCCATTTCTCTGCTTGCTGCCAAGCTAGCGCGAGCTCGCCTTTGTCGATTTCTAACAGATCGATGATTTTTGCCATGACATCAGGCAACATCCGCTCCCCATGCAATACTTGATCGATGCGTCGCAAGGTTTTGTTGATGTTCTTCCCGGTTCCCAGTCGCTCCGCTGCCTCGCGTCGCCCCACCGCGCGCTCATGCCAACGCCGACGAAGAAATACGGCGAGCGGATGCGTATCGGGTCGACAACTCGTCGGCAAATCCAGCACCAGCTGCTGTTTTTCTTCAGGGGAAATTTCCGGGCTTAGCTCACGCAGCATGCCCCTATGTGGTACAATGATATGAATGGACATATAATGAAAAATCGCTCTCTGCAGATGGCGGCCCCATCGACGCGGCCTCAGGTCAGCCCTCAAAAACGCACGACGTGGCCATAGGACTCAGTGACCGACGATCGATGGCCCCAATCTTAGTCACGGCTCGATCGAGCATTCCCACGCGCCCAAGATCCAATCGATCCGCATCCCAGCAAGTCGCAATGGTCGCATCCTCATGATGATGCAAGTCGGTATGCCAGACACAAGCATACTCCAGCTTCGCCATCCACTCGTCCGATAGCTCAAAGGCCTTGCCACGCAGCGCCCGCGCCAAGGCCGCACCGCGACGTCCGTGATCGGGATCGTGATTCTCATTTTCCCGCCGACTATCATGAAATAGTGCAAAAAGCCGCACCACAGCGATGTACGCGCCCGATTGCGACGCGAGAATCAAGCCATTGCGCTCCACCCGACGCCAATGATCCGGTCCATGCACGGAACCAGGAAAACGATGAGACGGCAGCGCCAACACCATTTGCCAGAGGGAATCATAGTCTATCGAAAGATCGCTCATGCCGTGAAAAATATATGACAAACAAAACGATGCATGTCAAGCGCGTGACCGCCACTTGTGTCATAGCAACGGTCCCGAGCTCGCCTACAGACGAGAATTATCGCCGCAACAGGCGTCTGATGTTCTCGCAGGTCTGGGGGAGAAACAATTTGAGAAAAAACAGCAAAATTTCCAGCGACACGCGAAAAATGGCACCGAGAAAACGAACAATAGGTAAAAGGAATGATTTCATTAGGATCAAAAATGGATGAATGTCAGGGCCCCAAGTGAGGCCCGTAAGAAAAAGGATGAATCAGATGGTGCGGATAGTGGCTCCTGTTTTGAGAGGAAGACAGCGCTTCCAGCCTGTCCCGGCAAACGGGCGTCTCGCCTGTTTTCTTCCCTTTGAAACATTTTCTCTCAACCCTCGGCGAAAGTTGTTGCATCTCATGCAACAACTGAATTTTACCCATCGTGATAGGGCAGGGATCCTCGCTTTGAGTTCATCGGAAACAAGATTGCCTCCAAGATGTTTTCGTCGAGTGCAACTCTGTCGCTCTTGCCTCGCAAAGGAGTCTTTGAGTGTAGTATCCTGCTTGAGTAGATGAGAGGCAGACCTTGCGCAGCATCGCCAGATTCCGTGGCACGTGGTCCTTGCGGACGAGCTCTGTCGACCCTTCTACCTTTCGCCGTTAGGCGGTATTTTTGGATGCGGCTGTTGGGTTTATCGGGGATGGTGGGCTCGATGAGGCCTTCATAGACGAGTTGCCTTACAGCTCAGTTCAGTGCCCCTGACTCTGCCCCTGACTGGGCCGGGACTGGGTCGGTGATCTCCGACTCGGTGAACGGGAAGATCATGCGGATGAACTCTCTGAATTTGCCCCTTGGTGAGAGGGAGAGCTCGCGAGGCGCTCGTCGCAATGGGAGCGCTGTCTATTTTACAGTGGTTTTTACGAAACTTCCGCTCCCCCTTGCTTCTGATTCAGGGATACAGGAAATCATGGCAATCAAATAGCGATCTGGGGTCGGTGAGCGTGGCGACGGCGAGTCGATCGGCTTGCCACTCGGCGTGAGCGGCGATGAGGCGATTGGCGAAGTGGCTCTTCGCAGATCTGGGCAGATGCGCAAAATCGAGGTGTTTTCGATGCGCCATGGCGGCGGTCGTGGGCAGGATTGGATCGTAATGAATGTTGAGCGCACGCAGGTGCTCCATGGCGAGGTGATGCGATTCGTAAAAACTCGCCCATTCACCAAAGACCACGCAGCAAACCACGAGCGGTCCTTCTTGTGCAGCTTTGCAGAGAGCTTTAGCCCAGCGCTCCCAGCCGGGTTCTTGTCGGGCGATGAGATAGAGAACCGAGGTATCGATGGCAGTGATCATGAGGCTTGAGATGGATGAGTGGAAATGATTCCCCGAAGGACGCCGATGGCTTGCTGCACGGGCAGCTCCTGGGTGGGGTCGCCGAAACCTCGACGCAAGATCTTCCAGTCGTCGGGCTGCAACACGGTGGCTCCCAGCTTCGTCTTGTCGGCTAAAGCACGACGTAGCAATCGACTGCTTTCCTGAACCATTTTCTCCTCATCATGCGGCGACAAGCGATGCTTCGCGGTGATCGGCGGTGGCTGAAAATCTTCCCCATGGCACGCAGCTTCGAGCATGGCGATGATCGTCACGGCATCATAGCCATCGATCCATTCCGATTTGTCGATGCTTTTCGCGGAGACATAACGCCAGCGAGTCACGGTGCCCCTTTTCACCCACAACTCGAGCAACGCCTCACGTTTGGTCTGGAAACGAAATTTCAAACTTTCCGAGCGATCTTCCTCGCCGATGGGAATCGCAATCGTGCCCGAATACCAATCCACTGGGATCTCTGGCTTGCGCATGCGATAGCGCCCGGAGATTTGGCAAAGAAATAGTGCACCTTGTTCATCGATGCGCCATGATCCGACATCATTCCGATGACGGGCACTATTCTTCGGTAGGCGCGGGATCTTTTTCCCCGTCTCCACTGGTGCCTCGTTGTCGACCAACAAGGGGTGACTCTTCGGAAAACGGGCAAATTCTTCGACAGAAAAATCGTGTCCTCCAAGTTCGATGGTTTCTGAGATTTGGTATGTCATGTGAGTCAACAATCGATTGCAAAAAACAATGAATGGGGATTTCTCCAGCAAAAAGCTACAGCACAACGTTAGAAGCTTGAATCGCGGTCATGATGCGATCACGACGCAGGCGAGCGATTTCGACATCGCGCGTTTTGAGAGAAAAGCGTTTGCGAACCGTCGGCGCATGAGGTGGCTTGATGGTGATATGGCACCACCGGTACCCATGATTGCGCCACAAGTGATGATTCGGGTTATCCCGCATCAAGCGGATTTCCAGTCGAGCGGATGATTTCGGAGCAGCAGTCAATAAAGCCATAGAAAGAAGAAAATTCACAGTGCATGCCGTTTCAGAACACAACAATCCCTCGGCAGAGAGCCGATACGACCATCGTCAAATCAAGAAAAACGATGAGCCGATGCTAGGCCCAGTGGCGCTTTTCTTCGTGGATCCCTAAGACCCGCAGGAGAAACAAATCGCAAGGGTGAGGCGAAGCATGGGTCGGTCGTGCCGAGGAGTGCCAGAGTAGGCTGTGCGTCACATTTCACGTTGCGGGACGACAATAACACATCGAAAAAAACATACAACAAAAATCTGCTTTTTGCGTCATAAAAAACGACAATTGTTTTACGATGATTTCACGATCATCGAGCAGGAGGCAATGTGTGTTTCAGATTCGAAACAAATCGCGGCGAAGGTTTGTTCGAGGCAGAACAGTGCCATTGATGCGCTTTTCTCGCAGCAGGGCGAGATCGAGGTCGGCGACGAGACAATGCGCCTGGCCCGCAACAGCACGAGCGACAATGCCATCGGCAGGGAAGCCGATATCGCACGGGCTCGCAATCACAGATTCAGCGTGATGATGAGCAAAACCCGCACGCTGGCGGATCGAGCCCACGCCACCGGCTGCTACGACGAATATGGTATTTTCAATGGCTCGTGCCATCGCACAGCGCGTCACGCGATAATGCCCGGCGAGGTCATCCGTGCAGTAAGGAACGCATAAAATTTCCGCGCCCGCATCGGCCAGTGCGCGCACTTGCTCAGGGAACTCGACATCGTAGCAAATCGTCACTGCGATCTTCGCTTTGCCGATGTCAATCACGGTCCATTCACTTCCCCCGATCATCTGCCACTCGCCTTTTTCCCACGGGGTGATGTGAATTTTATCTTGGCGCTCCACCGCTCCCTTGGGGCCAACAATGAGGCATCGATTCACCAAAGCGCCGTCCTGGAGCAGCGGAAAAGACCCGCCTACAATCCAGAGATCGTGCTCGTTCGCCATGGAGCTCCATCGCTCCCGCCACTCGGATTCGCTCGGCCAAGCACCCGGAAATCCTGCGCCAAAATACTCGGGTAAAACGAGCAATTCTGCCGCATAATCCACGCGTGCGACTTTCACCTGCCAGGAAAGCTCGGTCCAAAATTCTTCCGCTGAGGAAAAATCCCGATGATGCCATTGCAGAGCGGCGACGCGCAGACGTTCGTTCATGTCGGAAAAATAGCATTCTTCTCGCATCTGCAAAGTGCAGACTACACTCATCGTGCTGGACTCTCGCGCAGACGAAAGGAACGGATGTAGGGCTGCGGCAAGGATATCGTCTGCCCCTTGCGAATCAGGTATTTCTTAGGCTCCCCTCGGTAAAGCCAATCGTCATAAGCGATCATCTCCATGTCCGATCCCACCGCCGTGGCTTTGCCATTTTCGCGAAACCCATGAGCGAGAAACATTTCATCGTTCTGATAGAGCTTCTTGCGCCGTGCGTTCGACAACACCAAACCTGTCGTCGAAGCGGCAACCAAACGCAAGGAAATCGACTGGCCTTCATCGAAATGCACTTGCATCACTCCCGTAAAATTTTCCTTCGTCCATTGATCGATACGCTCTTTGGTCAAACGCAACATGGGACCCTGTCGGACGTAGTCGCGGTCACGCCGCAAATCCACACCGCGACATGTGACCGCCCTTATTCTCGTTTCGTGAAGGGAAAAATCCGCCTTAAAATCGGCAACACTCCACTCATTCTTGCGACGCAAGATTTTCGCATACGGTGGATTGACTTTCGCTTGTCGCGAAGGAATGGGCAACGACACATGAGTCGTCGATCCTCGCAGAGCAAAGCTCGCGAGCGTGCCCGCCGCACGAGGGAAATGAACGACCATTTGCGTACCCTCCGCATAGGGAATGCTCACCGTGCTGCCAGAGGGATCGATGGTCGTTTTGATTGCTTCCGCCAACATCGGCGCAATCGTCGCGGCATGAGTCGATGGTAAAGGAATCACGCAAGAAATCATTCTCACCTCACCCCCCGCACGCAAGGTTGCAAGTTGCTGCAATCGATCAAAAGTGCGCTGATCATCGACCTTCGATGTCATCCCTGGCATCGGTGCCACATAGGCAAAGACCTGCGTCACTGGAGTGGCGCTACCATCAGGCAAATGCCCAACGTGTGGTGTCGATAGCACCCAGTTGGGCCCGCGTGCCACGGTGTCATGCCAAACATTGTACAACAATGTCAGGGATGCATCGCCCTGCAATGGAGGAGAGGCGCGCAAGTAGTCCTCTACGACCAATACGCCATTGTGCAGCAAAGCCATTCGCCGTTTGCTCTCAATGCCGTCCACCTGAAAGGTCGAATACTCTACCTCGCCATACGCGAGATCCTTGTTCACGCGCTTGGCCACGTAATCACGCAACTCATACTTCGGCCGATTCGGGTCCTTCCATGTCGGATGCTTCACCACCACACGATTCGTCCGATCAGCTTCGGGCTGTCGACCCACAATACTTACGGTATGAGTACCTTGATACAGATGATTGTCGATCCCACAACGACGCAGAGTCATCGCTTTCGATTGCGTAAAGCTCACATCCATCAGCAAGGAGGCCGCTTGCGGATGGGTGCCAGTAGCGAGGACGAGCTTATCGGGAACCAGCTGAATCTGCGCCCGACGCACCCCTCGATCGAGCGCATAGCCCGGCCCTTTGAGTCGAATTGTCGTATCGCAAAGAGGCATGTTCGACGATGGTCGAGCATTCTTGACTTCGAAAAAATTCAAATCGTGAGCTTTCGGCATGAATGTCAGCGCACCCTTGCCACGACCATTGGTCATTTCATACTTGCGCGCGAGATACAAATACCCCGGATCGCGATAAAAGCGATAGGCCCAGCGCATCATCGTACCCAAACCACCACCATTGACAAAAAGCCAATCGACCGATTTCCCATCGCGAAGTGACTTCCCGCCAACCGCCATTGATTTGCCGAAATTCGCATGCTCGCCATTGACCAAGGCCATCCGCGCCATGCGATCGAAAATCATGCGAAAATGCGGGGCGCGCTGGATTTCCTCAAGCTTCCCGTGCAGTATGCCCCATCGCAAAACGATCAGCAAATTGACGGAACTATCGTAGTGCGGCGCGTTATCGAGCTCATATCCTTGCTGCGTCAATTGCGCCCATGCGGCATCAAAGGCATCGATGGTGTTTGGAAATTTCCCCGTAGCCTGATACAACAGTTTGGTGTTCGATCCGACTTCCATGGTGATGCACTCTTTGTTGTAACCAGAGAGAAAATAAGGAAATTTCCGCGTAAATCCCCAGAAACAGGATTTGCCTTCGACAAAACGCGTCAACAAAGCCTCTAAGGAGGCCGACAATTCTGCAGAAAACGCGCCCGCTTCCTTTAACACCAGAGCTTCACGCATCGCAACGTTGAGATCTGCGACATCGCCAATGTCGCGAATGCCATTTTTCTCTAACACCTTTTGTGCGCCAGCGATGCGTCGTGTGTATTCTTTTTCCGCCTTCACCACTGCTTCTTTCTTCAGCGTCGGAAAACCGTAATCGGTAGCCAGCGTCAGCAAATCGCGCGAGCTCGTGCGCTGGATCAAATCTTTCCACGGTTTTTGTCCCGGCGCCTTCACCGCAACCGCGACTCCCGCCAAGTAATCGTGCCACTTTTTTTCCAAAATCTGCTCACGTTGGACAATCGCAGCCAGCGAATCGTCGTGCGGCACGGCATCGAGAGGATAGAGATAACATTTCTCCGCTGCGGGCAGCAGAGCAAGCAGTGCGAAAAAACAAAGGCTAATCAGTGGGTGAGTCATGAGCTATGCCTGACTACGACCGACCACTCGAAAAACTGCCGCGTCAGATCGAGGAAGGAGAATTTACTTGCTTCCTACCATCTCGACAAACGAACTCCAGCCCGACTGATGATCCACGGGGTCAGCGCTGGTGATGACGACCGCTTGTTGATCCGGTGGCAGCAGGAATTGCGGCGCGGTGGGTTTTTGCGGCGAACCTTTACCGACATGGCTCAATCGCAACCGAACTTTCCCCAAATCACGCATGTAACTCGGACGCACTTCGACCGCCTTGGTTGATGCGTTGTAAAATACTTGCCAATCGCGATTGTGAACACTCGCACGCAACGACAACAAATCTCCCGCCGACGCGATTGCGACAGTGGCGTCGCCTTTCGCCCAGATCGGACGCACCTCAACGGCTGTCAGAAATTCTCGATCGCGCGAATGCTTGGCAAATGTCGGGTGATCTTTTCGGTAAGCCCGCAAGGTCAATTCCGATGCCGGAAATTTCGGCAATCGATAGGGAATGACATCCATGGTCACTTGCGCGTAGTTGCTGTGGTGGAGAAAAATGTCGAGTTCGCCATAGCGATAATGTCGGTCTGCGACTTTCTCCAGCGTCTTGCACACGGCGGCACCAGCCGTGCCGGCCGAAATCAACCTCAGCACGGCCGTAACCTCCGATGCCTGCGCGCCGTCTTTGCTTGGCTTGGTGGAAAGCAAGCCGATGATGCGATCGGGTAAGCCCAGCCAGATTTGTCGATTTTCCCAATCGCTGACTTTGCCTTGATACGCACCTCCTTTGATGGTCGAGACATCGAATCGTGCGGAGGAAGCGCTGTAGTTTTTTCCCGTGAGATAGGTCGATTTCAAGTTCGCGCACAGCTGCGCCCATGCGGTGCTCTGGACGATGCCGCGCGCGTCTTTATGGTCTTGCTTGTCGATCTTGATGCGTGGTTTGACGTTGACCAATATCGAATTCACCCGACCGCTGGGATCATCGACCGTCATGCAGCCCATCAGCGTTTCATGACCGCCCGTGGTTTTTTCTTTAGGCGATTTCACATGCATCGTTGCGGCGTAGTTGAAACGACCATACCAAGCGCGAGGGCCGTCGATATTGCGATCGACGATCGTGTAGCGATCCGGCAGAGGTCGGGCCGTGATGCCACTTCGATACCACGCTACCGCATCGCGATCGGGACCGCGTTTGCTTCGAACCAAGCCAGCTACGTAGGGATTTTTGCTTGCCGATAAAATCAAGGCATTGCCCCACTCCGTGCCGGTGCCGAAATTCCATCGGTAGGTCTTATGAAAAGGCGAAGTCCAAAACTCATCCGTGCGCCCCATCACTGGGCCTTTCCACTGACTCGCGACGAGGCCTTGAAGAATGGGCTTGTGACCGCTGAGATCGTAGATTTTCGTCAACGAGTTGACCAAGGTCGCGTGATAATTGCAGGAGGGATTGCTTTCGCCATTGTAGGGGAATCCGCCATCGGGCCGCATTTTTGCAAGCGTGGTTTCGGCATGTTTCAAGACCTTTTGCACCACCTCTTTTTTGTCGTAGTAGTAACCAAAATGCAGCACCGCCACCATGCGCGCCGTTTCGATGTTCAAGTTCCAGTTATTCGCCCGCTTCATCTGCGGCCAAATCGAATCAAAGACCACTTTCAATCCCGCATCCCATTGCTTGCGCTGATTCGGTAGCAACAAATGGGGAAAGGCCTGCAACAATTCGATGACTCCGCCGAAGCCTTCTTCGGTCGCAAATTGATCGTAAATCTCGGTCTTCACTTTGGTCCCCGGATGCGCGTTGAGCAAAGCCGCATCGATGAATGCATTGGCGCGACGCAGCACTCGCTTGAGCACCTCAGGATCACCGCGAAGCGAGCTCGCGGGATTGACGAAGAGCCACAGGTAGCGTCGCAATTCCTCGCCGACTTCGCGCGTCTTCAATCCGGGCATCACCAAGCTGTTCGCTGTCGCACGCGGCCAAGGCGCTTCTTCTTTGGCCAAATGCGATTCCCCCCATTCTTGCAATGCGGTGAGATAAGGATTGTTTTGGGCATCCAACAAAGGCCGACGAGCCGGCACAAACGCGGCTTTTGCCGGAACCGTCTGAAACAGCGACGACGCCGGTGTGACGAGACCTTTTTCGATGTCGCCCATCAAAGCCCGATAATCCGCTTCCATACCTGCCGTTTTGCTTGCTTGCGCTCTCTCTAACGAAAATTCTAGCACGGCTTTTTTGAGTCGGTCCGATGACTGCCGAATCGGCATAGCCTTGATCGCTTGCTGCGCCTCGGACCACTCCAGCGCGAGTGAGACCACGGGAGTCAAACCGACGAGCAGGCAGGTGATCCAAGAAGCGAGACGGGAGAGGTGCATGGGTTTTGGGTGAAAGGGTTTTTCAGCGAGGGATACGATGCGGCGGACCGATTCTATCAGAGCCAACTAAGTAGAACCATCGATGCCATAAACGCTGCCAGCGATGTTTCCAAGGCCGCGGCAAGGTCATCACAGTCCAGCCCTGGGCTGCGGCCAGTGCTTGCAATCGTTTTCCCGGATTCACCACGGTCGCTTCTTGACACAAGCTCAGCATGGGCAAATCCGCACAGCTATCGGTGTAGCCATGAGCGCTTCGCAACTGCGGGCCGACGAAATGTTCGGCCGACAACTCCCGACGCAAGCGCTCGACTTTTTGCCAGCCCTTGTTGTTGATCAGGTCGGGAAACAAAGGCATGCCCTCAGCAGGAAACTCCACGACAGTACCGTAGGCTTGATCAAAACCTAACAATCGTCCGACCTCTTTGACGTATGGCTCAGGGCTAGCGGAAATCAGAATCGTGAGATCTCCCCGACGGCGATGTTCTGCGATGATCTCCTGCATCTCAGGCCAGATCTGCGATGGCACCCACTGTTGCGCGAAATCACGAGCGAGTTGCTCGACCTCCGCTTGCGGCAGTTTCCACAAAAAGCTCAAAAACACGCGCTTCATGCCTTCCGCCCCAAGCACGGGGGTGAAGGGCAACAGAGCCAGAAATAGAGGCAAATACCAACGACGCTGCGGATGTTCTTGCAATACGTGGTGACAAAACAACTTCTGCGTGTCCCACGGAAGCAAGGTTCCATCAAAATCAAAAAGAGCAATTTTTTGCATGAGCAGGAGAAAAAATCAGTTCAAGGTTTTTCAATCGCCGCCTGCGGCAAGTCCGACGTCGCCATCGCTTGCTCGCACCATGCCAGCGCCATCAACGCATAGCCTGTGCCGTAGGCTTGATGGTAATCGTAGAGCGGGTAGTCCCACCACGAGCCATCTTTTTCTTGTCGACTCAAAATGATCCGCGCCAACCCACGAGCCAACTCGCGCTGCTTTTCTTGAGGCAGATGCTTGGCGCTCTCGGTGAAATAGTAGACGCCGTAGTAGTAGAAGTAGCCCGAAATCTTAAATGTCGACTCATGAGGCACGGGCTTCTTGCGGCCATGATCGAGCCACGATTCAAATTCGAGAAAGTTCTCGCACCAGCGCGCCAAAACGTCTTGCGTGATTTTTTCCTCTCCATAGGCCTTGAGCGCAGCGTTGCATGCTTGCGATCGAGCTAAAGAGCCATTGCGACGATTGATTTCGCCTTGCGGGTAAAGTCGATGACCATGCGAATAAGCATAGGTGAAATCCGGAAAACGCTGACGCTCGATCGAGGCCAAAGTGCTGCGCACCAATCGTGGATCGAGCACGACTTGCATGACATCGCGCGCTTCGTGCATGGCTAACAACATCGTCGCCGAGGTGAAGGAAGTGGTGATGCCAGTGGGTTTCTGCGTTTTGACTTCGTCGAACAAATCCAAGTAACCCCAACCACCATTGAGATCTTCGTAACGCTGCGCCAAATCGATTTGTTGCTGCGCCAGTTGCTTGAGTTTTTGCTGTCGCTCTGCATCGCCCTCGGCTTGACGATGAAGTCGCACCAACGCACGCAAGCCATACGCATGCCCCCAAATGTTGTAGGTCGTGGTCATGTCGGCGCGACGCAATTGAGGCAAATCTTTCATCGCCCACTGCTCGCCCAGAGCTATTGCTCGTTTGACCTCAGCGCGATCATCGCCCGCATCGAGCAACCCAGCCAAAGCCAAACCACTCGCCCCAGCAAGAAAGGCATCGTGCGCGCCCGGCAGTGGTGCATAAATGTTCAATCCCTTGGTCCGCTGCGGCCCGCCGAAGGAGCCATCGGCATTCTGCTTTTGCACCAAAAAATCAACCCCACGTCGCTGCGCATCACGAACCGACGCCCGTGTTACGGCCGACTCGGGAATCAGCACGCGCGAATCGACACCCCGACGCAGCGTCGGTTCGGGCACTTGCGCGACGCAAACACCGAACAGCAACACGAGCCAGGGAAAATGCTTCATCACTCGACAATTTGAATTTTTTGCCCTTCTTCGACACCAGACAGAACTTCCACTCGCTCGCCCCATGTCATGCCTCGTTTGACGACGATCGACTTGATGGACTGATCGGCCTGCAAACACTGTAGCTCCCAAGCTCCGTCTTGGTTCAAACGCAGCGCTTTTTCGGGCACCAAAAGTGCCTGAGGTTGACGATAGACATTCACTTGCAACTTCGCCGTCATGCCAGCAACCACAGCCGACAAGGCATCGGCGGAGTCGATCTCGCAGACAACTGGATATCGCTGATCCGCATTCGGCACGCGGGCGATTTCTTTGAGGCGAAAGGCCACCACCTGCTCGGCAGCGCCTGTCATCAAAGCATGACCCTGCTGACCGACGCGAAGCAAGCGCACAGTCGATTCATCGACCAAGGCATCCCATCGCAGCTTGCTCTTCTGCGGGACAAGACATGCGAACACTTTGTTCGGCGCTACCGATTGATCCACCGCGAGGGCTTTTTGCGCTTCACTGACGGTCCAGCGACCCTCCTGCATGACGCCGTAGTAAAACCAGCCGTCTTCCGTCGCTCGGATCACAAAGCTCGACTGCTCTTTCTGCAATCGCTCCCATGCATCGGTTCGACGCTGCTGCGCCACGCGGGCTTCTTCGTAAGCCATGCGCTTGAGCTCGACCTGACGCGGCAAATTTTGCTCGGTCTGTTTCCACTCCGCCTCGGCCGACTCCGCCGCACGCTTCAGCTCCACGCCCTCGCGCGGCAGGGCGACATCGATCTTGCGTCGATGACTCAGCTTTGCCAAATCGAGAGTCGTTTCATACGCCTTCACCGTTTCGCGCTGACGCTTCAAAATGATCTCCTCGGTGTTTTCCGTGAGATCATCGGCCTTATACATTTTCTCCAACTGCACCAATTCCTCGCGCGCCGATTCAAGTCGCAGTTCGGTTTGTCGCAGCGACAAATCCTCTTCTCGAATTTCCGCCTGACGACGTGTTGTTTGGAAATACTTCCATGCCTCCGCCGCATGCTCGGCCTTTTGCTGAGCAGCCTGCAATTGACTCGGCAACAGGGCCTTGATCGTTTTGTATTCAACCTCGGCATTTTGCAGTTGAAGCGCCGCACTGGCCGATGCCGACTGAGCATCTCGGAGTTTTTTCTGATAGTCCTTGTCGTCAAAACGCACCAAAACCTGACCCTTTTTGACCTGCGCGCCGTGCGGCTGAATTTCCTCAATGACAAAGTCCTGCCACTCCTCGGCGTCGACTTTCAAACGCACGACTTTTTCCGGTAAGACCGTCGCAGCAAAGGTCGGCTTGACCCAGATGTCGCCGCGCTTGATCTCCGCCACTTCTGCCGCCATGGCGCAGCAGCTTATCATCATTGCAATAGCGATCGTTTTCATCGGTTTCTTTCTTCGTGTCGTTCAGCGTGCCATAGGACCCCGCTCTTGGGCTTGCTTGCGCGCGAGCCAAATCGGATAACGACGCGGTTTTTTCGCACTTGGATGGCTTTCGACAAAATGCTCTACAACATCAAAGCCGGCACGACGCAGTCGCTGATACATGCCCGAGATGATGCGCGATGCCGTAATACCCAGCACGCCGCCTTGTTGCAAGGAATCGCGCATCGCTCCGAGCCAGCGCTTGTCGTCGATGAGCAACTTGCCATTTTCCATCGGACAAGCATCGGCCTGCAACAAAATCGCATGCAACCCACCCTCTTCGCGCGCCAAATCGGACGGCGATAGCTGACTTTTCCAACGCACTCGCGAATCGCGCAGATACTCGCGCTCGGAGAAAAACGATTTCTGCCACTGGGTCAGCTCGCGCAAGGGTTCATAGATCGTAAACTCCGCTTTTTTCTGCGGCAACGCACGCACCACCGCATCGGCCAAGGCCCCGAGTCCTAGCCCCATTACCCACACCCGCGGTTGACGCGCCGGACGAAAGGGATGCGTGCCCAGCTTAGCCAGCTCTTCTTCCGCAATGACATTGCCTGTGCCAGCCCACTGTTGCCCATGTGCATGCAGGTATTTTCTGCCATCATGTTCATGGAGTTCCAGGGAGCTGCCGTCGGCAAGCGTCGTTTGAGCGAGAATGATGCGTGGTTTCATGTTGTTTTATCGTTGCCTCAGCGCTTCGACTCTAGTATTTCTACGACACCATGTCCAACGAACAATCCCATCAATCCCCAAATCAAGGTTTTTCTCCTCAGTCTCCGCTCGGTCCTGATGGCAAACCAATCGGTGCTGACAAGAAAATCCTCGCAGGAGTGCTCGGCATTCTTTTCGGTGGACTCGGCATTCACAAATTCGTCCTCGGTTACTCCAAGGAAGGAATCATCATGCTTGCTGCGACCTTGCTCGGCATTTTGGCATGCGGTATCCCTTCTTACATCGTCATGATCATCGGCTTTGTCGAGGGCATCATTTACCTCACCAAATCCGACGAAGAATTTTCTCGTCTCTACATCCAAGGCCGCAAAGGCTGGTTTTAATGGCATTATGTCCCAAGACCGTCGATTCATCGAGCTCTGGCTTCGCCGCACGCGCAAGGAGCTGATGATCAGTGGACGCTTGGCGGAAATCACCCTGCTGCTTCAGCAACGAACCAGCTCCGGTGATCCGCCACGCGATTGGCATCAGGATTTGCTCGGCTTGCTCGATGGCTCCTGGGAGCCTAACATGGACGACCTGATCACGCTCGATGGTGTGCTCGCCCGACCCAAAAAAGCCAATCCCGCGGTCGACGAGCCCCACTGGTTCTGAGAAAACTCCCGCCTATCCCCATTGCTGTCGCCACTCGGCTGGCAGGCGACGTGGTCGACCTTCTGGCATCTGCACCATGGCCAACGCCTGCCGAGCTTTGACCAACACCGCACCATCACGCTCACGCGTCATCACAAATTCGCACCAAAACCGAGCTCCCTCGATTTCCGCCAAAGCCCCGTCGATGCACAACCAATCTCCCAGCTTCGCCGGCATCCGGTAATCCACCTCGGTCCTCACGACCACGGGAAACAATTGCGTTTGTGCCATGGTCGGCAAGTCCATGCCCATCAGCGCCGCCAATCGCGTCCGACACGTCTCAATCATCCGCAAGTATGCCAAATTGTGCACCACCCCACCACAATCGGTGTCGAAAAACATCACTTCTTCTCGCGTGCGAATGGTTACAGCTGATTTCACACCCACACCCTGACAAAATCACCAAACTTTTGCAACATTCCGGTGTTTTTTCTCGTAGCAGTATCAGATACCCATCACCGTCATGAAAGCCAGCTCTCTTTTGACTCCTCTCACCGCGCTGCTGCTTCTTGCCACATCGCCTTGCTTCGCTCGCTTCATCCCCCCGCACGATAACCCGCCTTTTCGACGCGACCAGTTGCCCATCGATGTCGAAACCATGAAGCAACTGTCGACTCAGCTCACCACCCTGAGTCTCACGCTCGACCCTAAAGACCCTTCGCAACAACGCATTGCATCGCAGTTTCTTGCCATCGCACAGGCACTCGATCCCATCAACCGCACCGCGCAGGAGGCTCTCGATCTTTTTTCGAAAGATCGCCCCATGCCTTCGATGAACCCCGCAGACGTCACGATCGCGAAGTCAAAAGCCTGGCGCATTCAGGCATGGCTTGCCAGCGACGAGGCCGGAGCCGATGCCGCCCTGCTGGCTCGGTGTCTCGGCGATGTCTTGTCGCGCGTCGACCCCGAACACCCCACTGCCAAAAATCACCAGATGGAGCAAGGCGCGTGGTCGGACTGGGTCGCCAAAGCCGATGACTTCGTACCGCCACCCGCCCCTGCCGCGGACCTCACTAGCGTCGGACCTCCCGCAGATGCCATGGAAAAAACCCTTCCCAGCGAGGAATCACAAAGTCCTCCCGTCAGTGCTCCGGTAACTTTCGCCTTGAAAGAAAGCTCGATCCTCACGCCGCTCTTTCTGCTCGATGCCCAAGGACAAAGCAGTTTTCTCAAGATCGCTCAGGTTCAACTCAAGTGCCGTATCGATGAGGCATTCCCCGATTTTCGGTATGATCTCAAGGGCGTCGACCCCGAGCGCATGCGCCCTACGCTCCTCGCCATCAATCAAGCTACGGTTCCTTGGCTCAAAAAACTCAGCGGAGGCCTCCCCACGGGAGGCGTGGTGGAACTCTCGCTGTTCACACAAAATGCCTATCCCATCCATCGCAATGGCGAAAACCTCTCTGCCGCGGCCGCAGTGCTCGCTCATGCCGCGCTTACAGGCCAAGAATCCACAGGGGTTGTCGTGGGCATCGTTCAGCCCGATGGCAAGCTGGCACTCCCGCCCGATGCCTGGCAAATGATTCGCGCCCTCGCCTCCGCGCCGCCTTCGCGGGTCGTCTTGCCCCGCAGTGCCGCCGATCTTCTGCCTGGCCTGCTTGCGCTCGATGAGCTCAGCGTATTCATGAAGCATGACATTTTCCTCGCCGATCAAATCGATGAACTGATCGCTTTTAGCCTGAAAAAACCCGATCCTGCCACCACAAAGGCCTTGGCCACTTTTGCCAGCATTCGCGCCAAGTCGACCTCCAGCATCGGACCTTTTGTCGCCAACCCCCATGTGCGCGCACGACTGGAAGCCGCAGTCAAGGACGCTCCCAAACTTGCTTCCGCGCAATACTTGCTGATGCAATCCAATGGCCGACGCCCCACTCAGCTTCCCACCAAGGTCACCGCCTACGAAATCCGTAGCGCTGTCGCACCGCTCAATCAGATCTTGAATGAATTGAGAAATGGCAATCGACAAAATTGGCAGAGTGGTCGACTGATGGAAGCACACGATGCCAGCCGCAAAGCGCTCGATCCGCTGGATCGACTCATTTCAACCAACGAAAGAGCTCTCTACGAACAAGCGATCGACCTCGCCAATACCACCCGCACACTCGCTCGCGCCTTGAAAAAGGTCGGCAACCAGAGCAATGGCACCGGCAATTTCCACGACAAGTTGCTCAATGAATCGATCAAGACCCTCAACAATGGACTCCCCGATTTGGATCATCGGCTGAACAACATTCTTTTTGCCGGTCGCGACCATCGTCCTCGGTTCGAATGATCATCCTCCGCGAAAATTTCTCGCCAAAAAAAGCCGTTGCAAACCGCAACGGCTTTTTTCGTAAAATTTCGAGCCAACGACTCAGTTCACTGCCACAGCAGAAGAACCCGTTTCACCAGTACGAATGCGGATCGCTTCTTCTACATGAGAAATGAATACTTTGCCATCACCGATTTTGCCGGTGTTTGCACTCTTCACAATGGCTTCTGCCACCAAAGAGGCTTGTCCGTCATCGACAATGATATCGATTTTCACTTTCGGAAGAAAATCCACGGTGTATTCCGATCCGCGATAAATTTCTGTGTGGCCTTTTTGGCGACCGAAGCCTTTGACTTCAGTGACAGTCATGCCCTGCACGCCCACTTCAGCCAGGGCTTCTTTGACTTCTTCCAATTTGAATGGTTTGATGATTGCTTCAATTTTCTTCATGATGGTTCAGGTTGTTTTGGTATGATAGCAGAGAGCGTGCCAAGTGCTAGCCGGTAAACACAGTGTCGTGCCAGAAGCCTCGCTTAGCAAGTCAAAAATCAACTCACACCCGCTTCTGCAACGCCAGCGTATCGCGCCTGAGCTTATACTTGCAGATGCATCACCATGGGCGTGGCCATCGCGCTCGAATCCTGCGGTTGGTAGTTCTGCAAAAAAGTTTCGATTTCTCCTTTGAGTCGCTCGCAGGCTTGATCCCATTTCTGCGTTTGACGAATCCGCATCACGCTCTCGCGCACTTGCCCTACGCTAATCTGATGCGCTCCCGCCGCCGATAACTCATCGATTTCTCGACGCAACAGCGGAAATAAGCTGAGCTCAACACAGCATTCGTTTTCTTCCACCAAACGCAAGAGGCTGACTTGCACCGGTGGCGCCCACGGCTGCAATGCCTCGGCAATGCTTTCACAGCCAATCTGTTCCAACATCCGACGCATTTTCTCGAACAACGCGGGCAAGGGCAATAAGCGCAAGGAACACTTGTTCTCCAGATAATGGAAAATCCCATCGCAAATCTCATCCACAAAGGGAAAATCTTCCCGCTCCGCTCGCTCCATGGCACGCCGCAGCGCCTCGCGAATCCACTGCGAGTCGTAGCAGTTCACCTGATAGCGGCCAACTTGAAGAACAGGACGATTGCCAATGAGTGCGATCACAAGAGATAAATGGGAAAAAGTGAAAAAGAAAAAGGGGCTTAGTCTTTGAAGAGCCGACGTTGCAAGGGATCACGCGCAGCGCGGCGCTCGAGGGCCTGAATTTCATGAATGAATTCACCAACGTTATCAAATTGCCGATACACCGATACGTAACGCACATAGGCCACCGGATCGATCGAGTGCAGCTTGTCCATGACCTTCGCCCCAATCGTTGCCGAAGGCACTTCGGCCAAGTGGTCTTTGTGCAATTCAGTCAAAATCTCTTCCACCGCACGATCCAATCGATCCATCGCCACCGGACGCTTCTCGCAGGCCTTGACCAAACCGCGCAACAATTTCTCGCGATTCAAGGATTCACGCGTGCCGTCGCGCTTGACAACCCGCAACTCGGTGCGCTCGATCTGCTCATAGGAGGTGTATCGATAGGAACACATCAAACACTCGCGCCGACGACGAATCGTCGTGCCGTCCTTCGACATTCGCGAGTCGAGAACTTTGTCTTTGAGAGAACCACATTGAATGCACCGCATAAATCGCAAAATTTGCTGCACTCACCCTAGAAACCTAGATGTGGTGGTGTCAAAAAATTTTCTGTAGCAGAACTAGTGCCTTGCATTCATCAGTGCTCCCGACGGCTGCGGATATCTTGCAAAACTTAAACAAATCGCAAATGCATGCGGATGCATCCTTCTTGAGATCGCTGCTTGCAGGCACGACACGAACGCCTTATGCTTTGTTGCATGAAGTGGCTGGTCAGTTGTTTGTTCTGCAGCAGCGCCCTGGGTGCCGAGGACTTTGCACTGGCACGGCGCGAGTTTGCCCATGCCATGCTCGCCTTGCAACGCACAGAGGATCAGGCTTACCAACAACATTTGGCACGCGCGCAAAACGCCGATCCTAGTTCTATTATACTCGGCCATCGCTTGGCGACCGAATTCGTCCGCCTCGGTGATGTCAAAAAGGCCTCGACACTCTATCGCGAACTCGCGCAGCGTCGCAACGACTCGCTCGACGCCCAATTTCTTTACACGGATTTCCTCCGCGCTCAGAGCGAAGGCGATGATTATGCCCTCGGGCTCGCCGTGAAACACTTGGAATCGCTCCAAACCCAGCACCCGGCTCACCCTGGTGTCATCGAGCGCTTGCTCCGACTCTACCAACAACTGGGTCAGCGGGAAAAATCCGAGTCGCTGTTCCAAACGTACCAAAGTCACCCCCAGGCCGACCCTCGACTCGCCCAATCCTTTGCTCGCTTGCTGCGCGATCAAGACGACAAGCAGTCGCGCGATCAGCTCGATGCGATGTTTCGTGAACGACTCGCTCTGACCCCACAAGATCCGCAGCTCGCGCGCGATGCCGCGGAACATTTCCGTCAAACTGGTCGACTCACCGATGCCATTTCGGTCCTGCAAACACACGTGCGCGCCGCGCCAAGCTCGCTCGACCTGCGCGTTCGACTCGGCATTCTGCTGCTCGCCCACAAGCAGACCGCAGAAGGGGAAAAAACCTTGCAGGACGCGCTTCAGATCGACCCCTCACTGGTGGTCGCCCACCAAGCACTTGCCAAGCTCTATCAGCGGGAAAAAAAATTCCCACTGGCCCGAAAACACCGCAGCGAAGTCCTGCAACGGCGGGGCGGTGATGCGCAAGAATTTGCGCAATTGAGCGAAGAATACCTCCAAGCCAACGAGCTCCAACCCGCTTGTTCGTTGCTTGAAAAAGCCGTTCACCGCTACCCACAAGATCGCGAACTGCTCTATCTCAGCGGCATCGCCCATCAACAAGCCCAGAGCCCCGCCCCCAAGGTGCTGGCCTTTTTCCAACGCGCGGAAAAAATCGCCAACGATGCCCCGCCTTCCCCACGTCAGCTCTATCACAGCGCTCTCGCCCATTGGCAAGCGGGCGAAAAAGAAGCAGCCGAAACGCGCCTGCGCAATGCCATCAAACAATACCCCGCCGATGCCCAAAAGGAAACCATCGCCGCGCTGCGTTTGCTCGCTTCTTGGTGGCAAGAGCAAAACAAAAATCAAGCTGCCGCCCAAGCCCTGCTGCGTCGCGCCGACCTCCTCGCCGAACCCGAGTAATGCCCCGCTCTATCGCATCGACACGAAATTCCTAGCCCCTTCCACAAAAAAACCACACTCCCGAAAGAGTGTGGTAAAAAAATGAAACGTGTCAGAGACGCGGGAGATTAACCCCAATCGCCACCACCACCGCCGTAGCCACCGCCACCGCGACGATCGTTGCCACCACGGTAGCCGCCACCGCCGCCACCGCCTTTGTAGCCACCGCCGCCGCCACCTTTGTAGCCGCCACCGCCGCCACCACGACGATCACCACCGCCTTTGTAGCCGCCACCGCCGCCACCTTTGTAGCCACCACCACCACCGCCACCAGCGCGTGGTTCACGTGCCTCAGCCGCATTGATTCGCAACGCACGGCCTTGGTAGTCTTGGTCATTCAATGCGGCAATAGCTGCATTAGCACCCGCTACTTCGCCCATCGAAACAAATGCAAACCCACGTGGGCGGCCTGTTTCACGGTCGGTTACGATTTTGACTCGTTCAACGGTGCCGTAGGGGCTGAAGAGGTCGGTAATCTCATCTTCAGTAGCGGAGAAGGGCAAATTGCCCACATAGATATCCATAATAGTAACTGTAATAAAAAACGCTGTTATGTTAACACTCCTAGGGCCAACAGCGAATAGACCCAAGTAGCGACCACAGCATAACTGCCGTGGGACGTATGCGTTTTAGCACCCTGATGCCGACGCAACAAGCAAAAAAATCCGGATTCGTCAAAAGAATTGATTCATCATCGCAAATCTCTTGCATCAACTCCACCGAATTCCCGATTTTCTGAATAAAGCATTGGATTTTTCGTCACATTTGAGTAGAAGAAATTCCTATGCCTCTCGCAAGAATCACCGCGTGGAAAGCCACCTTGTCTGTCTGGGTCGCCTCGCTCGCACTGCTCTCCGCGCAAGTGCAACTCGATTCGCAGTTTCTCGGCAAGAGCCTCGGCGGCTGGTCGGTGAAACGCGGGCGCGCTGCCGAATATGAACTCTCGGGTAGCAAGTACCGCACTTACAAACCAGAAATCACCCCCACTCCCGAAGGCGGAATTTTTGTTTCTCTTCGCATCGATTACTGCCGCGGCATGTTTTCGAGCAACGACTTCGCCACTCTCGAAATGACTTTTGGCCCCCAAGGTACCCTCACCAGCACCCAAAGCAGCATTGCCATTCAGGGCCGCAAAATCACCAGTGACCTGATGCGCACCACTCTCAAGATCGGCGAAACGCAGGGAGCTGTCGGCGCCGCTGTGAAAATGGGCGGCGATCTGGTAGCTGATTTGACGGAAAAACTCTCGCGCGAAAATTTGGTCGAGGCCGGCCGAGTCACTTTCCCTGCCGCCGTCCGACACAATTTCAATAAGGTTTTCCAGGCTGTTTCTTACACGCCTCCCGTGCAGGCCCCGATGCTTCCGGCCGCCCAGCCCGCCCAAGCCGGCGCGGCTCTCGAATTGCGCAAACCTTAGCTGCCCAGACCATCGATATCACGACTGCCCACTTCCACCATTTCTCTGTTGGCAGATTGTTCTCCTCCATGTAGCTTTCCTCCTCTCGCACCATGAAACAGTATCTTACGATCGGACAAGATCGCATTCCATCCAGCACAAGCCTCGTCATCCCCGGACGTCTCTCGTTGGCCGATCTCGCCGTTTTTCGTGAACGCTTTGCCGCTTTTTCTATCACTTGGCTCGTCGCTGCCGATGTCCCACTTGCCGAATCCATCGATGCCGCCCTACGCGGCGAAAATACGGTTGTTTTCCGCGCGAGCGATGACCCCTCGACCCTGCGCGACAGCCTACATGGCAGCGCATCGCCCAAGTCGATGCTGATCTATCTGCCCGGGTCGGTCATTGCCCGACGCAATGAACCCTGCCAAATCCCCACCCCAATCTTGCACTACCTCTGCTCGCTGGGCTTTCCCCTGCTTCCTGTCGCCATCGATGTCCCGAGCGAAGGCGGGTTTGAGATCGATCGTCGCCATCCCAAGCCCGAGGGAGTCATGGCCATCGGCGAGCTCATCCCTGCCGAAGCAGCCACTCCCGCACGCTACCGCGAGGGCCTGCTGCTCGCCGCCGAACAAGCATTTTCCCAACGCGGATTTCTCAAGCAAAGCCTTGCGATGAACTTGCTTCGTGGCCTGAAAACATACGGTAGCTCGGCAAAAATCCACGACGGCACGGATGATTCGGAACTGAGCTACGACAAAGTGCTGGCTACTGCCATCGTGCTTTCGAAGGTGATTCGCAAGGAAACACACAAAAAACGCGTCGGCATCGTACTGCCCCCCGGCAAGGCGGGCATGATTGCCAACCTCGCCGTCATTCTCGCAGGTAAGGTTCCGGTGAATTTGAACTTTACCGCTAGCTTGGAGTCGGTGCGCTCGGCGATGCGCCAAGCGGAGCTCGACCGCATTGTCACGGTCGATCCCTTTGTCCGCAAGTTCCCGACTTTCCCCTGGCCCCCAAATCGCGACTTGATCCTCATGGAGCGGGTTTTGCCGCATTTGAAAAAACAAATCGGACTGTGGCTGCTGCTGTCGAAACTGCTGCCCACTCCCCTGCTGGCGCTCAGTCTTGGCATCCCCGCTGTCAAGCCTACTGACGAAGCGGTTCTGCTCTTCACCTCCGGCTCTTCCGGTGAACCGAAGGGGGTGTCGCTTAGCCATCGCAATGTCCTCGCCAATGAACTGCAGTTTCACTCACGCCTCGACTACGCTCCCGGCGCGAAAATTTTTGGCTGCTTGCCCCTCTTTCACTCCTTTGGCTGCACGGTCACGCTATGGTATCCTATCTTGGCAGGACTCCACCTGGTCACTTACCCCAGCCCGCTGGAAACCAAACGCCTGGCGGAGCTGATCCAACGGCAAAAGGTGCAAATCTTGCTCACCACTCCGACATTCCTGCGCGGCTTCATGAAGCGCATCGAACCGGAACAACTCGCCTCGCTGGAATTGGTCGTGACCGGCGCGGAAAAGCTGCCCGAATCTCTCGCTCATGCATTTGCCGAAAAATTTGGCATCGCCCCACGCGAAGGCTACGGCCTCACCGAGACTTCCCCTGCGACCAATGTGAACCTGCCTGCTCTCGCCAACCCGCTGAGCCTGCCCAGCATTCCTTGCGGACGCTCGGGCACGGTCGGACCACTGCTGCCCGGCATGGCCCTCAAAATCACCGACCCCGTCACGGACAAACCCCTGACTGTGGATCAACAAGGCATGATTTGGCTCAAGGGCCCCAATGTGTTTGGCGGCTACCTGCGCAATCCGAAAAAATCAGAAGAAGTCCTGCAGCAAGGCTGGTTTCTCACGGGCGACATCGGTCGCATGGATGAGGACGGCTTCCTCATCATCGAGGGCCGACTCTCCCGCTTCTCGAAAATCGGCGGCGAAATGGTTCCTCACGAACTCCTCGAACAAAGCATCTCACAAGCTCTCGGGCTCGACCAAGAAAGCGAACGACGCATCGCTGTGGTCGGCGTGCCCGATGACCAAAAAGGCGAAGCCATCGTGCTGCTCTCGACGGTCGCCGGCACCACTCTGGAACAAGAATGCATCGACCTGCGCTATAAGCTGCTCGATGCCGGACTGCCCTCGCTCTGGTGCCCCAAACGCATCATGCGTGTCGAGGAAATCCCCATCCTCGCCTCCGGAAAGCTCGACATCAAATCCTGCATCGCCCTCGCCATGGGAGAGGAACCTTGAGCCCCGCGGAATTCCGCGTCCTCAGCTCGGCATTTTCCAATCCACCACGCACTGCTGCTCGTGGCCATTGCGGTCGGCGAATTTGACGTAGCCATGCTGCATGCCATACTCGTGCACCAGTTTGGTCACTTTGACATCGTAGCAGCAGTACTCCGCGATCTTCAACAATGGAGCCGGATCGCCCGTGCGCTTGTGCTCTTGCCACCATTTCAAGGCATCCAAACCATCCGCTGTTTTGCCCATGCCCAGAGAAGCCGAGGCGATGGAATCGAGCTTAAGTCGATGCCCCAAGGTTTTTTCCACATCCACCAGCATGTCGAGATTGCGCGTCTGCTCCATCAGATCAAAGACCGTGTACGACTGCAACACGCCGTAGTCGAAACCGATGTGGTTGAACCCCACCACCAAATCCGCACGGGTGAGTTCTTGCACCAGCGCCTGCATTTCGCTTTCTTGGTAGATCGTATACTCCCCCGTGGCCGTGGAATAGGTAACCCCCACCGAAATCCCCATCTTGTGCTTCTGCGAAAATCCCCCGACATCACTAAAACTGCGTTGGGTTTCCAAATCGAAGTACACAATGTTCGCCATGCGCCCCCATCCTAACCATCTCCCCCCACCACGCAAGGCGGAAAGAATTTCTCGTGAAAAAAGCCCCTACCCAGTCCCTAGGAGTCACTCGCCCTTTCGTCGTTGTGTCACTCATGCCGCTGAAAGTGTCATGCACTCTCGTGGTATTTCGTACCGATTTCTCCTTATGAATTGATAAAAAGCCAACTTCTGCTACGTAATACGGCCACCCTATGACTAGTTATCCACTCCTATCCCTGTTGCGTGTGACTGCGGTCTCACTCGCGACATTGTTGAGTAGCGAAGCTTTCGCTGCTCGTAAAATCGTTTTCCTGGCTGGTGCCCCCAGTCACGGACCAGGCGAACATGAATTCCATGCAGGCTGCCAATTGCTGGCCAAGCATCTGAATGAAAGTAAGCTCGACATCGAGGCCACGGTCATCCGTGGCTGGCCCCAGGACCCTTCGGTGCTCGATGGCATTAAGGGCTTGGTCATTTATGCCGATGGCACCAGCGTGGTCGGCCAAGGCTGGGACAAGGTCGATCAACTCGCCAAAAGCGGCGTCGGCCTGATGTTCATGCACTACGCCGTGCACCCAACCCCTGAGCAAGGCGAAAAGTACTACCGCCCTTGGATCGGCGGCGCGTTTGAGGACAACTACTCAGTGAACCCCCACTGGGTCGCAAATCTCAAAACTCTGCCCAATCACCCCGTTTCGAACGGTGTCGCTTCGATTGTCGAAGCTTTCGATGAGTTTTACTACAACATGCGATTCATCCCCGATCGCAGCAAGTTGCTCGATCTCGTGGTGGCCACCCCTACCCGCGAGAACATGAAACGCTACAACAACATGTGGAATGAACACGGTGTCGCCGGCTTGGGCAAACCTCACACTCTCATGTGGGGCATTGAGCGCAAGGACGGCGGTCGCGGTGTCGGCTTCACCGGCGGTCACTACCATCGCAGCTGGGCCATTGATGGCTTCCGCAAGATGGTGCTGAATGCCATTGTCTGGTCGGCCGGCCTGGATGTGCCGAAAACAGGCGTCCCTACCCGCCCGCTCACAGAAGAAGAACTGAATGCGAATCTCGATGACAAAGGTCAGGCTCCTCGCTTGACGCTGATCAAAAAGGACGAGTTCAAGAGCATTCCCACGGCCGCCGTGCAGACCGATCGCGAGAACCAGTTCCCTAAGCTGCCCAAACAAAACATCGATGCCGCCCGTGAAATGGCAGAGAATGAAGGAAAGGAAGTCGTAAAAGCACTTGCCAGCACGGAGGTCATGACCGCGAACAATCCGCGCTTGCAGGAGCTGAAAGCTGACCTCAAAGGCGCCAAGGAACTCTATCTGATTGCCGAGAATGCAGGCAATATGGCCTTTGACTGGGCCAACTGGATCGAGCCCACGCTGATCATGGCTGATGGCTCGAAAAAAGATCTCACCGCACTCGCATGGCGCTCCGCGGAAAGCGAATACGGTCAAACCAAAGTCAATGCCAACATCGAAGGCGGCAAGCTGACGATCGAGCAGAAAACGTACGAGAAAGGCATTGGCACTCACGCCTCTTCGACCATTGCCTATGATCTGCCTCAAGGAGTTGTTGGTTTCACCGCAAAAGTCGGCATCGATGACGGCGGCGCTTTCCAAAATGGCACGAAGCAAGACGCCAGCGTGAAATTTGCCGTTTATTCGCAAAAACCCGTCACCCCCGTCACCCCCGGCACGGTCAAGGCAGGTCTGGTGCCGGAAAGCCGTTTTGCCCTCGCTGATGACGATCTCGAAGTCACGATCTGGGCGACTACCCCGCAGTTGTACAATCCGACCAACATGGACTTTGACAAAGACGGCCGTCTTTTCATCGCCGAGGGCGTCAATTACCGTCACGCAGGCAATACCCGCCCCGAGGGCGACCGCATTGTTGTGCTGGAGGATACCGATGCCGATGGCATTGCCGATGAAACAAAACTGTTCTGGCAAGACCCCTATCTCGCCTCACCTCTCGGCGTGGCGGTTTTGGACAACCAAATCGTCATTTCCCAGCCCCCCGATCTGGTGGTGCTCACGGATGTCGATCGCAATTTGAAATTCGATCCCGCGATTGATAAGCGCGATGTACTGATGTCGGGCTTTAACGCTCGTCAGCACGACCACAGCTTGCACAGCGTCACGGTCGGTCCTGATGGCCAGTGGAACTTCAACAACGGCAACTGCGGTGCCATTTTCACCGACAAATCGGGCAAAACCTTCCGCATCGGTAGCGGCTATTACAACAGCGGCGGCGGCACGTGGTATTCGGACACCAAGGCGATTGCAGGCAAGCCTAGCGACGATGGCAATGTCTGGGTCGGCGGCTTTTCCGTTCGCATGAATCCCGATGGCACCAATGCTCGCATTGTCGGCCACAATTACCGCAATTCGTATGAACAAGCTCTGACTTCGTTTGGCGACATGTTCCAAAGTGATAACGATGACCCACCTGCGTGCCGTGTCGCGGAAGTGATCGAAGGCGGCAATGCCGGTTTCTCCTCCGCCGATGGCGAGCGTACCTGGGGTGCCGACCGCCGTCCCGGCCAAGACGTGCCGACCGCGGAATGGCGTCAAGAGGACCCCGGCACCATGCCTTCGGGCGATGTCTACGGTGGCGGCTCTCCCACGGGTGTCGCGTTTTATGAAAACGGCGCTCTCGGCGATAAGTGGCAAGGCCTGCTGCTCGCTTGTGAAGCGGGCAAAAATGTCATTTTCGGCTACTTGCCCAAACCTGATGGCGCGGGCTTTGAGCTGAAACGCATGGATTTCATCACCTCGAACAAAGAGGGTGAATTCGCCGGCTCGGACTTCTTGGGCGCAGCGATCAATCAAGATTTGAAAACGCGCTTCCGTCCCGCCGATGTAGCCGTTGGTCCCGATGGCGCGCTGTATGTGGCGGATTGGTTCGACCCCCGCGTCGGCGGTCACAGCACGCAGGACCCTGGCCTCTATGGCACGATCTATCGCATCGCGCCAAAGGGCTTTAAGTCGGTGGTGCCGAAGATCGATCTTTCTACCACGGAAGGCCAAATTGCCGCTCTCAAGAGCCCAGCGGTCAACGTCCGCTACAGCGGCTTCACTCGCCTTAAGGCCCAAGGCACG
Source organism: Verrucomicrobiota bacterium (assembly GCA_004293285.1). Classification (GTDB taxonomy): domain Bacteria; phylum Verrucomicrobiota; class Verrucomicrobiia; order Verrucomicrobiales; family Akkermansiaceae; genus UBA956. Next base: position 6,631 of record RDYF01000027.1, on the reverse strand, counting down.
AAGGCAATTCCTGCTCTGAAGCCTTTGCTGAAGGACAAGAACCCCTACATCGCCGCTCGTGCTGTCTGGTTGCTCGCGCAACTCGGTGAGCCAGGTCAAGAAATTGTCGCGCAACTGCTCAGCTCCAAGGAGCCACGTCAGCGCCTGCTCGCACTCCGCGCTCTCCGCGCCGCTGGTTTTGACTCGGTCAAACTCGCGCAAAAAATGGCCACGGATCCCGCCGCTATGGTCCGACGCGAAGTCGCGCTGATGCTGCGCGATGTCCCTGCGGAACAAAGCGTGCCGCTGCTGGCGAAAATTGCCGCGATGTTCGATGGCAAAGACCGCGCCTACCTCGATGCCCTCGGCCTCGGCTCGACCAATAAAGAAGCCGCCGTTTACGATGCAGCGAAGAAGCTGTTGAAACAAGGCAGCGGCGATGCATGGTCGGACGCGTTTGCCTGGATCGCTTGGCGCTTGCACCCGAACCAAGCCGTGCCCGACCTCAAGGCTCGCGCGATCGCAAAAGGCGTCTCCGCGGATCAATCGAAGCTCATGCTCACGGCTCTCGGCTTTAACTCGTCACCTGCCGCATCTGCTGCGATGATCGAATTGGCCAATAAAGAGGGCTTTGTGCATAAGGAACTCGCCCAGTGGTGGATCAACAATCGCAAAGGCAATTTGTGGAAAACACACGGCATCGATGAAATTCTCAAGTCGATGGGACAAGACCCCGCCAACATCAAATTGGTCGGTGTCGAACTCCCCGCCGCTCCCGCCAATGCCGTGAAGCTGCCACCCGCCGCGGAAATTGCCCAACTCAAGGGCGATGCCGAGCGCGGCAAAGCGGCTGTTGCGGCATGCTACATGTGCCACATGGTCGGCGAACAAGGTGTCGATTACGGCCCCGACCTCACCAGCTATGGTCGTCAGCAGCCGAGCGATGTCATTGTGAAAGCCATCGCCGAGCCCAGCGCCGACATTTCCCACGGCTTTGAAGGTCACGTCATCAAAACCAAGGACGGAATCACCATCATGGGCATGCTGCTCAGCGATGGCGATACCGTCATGATCAAGTGCTTTGGTGGCCAAACCCAGACCGTGCCACGCTCGCGCATTGAATCGATCAAGCCTATGGAGCGCTCGTTGATGTATGATCCTGCGATGCTCGGTCTAACACCGCAGTCCATCGCCGACATCACGGCCTATCTGAAGAGCCTGTAATTCCTACTCTCTTCACGCATCACCGGAAAGTCGCCCACGCGACTTTCCGGTTTTTTTGTACTTGGATTCAACCCGGAGGTGCAATGAATCGGAAACGAGTAGATCAAAACCTGAAGAACGGCCTTGATTCACTTCGTCAAAGCCCCAATCCAAGCACCAATGTCCTACAAGCCGGTTCTGATAAAATCTCGCGACTGCTTCCTCAAGCGCGATACCCGTTTGACAGAGAACCCGCCAATACGACTCAACCACCGATGGAGCGACAACCTCAAAAACCGTGCGAACATGCGAAATCAAAAGGAGGCGAACGGCCCTTGCCTCATTCTACCCACCGATTTTGCCGATGAAACGTCTTTGTTTTCTTGGCAGAGTCGGCGGATTTTCTCATTGACTCTTGAGAGTGTTGCGTCATGTTTCTCGTATGATTCGAATGATTCTCGCGCTGCTATCGGCAACCATGGTGATGGCATCGAGCGAGGAAAAACGGATGTCGGTCGCGGAGTGGAATCGATTGCGCCCACTGCTCCGCGCTCAGGGATTTTCCCTCTTGCCGTCCGTTGAGAATGAAGAACAAATGACGCAAGACATGGAACGTGCCAAATACGCAGCGATTGGGGATGGGTGGCGGGCCCACGAAAAAACGTGAGCAATCTCAAAAAGTAGAGCTCCGCAGCAAGATCAAGCCATGAGCGAGAGCTAGTGGGTTACGAGAAGCAATGGACGCTAGAGGATTTTTGATTTTGGTAAGGGAAATCGGCCCAGGCTGAGGCGACGTCTTAGTGGCTAAGGGGAGAAAAAAGGCCTGAAGGTTCATTTTTGCAGGAGCATACAGCAAAAAACAGACGAGCGCGCATTTCGTCTAACGCAAAACAAAAATAGTTAAATCCAAGGACTGACTCCATTTACCACCTTGGCAGATAAGGGTGTGTTTCCCCTGTGCTGTAAGCGCAATGCTGGAGCTATTAGGTAATTCAAATGAACGGGAAGATGGGCTCATGGGCTAAAAAGTTGAGACAGTGTATTCACCGTGCCGCCTCCGCCGCGATGTGAGCAGCAAAGCAGGTGAGGAATGCTTTCAGGCCTGTCATCTCGCTTACTTCGACATAACTGCCATTGCGGGCAGCGGATGACGGAGAAGCGATGATGGATGCAGATGTGTAAAGATTTTCCTGCATCAGTTTGCGGCAGAGCAGTTCATAACGCTGGATGTAGGAGGCATTGACAAACTCAGGCCGCACGGGAAAGTGCTGGCTGCGTTCCGATACCGCAGAACGCGATCCAGGCGCATCTTCCACCAGCATAAGCCAACCGACGAAAGGACGCGTCGATTCGCCGAACGAACCCTCGCGATAGGCCGTCCATAGATCATGAGCAGTTCCAATGGATTCTTCCGTACGGTTGTTGAAGTTATTGCCGAAGGAACCGACTTGCGATTTCAGTTCCACCGCCGCGATGAGACGGTCTTGCCGCAGCACCAGCATGTCCCACATCTTGGTGGGGCGAAAATAACCCGGCAAGGTCAGCGGCACGCGTCCATCGCGAATGATACAGGCATCGTTGAGGCCATTCGCTTTGATAAGATCAATGAGCAGTGACACAAATCCGTCCATATTCTTACCAGCGGTCACAGCACCGCGTGTTCCAGCATCGGCCTTGCCCGAGGCAGCTTGTTTCTTCAGGGCATTTTTGCGGCAGTTCCAAAAGGCTTTCACCGCTTTGGCGGCCTTCTTTTCGTAGTCGGTGAGAATCAATCCCATGGTGTCGCTGTGGTGTAATGGTTAGTGTGGAATGAGATCGATCTGATATGCCTCCAGCGCAGCCTTGGTGGCAAGCTCGAAATCCTGCGTCTCAAAGGAATGGCGCAGCTGTGCAGCCAGTGCGGGAGTTATTCGAGCGGGATCTGGCACGCGGATGCGACGCAGGTATTGCGCCTGAAAACGCAGATAGCCGCCCCGCATGCGCACTCCGTAGCAGTGGATGAAAAATTCTCCCACCGCCGACATCAGCAAGGCACCCAACACTTTCAGGTCCCAAGTCTCCGAGGTGATCCAATACAAGTTGTGCTGCGGATAGGTTTTGCCAGTATCGAGCGCAGGCAGCAGCTTGTCCTTGATATCGGCAATGTAGAGTTTGTGTTTTTTCAGTAGCGGCAGCTGGACGCGATCAATGGTCTTGTGCCAGTTCTGCGGTCGGTCTTTTTGTGCGGTGTGCCGCTTGCTCAGCAGACTGTGATGCGGTTCCAGAAATTGGCGAAACAGCGGGTACTCGTCCAAGGAGACCAGGCCGCGCTCGTTCCAAGGATTGGCCATAACATGGCCGGACCAGCGCACCTTGCCGTCGTGCAGGTCTGATGCAAGAGCCAAGGGCAATACACGATCAGGTTCGATGTCAGGCGTCTCGCGGGAAATGAACACCTTGTCCGCTCCCGTCGCCACTCCTATGCCGATTTTCGTCCTGGTCGTGGCGCATTCCAGCGGCATGCAGGTGGCTTCCAGATACTTAAGCAATTTCAAGGCCTCAGGCGAAGAACAGGGCCAAGGTTCGCTGCCCTGAAACCACTCTTCAAAGCAAGCACTAGGCAGCAACGGATGCCCGGTAACTTGCGTCAGAGAATCCAGCAAGGCCACGCGGTCCGCTTTTTCGATTCCTGGCAAGGCACGCGACACGATCACAGGACCGGGATTTTCTCGAGCGATGACCGATACAGCCGGGTAGGCGGAAACATCCGACTCAAAGGCCTGAACATCATGGGCCTCGATAATATGACGCACATGGTATCCGCCCGTGGTGATGAACTTACGCAGGGCGCTGCCGTAATCATTAAGCATCCAGCGATCGGCGCAAATATAGGCACAGACTCCGCCCGCCCGCAGTTGCATCAGCGCCGCTTGGTAGAAAGCGACGTAAATGTCTGCCCGTCCGCGCATGGCGGGATAAGTGCTGCGATACATCGCCGCCTTATCCTCGGGAATTTCTTCCAAGCGAATGTATGGTGGATTACCGATCACAAAATCCGCGATGGGAAAACACAGCGAAGCCTCCAGAAAATCCCCCACCTTGATCCAAGAACACGCAAGTTTTTCCGCCAGCGCCCCAGGGGTGCCGAGCGCGAGCAAGGTCTCCCGCACCACAGCCACCGCCTTACCTGTCGCGACCGGATCGATCTCGAAAGCCTGCAAGGCCTGCATCGCGCGAACCAAGGGGATGCCATGGATCTCACAAGACTCTACCAACCGCCGCACCATAGCCACCAAAAAAGCCCCGTCCCCCGCCGATGGCTCCAACGCCACCATCTCCGCCAATCTCTTCTGTGGCAGATACCCCGCCAGATCCAAGACCAATTCCACCATCCACGGCTTCGTGTATACCACACCCGCCTCACATGACGCTTCTCTAGCCTTTTCCACAACCGTCTCCAGACAGAGACTGTCAGCTACGGGCAAAACATAAGAAGGAGAGAAAATGCTCATGAGTTCAATTGAACAGCTTAAAAATGAGTTGTCAAATGGTTTTTTGAACAAATGGGGTCAGTCCTTGGATTTGAGTATTTTTTCATACTTCTTCATGATTTTAACTACCCATCACGAGGCGCTTGGCAATCCATTCGTTGCTCACGGCGCAGTGCTTCTTCACGATCGCGGCCAGAAGTGCTTTTTGCCAAATTCCCTTGCGCTGCTGCGCCAGACTTTCTCGCTCGACCTCGTAGTCGATTTCCGCCCCGATCATGACAATAAGGCGCTCTGCATCGGTCTCTTTGTGCGCTTTGACCACGGCTCCCATAAATGGGTAAATGGGGTAAGTCCTTGGATTTAAGTATTTTTTCTTACTTCTTCATCATTTTCACTCCTTCTTTGCTGTCTTGATAGAGTTTCGCGACCTTGCTCATGCCGGCAGGATGCCCCATCACGAGGCGCTTGGCTATCCATTCGTTGTTCACGGCGCAGTGCTTCTTCACCATCGCGGCCAGAAGTGCTTTTTGCCAAATTCCCTTGCGCTGCTGCGCCAGACTTTCTCGCTCGACCTCGTAGCCGATTTATGACCCCATTTATGCTTCATTCCGCTCAGGAAAGTATCGGCATTTCGCTAGTATGTGCAATGCCAGTGTGAGAAATCTGATCATTGGGATCAAAGGTACTCGAAATCGATTCTTTCTTGCGAGTGTCAATCTCTTCTGCTAGTTCTAGTGAATGAAAGAAAACGAGCGTATCACCAGAGATGAACTAGGGTATGCGTATGGGAGTCCGCCAGTGACTTTTACGTGGATGTTTTCCATGTTGTTTTTGCTCCTGTTTGGCCTCTACATCTTGAGCTTGATCTTGGGTGTGGTGAATCGCTTTCTGGTATGGTTTTTTGATGCTTGCGGGCTTTTATGAGCGTGAGTTCTCGGTCGCATTTGCCTTGCAGGGGGCTTCATCGCGAGCGCTGTATTGCGGCTTTTTGCCCCCTTGAGCGCTGATGACCCAATCGGCCTTTTCTGTTTCGTGATGCCCAAGGTCGGACATTTGAATGACCGATTGGGAGTCACCTCTTTGCCTCGATGAGTTCACCGGGCTTCTTCATGCTGCGCCTGGCCTGCCTTCTTCTCTGCCTGATGCCTCTTGCATTTGGCAATCTCGTCGAAAGGTCGCCGAGAAGAGCGATTGCTTTGCCCCAGTTGCTCTTGCTTACATTTTCACCATACGGCTCGCACCGGGCATCCGCTCTCATGAAATACACGATCTTTCGTCAAAACGGGGACCCCATGGCGTAGCGCTGTTGCGGCAATGATCCTATCGGCAGGATCGCGATGAGGCCAATCGAGCGCCGCTGCAGCTAACCAAAGATCCGCATCCGTATCGATGATCTTGATCCAAGGGATATCGCGCAGAAACTTCGGCCAATCTGCTACTGGCTGTCGCGAGCTGAATTTCCCGTTTTTCTCCTTATGCGCTAGCTCCCACAAGCTCACTGCCGAAATGATCAAGCAGACTCCTTGCTCCGATGCTTGCTCGATGCTGTCCCGTGCCGTCTTCGACAGTTGGGGAATCCCATCAAGCCACCAATACAAAACATGAGTGTCAATTACCATGGATTCCGGTCATCCTCCCGTAGAACTTCCCAATCTTCGCACGCTTGTGCTGCCATGAATTCTTCTTCGGATACCTCCTGCTGTGGCGTCGTGCCAGCCCGATACCGAGCCAATACATCTGAGGCCGTCATGATCTTACGATCTTCCACCGGCTGGACTACTAGCACTGCGCGCCCGTGGTCGGTCACCAACAAAGGCTCCCCGGTGCGCTCGACTTCGCGGAAATACTCGAGCATTTTCGGTTTCAATTTCCCTTTTGATACCATCTTCATGAACAGAAAATAACCATAGTCACGACTATAGTCAAAATGATTCTCATGGGCAATCATCTTTCTCGTCGAAAGGTCGCCGAGAAGAGCG
>RDYF01000026.1 GCA_004293285.1 Verrucomicrobiota bacterium | reverse complement strand
ATTGAAGGTGCCCGTGACAGCATCGGTGCTATCATTCAGAATCAAGAAGATCATGTCATTGAGCTGATAGCTGCCTGCGCTGAATTGAGCGTTGAGAGAGCCCGATAGCGACACAGTGCCAGTCACATTGATTTGATCGTGCTGGGTTCCCGCCGAGAGTCCCGCGATTTCGGCCACCAGAGTTCCTGCTTGACTGTAGTTGCCGGTATTGAGAATTCCAGGGCTATTACCGGGATTCACAAATCCACCAGCCTGGACTGTGAGGGCACCGACGGTTCCTGAACCGCCAATAGTGGCTCCCGAGGCGACAGTGACATTGCTTGTGGAAATGTTACCATTCACCACGAGAGTTCCCTCATTGACATTGGTAGCACCGCTGTAATTATTCAAATTGGAATTTAAAGAGAGCTGACCACTTCCCGTTTTTGTCAAGCCACCTGTATGGGTAAGGTTGGCATTAATGGTCGTGTTACCAGCGCCGCCGACAGTGAAAAGACCACTACCGGTAACGGCGCCCGAATTAACTTGGAGCGTTTGACCTGCCGTTGTCACATCCAAGCGTCCACCGCCTGCGCCACCGATCGTGAATCCACGAGTGAATGTCGCACTGTTGCCGGTGTAGGAAAGAACGCCCTGCGTCGATGCGGCACCCAAGGTCACTGCCGATGTGGCATTTCCTAGATTGCTAGCTCCGCTGGCAACTACAATGTTGCTCGCGCTGAGTGTGCCACCGGCAATCGTTGTTGCTCCGGTGTAGGTGTTGTTGCCGGATAGCGTTAGCGTCCCGCTGCCTGTCTTAGTCAGCGCGAGCACGTTGTTGGAGGCAGCATCCACATTGCCGAGCTGACTTGTATTATTGGCCATATTAGCGATGATACCGCTAAACACCGAATTGGTGTTGAGTGCGCCAACACTGAGGGTGGAAACGGCAGACGCAGCGTTGGTAGCGTGGCCGCTGATACCGCCGCTACTCGAGCCGCTCAGTTCCCCGATGTGAAAAGTGTTCGTGCCCGCCACATCGAGTTGCAGGTTGCCATTGACCACCCATTTCTGGCTGGTGCTGCTAGCGGTGGTTGAACCAAGTCGAACATTCGAGCCCGTAACAGTCACCGTGCCGTTGTATCCGGAGTTGTCGCCTGCAAGACGGAGGCCGGACGAATTGAAGACAGCAGACAGCCCGAGTGCGGCACTGCCACTGATATTGCCATTCACACGGAATAGTGTGTTAGCTCCACCGGAGATGTTACCACCGTTCGCGGTAATGGCGTTTGTAATGGTCGGTTCATTGCCAGAACTGATATTTGCCGAGGTCAGTATGCCTCCATTCAGCAGTAAAGTTCCACTGCTTAGCGCGCCGCTGTTTCCGACCACGATAGTGCCGTTAGTGAGTGTCGTGCCGCCAGTGAAGTTGTTTGCGCCGCCCAGTCGCAGTATTCCTGCTCCGTCTTTCGTCAATCCGGAAGACCCAGAGATCGTGGAAGAAATCGTTGCTGTGATGTTCGTGCCTGTTGAGATCGTTGGAGTCGTGCCGTTGAGTGTGATTGCAGCACCTGACAGGGCATAGCCCGTGGTGTTGAAAGTCATATCGTTCACGGTAACGCCACCCGTTGCAATGGTCACTGTTCCCGCAGTTCCTGCGAAAACTGCATCATTGTTCGTGCCAGAAGTGGGCCAGAGGACATTGTTGCTGCCATTCCACCAATTGGAAGTGGTAGTGTTCCAAGTCCCTGTTCCGCCTTGAGCGCCTGTAGTTACCGTGTTAGCACCATCCCACGTAAGCGACTGGGCGTTTATGTCCTTTAGCAAAGGCAAAAGAATGAGTGCGGCGAGAAGTGATTGCTTGATTTTCATGATAGGTGGGGTAAGTTAGTTTGACTTTCAATGTGATGTGCAGCATTAAGCAGCCGCGACATATATGTTTTACGTCGACTCACATCATCTGCCTACCCCCCAGAACTGGCAGGTTTCTGTGGCTCTGCTCTTTATCGCTCAAGTGCTTTTTCATCACTTTTGCCACTGCTTAGGCACGTGATGTACGCGCATTTTTTGTAAATGTTGCGGATGTGAAAATGCACGGTGTATCCACTAATCTGTAATGGAACACTGGTCTCATTGTAAACATTCCTGCCATACGCGCATTGAGAATGGTTTTTTCGCGTGCCATGAGCTAGAATGATGAAAACTGATGCGGCTCAATCACGAGGTGCGACATCGTCGAAAGCAATGATTTGCAAACGCTTCGTGTGAGGATCTTCAAACAGCAATTGGATGACCCGCTCTCGCCCAGGATGAGGCCATAGGCCCGATGCAATGCGGCGCCACTCTCCATTCTCTTGAACATAAGCTTTCATACCGCTTTGCATTCCATGCCTCACAGGTGGATTGTGAATTTGAACCGTCTTAGCAGGAGCAATGACCCATGGCTTTTTCTCCAGATCAATCCGCACTTGCTTGCGACTTAAGTTGATCACGTGGAATGTTCCAGCAGGAAAGTCTTGGATCATATCGGGAACTACCAACAAGTGGTAGGCTCGCTTCTCCCCTGCGTCATTAGGGAGAGCGATCAATACCGCAGATCGACATTTCTGCGGCAAAATCACATCTGCGAGAAATCCTTGTTTTATCGCTGACGCGTTCGCTGATTTACTTAAAACTAAGCTGCGCGATGTCAGAGAAATCGTCGTTGACTCATGATTGAGATATGTGCGCATCGGCAACCGCTGCCCTACGCTTGCAGGAGCCAACTTTGGGTCATGAACATAGATCTCCTCGGAGGCCATACTAGGTTTGAAAGCAAGCAGTCTTAACCGAATTTCTACAGCGGCAGGATGAACGGAATCTTGTCCCCACAATTTGTGACTCGCACAACAACAGATCATCAAACTCATCAAGAATGAAAATCGACGACGGTTCATAAAAATCTTTCTACAAGGATTCATGCCTTATAATTCTTTCGCCTGCAACCAGCGGAATGAAGTGATCTGAAACCGTCTCCCTAGTCGCTGATTCACCACGGATTGTAAATCATTGACTGAGACCTGCGGCGACTCCCTTGCATCTACCCATTCTGGCAACCTCTGCACCGTTGCCTCGCACCATGCTCGCGCCATCACTGTAACACCATCAGGCCCAAGCGCATCACCGTATGCACGGATTTTAAAAGTATCACCTCGAACTGTAGCGATAGGTGCCAAAAGCATCATCAAATCTCCCTGTGTCACCATGCTGGGAGTTCCTTCTCCCGTAAAACCATTCATGGCCTCGGGTGTCTGAACACCTCGTCTGCGAGATGCTGGAATTTGCGCAACTACTACTGATTTGGAGTCCATCACATGCATCGACGAATTGATGCCAGATTGATCGATCGCCGATTGCAAAATGCCCGCTAAACTTTGCAATTGATCCGCTGCTCCCACCCGCCGATTCACAAACTCGCCGAGCGTCAAGGGAGGAGCCTGGTCTAGTTGGCCACGCGCACGAATCTGTGCAACAATCGCTTCAGCAAGTTGTCGGATCTGTGCGTCCGTTAAAGAACGGAATCCTGCCCAACGAATCTGTCCTTCTAAGTTCACATCTTGCGTTGTTTGATTTGGCCCCGCTAAGGGCATTGCCATCCGCGTGAAAGGTGATTCGTTGGGCTGCGATAAGGGGGTATTCCCCCAACCCGTGATGACTTGATCTCGCAGCGATGATAAGACCGCACGCCAAGCATCGATCGATGTCGAATTAACATTAAACGGCCCTTTGATCGCCAAGTGCGAACTCATAGCACGGGATCGATCTCTTGCCGTCATCGCCTCCAAAGAACTTATTGTAGCATGTGCTCGCGCAGCGGGGGTGAGACTCATTATTCGAGGATTTAATGCGGGGCGCTGACCCTCTATGAGCTCTCGCATCACCGTTTGCCAACTACGTGCTTGCGCAGAAATCCAAGGCAAGGCGGGAAGGTTTGCCACTGAAGAAAAATAGTAACGGTCCCACAGCGCATCATTTAAATGATAGGAATGATCCAGCCCAGGAATGTTCCCCTCATTCAACGTAGGATTGAACACTCGGTTCGATGCAATCAATGGATGTGCACGAGAATTACCCAAGGGATGAACCACGCGAGGCAAGTGACGACTCGCAATTAAATTCGCAGGAATCCAATCGCCAAGTGATGCCGCAGGAGCAATAGGCACACGATACATCGGCACATTCGTCACTCCCTCATACGAAGTACGGCTTGCGCCAAAGAAACCGCGTCCATAGCCTAGGCTACCTTCTCCCTCTGCAGCATCCCATTCAATCATTGGGGCTGTTGACCACCCACTCATTTCGATTAGTCGCAAATCATGCGACTGATTGGCCAATCCCACCGAATTAGTAAATGCATCACCACCCTCCGTGACGGGATTATTGTACAGCCATGACTTACTATCATCGAGTTGATCTTTTGTAGTACGCGCCGTCATTTCCAACATCGCTAATGGTTTTTTCCCGCCTTTTGAAGGATCATTCCACGTTTGCAACAAATCACCGACAAGATATTCCCTTTCAATGATGGGTTTCGAGGGGTCCGCACTGATTTCTCTCGTTGGATCAGCAAAACGAAAACGATAACTTCGCAATAAGTCTGTTGATGTTGTAATGTCCGAAGATTCCGCATTTCTACCTGCGAGCAAGTCCACACGATAGTCTTCGGTCACAGTTGCGTTTGTTACTTTTTGAGGACGCAATTGGATCCTGACTCGATCTGTTAGCCTGATCGATACGTATCCCAGGGATGGCGCCTCTCCAGGCGTTATTCTCTCGAAATCATACAATGATGAAATAGGGCGCCCCGCAGGTAATCCACCACGATAACTCATGTGATCGGTCTGTAGGCCTGCTCTTACGTCCCATCCCGGAACTGCCTCGACTCCCCAGCTATTGTTAGTGCGGTTATCGCGATTGCCAAAATTGCGCCAGTCGCCCCAATCAAAAAATCCGCGAGGATTACGGAAATCGGCATTTTCCATTGACCAAGTCCAGTTTTTTTCGACTCGAGCAGAGAAGACTTTGACCTCACCCGGTAGTAATACTAACTGTGATCCCATGGCTTGCGAGTTCCCATCGCTTAGGATCATGGTAAAAAATCTACGTGCGGCTAAATTCTTTTCATTATTCATATTCATACGCGCGAGTCCGTGAAATTGATTGGGATCACTTTCCCATTCTTGCCGATACCAACCTACACCTTTTTCTTGTGTGACTTTTGCCAAGCGAAACCCAACAGGGGGGTCCCAGATCCTAAGCCTCAATCGGTCAAAGCGAATCGTGCAATCATAAGGGTTGTGCAAAGTAACAATCGGTTCATAGACCAAATGCGGGACCGCATGATTCGTATTTCCACGAGGTATGCCATGACGCTCAAAAAAGTCCATGCGGCCGGGAAAATGAGCGTGGTGGGAGACGATCGAGAAAACCAATTGCAATTTAGCAATCGATGGCAATAAATTCTGAACTAGAGGTGATGCGGCTCGTTGATGTATTGAAGCAAAATCGCTCGCATTGAGGCTTGACGCCGTTTGGTGTATCACCGGCATCCCTCTCACTTGCCGCATGCTGGGATGATTGAATTGATGATAATGATGGTGCAAATAACGCCAAGTTACCGCTCCTGAGTTAGGATTGCTGTAAAGTGAGGTTTCGTTACCAAAATCACCTGCAGTGAAAGTCGGCGAATTCATGAGTGCACTCAAATCTTGCTTTAGTCCACCTCTAGCAGAATCGGTCAATAATCCTACCGTGTTCGTTGTGAAATCATGAAAGCGCCTGCGCAATTCCCCGTGTTGGCCGTTTAGTGTTCTTATGTTACTCGTATCCAATGTAATGATATTCCGTGAGTCGCGCAAATGCGCCAAATGTTCGCTATCGACGACATCTGCCCGAAATCTCTGAGGGGCAGTCCTTGAAGCTATTTCCTGTCCACGATCCATCGGCTTGATGGTGTCTGTAAGATCCAATGCCGCTTTAGTGCTCTCGTCAAATATTGCCCACGCGTAGGCCCCTGTTGAGCGGTTGTCAGCACCACGTGTAAAGATTCGCTGTGCTCGCACTCTCGTTGATTGACCAGTGCTATCGGCACGCTCATCAACCAAATCCACGCTATTCGTGCTTGGCGACTGATTCGGGTATGTTGCATTTTCTGCAACGCCTGGCGGTGCTGACACCAACCATTTGCGAAAACGAGTACGCTTTTGCAAATAATCCGGAGCTTGATCGTTCGGTTGCCAATGCCAGGCATTCCAAGCACCAAGCAAACGTGATTGCTGTGGCTGACTCAGCACTGCTGCAGCAGTCGCCGACACACGCTGATCGGGGCCCATATTTTGTTGCAATTCTCCTAATGCGATCATCATCGCTAAACGTGCATTCGCCTGCGCAGATTTCATTGCTTGAGATCGACTGCTTTCACGCAAACTGGTTGCAGATAAGCTTAGCATGCCGACACCCAGAATCGTCAATAACATCAATAACAGTACCGTGACAACTAAAGTAAATCCAGCGTAGTTGCACGTTTGTAGAAGCGCCAATTGCGCTTTGGGCGACTTTTTGTGAATATGAAACCTCATAGAGAATGGGCGTATTTTTGAGTTAGCCGCTTGATCATCCTGGCGAAGGAATTGATTGTGATTCGTTTTCATTTGAATGATGCCGGATGACTGAAGACTAAGAGCCTTTCCGCTCTATCACTCATAAACCTGTTAAAATAAATCACGTAATATTCGTAGCACTCATTTTACATAAAATTTTTTTTATTATCCACAATTCTACAACTTGTGCCTATGCTGATAGCGGAGAAATTGATTTCATGTTCGTTAGGCGTAGCAGTTAGATGATAGCGTGCGCGCAAAATTGTGCGACCTACCTTGCTAAAATAGACTTAATCTTCTAACTCGCCTACCTACCAAAAAGGGCAGGTTCGTTCCGGGCGAATTACCTAACCAGATCAGCTCTTTTTTATCACCTTCGCCACTGCTTGGGCGCGTGGTTGCGGATGTGAAAATGCACCGTGTGCTCACTAATCTGCAATTGATCACTGATTTCTTTGTAAAGATAGCCCGCGACAAGTGCATCGAGGATGGATTTTTCGCGCGCCGTGAGCGTCGCTTCTGCGGGCGTTTTTTCTCTCGCCGCGGCGGTTTTATTGAACGACTGCACGACCATCCGCGCAATCTTCGCACTCATCGGAGAGCCACCTGCGACGACTTCGCGCGCGGCCTCTTCGAGATGCTTGGCGCGCACGGGCTTGAGCAGATAACCACAGGCTCCGGCTTGCAAGGATTGAAAAACCGCATCCGCATCATCGTACGCCGTGAGCATCACAAAAATCGTGTGTGGCATCATTGGAGCGAGTTGTTGCACGCATCTCACGCCGCTATCACCAGGCAAATTGACATCCATGAAGACAACGTCCACCTGCCATTGTGGTAAAGTCACTACCGCTTCCTCTGCAGAAGCACAGGCTCCGAGGCATTGAATGACACGCGAGTTTTGCAAGCACTCCACCAGAGATTCTCGCAGAGCTGCTTGATCTTCAACAATGGCCACACGCAGCATAGGGGATTTTGCATTCATCAGGAATGGTCGATGACGACAGAGAAGACAAGGGAATTCTGCATTGCCACAAAGTTCCTTTACCATCGATCACAGCACGATATGTTACTTCCGCGTGCAACTTTCGCGCACGCTCATCGATATTTTCTAGACCATTCCCCGCAGGGCGATGACCGGCACTTGGAATCCCACGGCCATTATCGACAATTTCTAACAAAAAATCTTTGCCATTCACCTGCATATCCATAATGACAGCACTGGCGCGAGCATGGCTAACGACATTGTGCAGCACTTCCTTGATCATCATGATCAGCTCGTGGCGAACGGGAGAGGCGATGATCATTTCGGGCAGCGCTTCGATCACCGAAAATTGGCAGCGGATCCCAGCGGTCGACAGATATTCCTGAGCATAGCCATGCAGGTGTCTCGCAAAACTTTCTAATGAATCATTACGCGGATCTACGGTCCAAACGACTTGATCGAGTTGTCTCGTTAATTCATGAGCCGTGTCGTAAATTTTTCCCAATTGTCGCTTGGCTTGATCGGGATCGTCGAGTGTTTGCTCAACCAAATCCGTTAGAATGCCGATGCGGGCCAAGCTTGCACCTAGGTCGTCGTGCAAGTCGCGGGCAATGCGCGTGCGCTCCAGAGCAATCATGTGTTTTTGATTCAGCTTCATCCAGGCGATGTAGCGCCATGCGGCGAAAATCAGGCAAAAAACCATGAAGACAATCATGCTCCAAAACCACCACTGACGGCTCACCGGCAAGAGCACATCGAAGTTGATTTGCTGGGTAGAGCCATGCATGCGATCACTCATGCGAATACGCCAGACATTTTCTCCTGCCTGATCGATAGCTGTGACCATTAACCCTGTTGCGGTTTTCATGACCAAAGGATAACGGCTGTAGAAAAAAAGATCGCCAGAACGTGCCCCGGCATCAGTGAGCTCGACGCGCAGGGACGAGCGTGAACTACGAATCGACTTGATTTCCGCCGCGCCACAGTAAATGTGCAAGTTCGAGCCGATGAGTGTAGGACGCTCATCAGCTGTAATCGGGGTAAAACACAAATGCTGCGATGCCGATGAGGCGAGTGGTGGGGTTGTCCAAAACTCTTGCGCAAGACCCAAATAACGATTTTCCCAGAACGACCAAACCGCATAGCGTTGTTTTGGATTCATCGCCGCTTTGGCGAAGTTGAATCGAATGGCATTTTCGTTTTTGGATGGATTCCATAGTAAGGCCACCGTAGAGGTTCCCCAATCACGGCGCACTTGTCCTACCAGTCGTGGCCACTCTTTCCCCTTGCCGATATCTAACACTTCGGTGCGTTCGTGCGCAGGCGGCGACAAGACTTCCACATTGCGCCAGTAGGGTTGGAACTTTTCCTGATCCCATGTATCCGAAGTAAAGGCAGCACCGCAGGACAAGCCGACCATACTAATCCAAGTACGTGCTAAAGAGTTCGGTCGCCATGTAAAAACAATCATTATCGATCGCGAACCAACGATGATTGAGATGATACGAAAGCAACACATGCGGCATGACGTCGCGCACTCCGCGTCGAGTAGTGACAGGACCAGCACGGCTCGCATCGACGAATCCCAATGTTGCGCGATCGGTGAACCATTGACAAAAAAGAATGTAAGTCTCTTCTCCTGCCGCGGCGCGTATGGCGCGCCAATGCTCACGAGCCAATTCGAGGCTCGTCTTTTCTCCGCCCGCCAACGTCTGGCGAAATGCGGGAGAAAGATGATAGCCGATCTTCAGATAGGAAAATCCATCGCGCACGGCCCTTTTCACGTCTGCCAGACACGACTGAAAATTTGTGCGCGACAGATCAAAATCCAGTTTCATGCCTGGCCGAGATCCTACTGCCGCGATTTGTTTCGCGTAATCAGGATATCCTTCCGGATAAAAACTCGCTATATCAATGGGTTTCCCTTCTTCGGTTTCAAAATTTTCGCCAATCTGAATGACGTCGGGTCGCAATTGTCCATTCGACATCGGAATTTGTGCGATCACCTGACGCACATTTTTGCCCCGAGCAATGCGTTCTGGCGAATAGACGCTACTCCATCCCGTGAGCGCTCCGCGATGCGTCCTGGCTCCGTGCGTGCGAACAACCAGATCCGCCCAGCGATTCATGGCCTGCCGTGGTGGCTCAAAAAACAATCCCGCTTGTTGACCCCAGCGAGTTTGACCAGCATCCACGCGAACTCGATCCATGGCAGAGACCAACGTCATGGTTGTTTGGCCATTCTTTGTTGGGCTAAAACGAGCCGCCAGATAACTCACGGGCTGTCCCGTCGGACCAAAGAAAAATCCTGCCTCATCTTTCCGATACAAGCACCCTTGTTCGTGAATCCAGGTATCCGCAGGCAAGACATGCAAATGACAGACCGATGTCGTTTTGGCATGCAAGCCCGTCAGCAACCAGTGCTCTGATGGGGAGGCCACTTGCAGAATGGGTTTTTCTTCCTCCTCGCTCCCAGTGTTTTCCTCCATCATCAACGGAATCAATTCCGCAAGACGAATCGCATGACTGCCCTGATTGCGCACGCCCGCTTGCAGCATGATCACTTGCGGCATGTTCTCGGGGATTCCTAGCTGAAAAAGGAGATCGATTTGTTCTTCTTCAAAACGGACCACCACGGTCTGTAACGATGTTTTTTTCGCTTTCTCCAAGACCATGCCCAGACGTGAATCGAGGATCCGAAATTGACCATCGATCTCTACCTTCGCCGCAAAGCCTGCACGAAACGTGGTGAAACCAGGAGCAAGGATCGAAAACGATCGTCCGTCAGCAGCAACTTCCGCTGAGGGAGGTGAGCCTTGTGCCGGGTCCGCCTGCCCTGGCAGGGTACCCACAAGCCGGAGGAGGATGAGAAACATCATCCACTTCCTCCACCAACAGGCTTGTCGGAAAAAACTCATGGGTGTGATGATTGCAAAGCATTTTACGGCGCACAAGGATCGAGCGGAAGAAGCACGCCGCTGCTCTAACTCCACCAGCGAATGATGTCTTTCCTTTCCTGGCAAGCGCCAGAGTTGCTTCGCTTGCTCTAGGTGTTTGGCATACGCCTCGCGCGGGGTGCATTGGTGGAGTCGGCACAGCGCGGCGGTGCGGCCGACGCAGACGCCCATCATGCCGATGGTCTTCATCACGCGAATGGTGCCGAGAGCATCGCGGTTGACGCTGATGTTTCGCCCCGCCATGAACAAGTTATCGACATTGCGCGAGTAAAAACAGCGGTAGGGAATGGGATAGCCGACGCGCTTATCGACACTGTGACGGAAGATTGCTTTGGAAATGAAAGGATGTTCTGGGTTCGCCTTGCTGTAGCGTTCTTCGGGAACGTGGAGGTCGATCGACCAAGTGGTCAGCACACAGCCATCGGGGAAGACGGTTTTTTTATCAATGTCATCGCCGGTGAGGACCACATCGCCCAGCAACTGCTGGGTTTCGCGCGTGCCGCCAACGTATGCGAGCCAGGTCATTTCCGCGTGAGCATGCGCTTGGGGATCGCGCGCGGCGTGAGCGCCTTGGTTTTTCATCGCGCTGAAAGCACTGTAGGCCGAGATCAAATTCCAATCGCGGGTGACTTCTAGTTCCTCAATCGGATGACGGTCAAAACCACTTTCCCAAAACCATTCCGCGTGGCCGCGTCGGGGATAGGGAAAGTCTTTTTCGGTGAGAGTCAGCATCCACGGTTGCTGCGGAAAGCTGGTAGGCTGTTCGGCATTTTTCCACATCCACATATTGCTCATGCCCATGCGACCTTTCTCGACCATGGTGAGGTCGGCCTTCGCCCATTGACCCACAAAGCCATGGCCCGTGGTATCGGCAAAGTAGTGTCCGCGGACGCGCTTGCACTGCCCAGTGCCGACTTCTAACACCGCAACGCTGGTGATTTTCGAGCCGTTTTTTTCAACGCCATAAGCATGATGTCCGAGCAACAGCGTGATGTTCTTTTCCGCGCGCACGATGCTTTCCTTTTTGGCGTCGCCAAATTGTTCGGCCGGGGCCGGCGAGGCCTTGGCATCGTCCTCGATCTCCTTTACGATATCGGCAAGAGCATATTCGCTAGGGGGCGTGTCGCCCATCGCCCACACTCGGACTTCCGAGGAACCATTGCCGCCGAGCACCTCGCGGTTTTGAATCAAGGCGACCTTAGCTCCCAAGCGTGCGGCTGCGATGGCCGCGCCCATGCCGCCGTAGCCGCCGCCTACGACGACGAGGTCGTATTCCCCAGCATCCACCATGGGCTTGGGCGCGCCGGGAATGTTCCACTGAGCGCGATCTTCCAGCATGGCAGCTGCGGGAGGAACGAAATGGCTGTCCGTGGAAAAATACAAGGCATCGATGCGGCCATCGAAACCACTTTGATCTGTCAGGCTGATGGTGGAATCGCCTTTGTCTAACGAAACTTCACCTGCTTTCACCCAAGTCCACTTCGTAGGACCTTGACCGAGGTCCTTGGTGAGAGTTTGACCGTTGATCGAAAGAGAAAAAGTTCCGGCACTGCCCGATCGACCGAGACGTTTGG
This sequence comes from Verrucomicrobiota bacterium, assembly GCA_004293285.1. Lineage (GTDB taxonomy): Bacteria > Verrucomicrobiota > Verrucomicrobiia > Verrucomicrobiales > Akkermansiaceae > UBA956. The sequence continues at coordinate 71,441 of RDYF01000026.1, read as the reverse complement.
TCCAATCGATGGTGCGCACCCAGACATGATAGCGCCCTGCTTTTGCGACCGACACGCTCGTTTTGGCATCGGCGACAGTTTTGCCCATGCCGTGTGCGATCAGATAGGGCGAGCCCATGGATTCAATGAACTGCGTATCAACCATCCATCCGCCTTTGTCGCGGAATTGCTCGGCCTCCACCAAGAATGCCTCGGCGTGGGCGAAAGGAATGGAACACAGCGTAAGAAGTAGGAGTCGTGCGAGCATGATTGGATCGTGTGGGATTATTCGTAAGTGAGTTGTGCGCTGACCGTGGCATCGACATCGCTCTTGCAACGAATCCAGTAAGCGGAGAAGGAATCGTCAAAACGATGCGACTGCGTTTTTCCGGCCTTGACCGCAAAGGTTTGATAGACCACCCAATCGCCGTAGCCGCTGAGATCGACTTCGACGGTGATGTTGGTGTCTTGCTTGCTTGCGAGTTCTAACGATTTTTTGTCATAACCCGTCATCAAGTAAGGATCTGAGGCCACGCCCGCTTTCACGTCGCTGGCTTTCCATGGTCCACCCTTGCCGTGAGGTTTGCCGAGTTTCCAGGCATCGTCGATCACGCCCGCCCACAGTGCGGCCTTGCCGTCGGCGGAACGAATCACATGGGGGTTGTTGTTCTCCTTGGCATCGATGCCGGTGAAGAGCAAGAGGCCATGCCAAGAACAGAAATCGTGAACCAAGCGGTTGTGCGTGCAGACGGGTCGTGCCATGGCAAAGCCGCCCGCATTTTCGGCAGGAAGTTCGTAGAAAGAGCCGCCGAGATTGAGGAAATCGCGCTCGGTAGCGACCTCGCGCACGACGCGTGTTTTGCCAAATTCACCCGCAGGGCGAGCCATCTCGCTGAGCGGAAAGCGCCAGCGCTGGCCTTTGTCATCGATGATCAGGGCCGAAGCGTCATCGATCTGATAGGCCTTTTCCGCAATCTTCGTGTGTTTTTGTGCGTAGTCGTATGCGGCGGCATCGGTGCTGGGAACCAGCTTCATGTCGGCATTCATCGTGTAGTAACCCGTCGGCGTGCCAGCGGCATCGGTGGCGACCATGCCGAGTGCGAGCGAGTCGTGATCTAGGGCGCGAATCAGGCCACCCGTGAGGGCTTTCGTCGACTCATCGGCCACACCAGCGAAGAGCTTGGTATCGGGGCTGAGATGACGAGCTTGCGCGCGATAGGTGAAAGTGGCGGTGAGCGAGTCGGCGGCATCGAGCGCCACTACGCGCACCCATGCTCCTGCTTCTTGCGGAGAAAACACATGAGTCGTCAGCGCTCCTGGTGCCGCCGTGACAGTGGCGAGCGGGCTCCATGTGCCCTTGCCTTTGCGGTCGACCTCCAGGCGTAGTCGGATCGGCTGATTTCCTTGGTGACGGAGATGCAAAGCGCGATGATGATAGCCGGCAAACAGAAATGCTTCCGAGGCTTCATCGGCCTTCACGCGATCATTCAGCCACACGGCACCGCGACCAATGGGCGAGCCGAGTTGGTCGAGTCGATCATGGTCCACGAACCAGAGATTCGATTGCGAGCGCGGCGGAGCGATTTCCCCTTTGGCCGAGCGTTTGTTGAGAAACTCCGACTTCGCGGTGTCGTCGCAGCCGAGCACCACCTTGCCCTGCCATTCACAGAAATCGCCGACCACCTTGAGGTAATTCGAGCGAGGAGTGATACCGGCCGATTGTTGCGGATGGAAATTTTTCGGGAAATGCCAGAACGTGCCGTGCATGGTCATCAGCAGATCCTTTTCGCCGATGTCGCGAATGCGCGGCCACTCCGTATTCCAGCCGTGAGCGCCATCGTACGAGTGCGAGCCCTTCGGCAGGCGATAGGAATGCCATTTTCCTTGATGCAGGCACATCAGCAACAGCGAGCGATGATCCCAGCCCATGGCCCATAGGGGGGCATCGGGGGAATCGGCGCGGCCCATGATGCCGCCGGGGCCAGTGACTTCGGTGAATTGATTGCGTCGCACCACCGTCCAGGCATCGGCCTTGCCGTCCCATTCCGCCAGCACGCCACTGGGCACGCGAGGATTGCTGCGCGCTTCACTCGCGTGATCGCCGTTATTGGCGTAAACGTAGCGACCTTGCGACGAGTAAAATCCCTTGCCGTGATAGCCGGGCAAATTCGCCGCGCGTCCCGACTTATTTTCCTGCACGCCTTTTTTCAGTGGTCCATTTCTGACCAACTGCTCATCGATCCACAGGTCTTTGACTTCGAGCGTTTTGACATCCACTTCGTAAATGCCTTCTTCCATCGTGGCGAAGAGAATTTTCCCCGCAGGATCCGTCAAATGACGGGCATTGCCGGTGTGACGACCAAACATCGTGGTGTAAGGAATCGTGCGCACGCCGCCCTTGGCATCGATGACATAAGGTCCGATGAACAACTGCTGCGATTCCTCGTGAATCATGCGATTCGCCGGAGTGCCGCCGATGCTTTCTGGGCGGACGATTTTTTGCAAGTCGGGGGTGATTTCATAGAGCTTATCGCTCGACCCCTTCGGCAAGTGGGGGCCGTAGGTGATGACCCAGAGTCGGTCGGCCCAAGGCACGACCGCACCGGGTCCGCATTCGCCCTCGCGATTCGAGAGAACGAGATGAGGATAAACTCCGGAAAACTGGACTTGGGCCAAAGCGCAGATTTGGCACAAGCTCAAGAAAAGAAATGTTTTGAGCATGACAAGAAACTACGTCCAAAGTCCGACAAATTTGTCGTGATTTTCTCCTTCGATGGGAAAAATCGGCGGGCGGGACTGTGTCCCAGTGGCGCGGTAGGGAGCGGATGGATTCACCCGTTTGGGTGATCGTCTATGCCTTGCATCTCACCCAAGAGGCGACTAGCTTCTCGCGCCACTGCGGGATTGCCCGCCTGTTTGCTCGAACCCACCCTGTTGCTTTGCGTTGCTTTCCATGCTCCTGTCGTGGGGCGGCGCTGGTGATGAACCTGAACCCTCTGATGAAACCTGTGTCCTATGATTGCTGTGCGCTGTTGGCGTGGCGATTTTGCCGAATTTTGGCAGCGGTTTTCTTTATTTTGAGGCATGCTCTCGGGAAACAAAGCCTCATTGCCTTGATGGCACGGGCTTTGCCGAGTCGCATCAAGGCTCGCACAAATGTCCGTTTCTCCGTAATGGCGTGCGTGTTGATGGGCCTGGGCGCGCCCGTGTGCTCAGTGTCGGCCATCGACCTGCCCATCGTGGTCGACCCTGCGACATCGTTATCGGGCACTTATGCTGTCGAGTGGAATGGCAGCACCTTGGAGAGCTGGACGGCCAGTCAAATCACCGGCGCGACGGCGGGCAGCGGGGTGCTTACGGGCACTACCAGTGGCACAAATCCGACCTTATCGCGGACCATTCCTGCGGCTGAGCGGGCGGATTTGGATCTGGGGTTCAATGATTTTTTGGAAATCCGTTTTCAGGTCCCAGCGAACTTCGCGAGTGACATGCGGATTTGGTACGGCACCACTGGCACGTCAGGTTTCAATGCGGCGCGGACGATCACCATTCCTAACGCGATGATTCCGAAAGACGGCGCATTTCATGTCTATCGAATCGATGTGGGCTTGGAGCCTTGGTGGCGAGCGTTGTTGAGTCACTTGCGCATCGCCCCTGGAACGACATCGGGCGTGGCTTTTGCCATCGACTACATTCGCGTGGGCGACGAGCCCAATGCGCTGGTTTATCAGCCGCGTTTCACTGCCCAGTGTCCTGCTGCGGGAGGGGCTACGCCCAGCGGTGCTGCGTTCGGAGCTGGTACGGCGGTGTCGTCACTGGAATCCAAGCGCTTTCGATTCATCTGGAATAGCAGCGTCAGTGCGCGCGCGGAGTGGACTTCCGACATGGCGCGCGGCACACTGCGCAATTTGGAAGAAGCGTGGCAGGTGTATACCAAAGTTCTCGGCTATCGCCAGCCCGGGTATCCGATCGGCAGCAATAGCGGTACGGCATACAAGCTCAATGTCATCAGCTACTACAGCGGTTACTGGGCGGGAGTGGACGATCATGGCGGCATGGCACTCGGGTATCTGAACATCACGCCCGATGGACTACGCGTGAGCCCTCCCTCTTGGATCATTCCTCACGAACTGATGCACGCTTTTCAGTTTCACAATGCCTCAGGTCATATCCATGGCGAGTGGTATGAAACACATGCCAATTACGGTCGAGAGCGCTGGATTCAGCACTATCAGGATTTCTATCCCAACGGTTCAAACATCGAAGCTCTTGGTGTGCGCGACGGTCATTTCATGATGTCGTCGGGCCGCAACTACTATCTCACTTGGCCGTTCATGTACTACGTGGACACCAATCCCGACAACCTATCGGACATCGGCGAAGGTACGATCAAGCGTGTTTGGCAAGAAACGCAGCCAGGGGAATTTGCGATGATGGCGTTGGATCGGATCACTCCGACGACTTCGCTGAAAGATCTATCAGGATACTACGCGCGGCGATGTGCGACCTGGGATTTCTCCAATCAATCGGCCATGACGGCTGAGCTCAACTTGCAAGATCCGATACGCAATGCGCGGCATCTTTTCACCGATCTATTGCAACGGCCCGATGCTCCGGGCTGGTGGCGGGTGCCATCGCACAAAGCGCCGGCTCAAGGTGCGTATGCCATGCACGAGCTAGTTCCTAACGGGTCGGGTGCTGGTCGTGTGGTGACGGTGAATTTGCAGGGCTTGGCCGACTCCGCGCGCGGGGCAGATTGGCGCGCTTCGTTGATCGCGGTGAGCGATGGCGGTGTGGAGCGTTACACGCCGTTGTGGAGTCATGGCGTGCAATCCATTACTCTCGCTGCCGACGAAAATCGGGTGTTCTTGTCCGTGGCGGGTACGCCCGATGTCTATCATTATGGTGGGCATGACGAAGCCTCATTTCGTTTTCGTTCGCATCCATCGCGTTCGCGTTTTCACTACCAAGTGCAGATCACCGGAGCGACCCCGCGCGTGCGCAACAATGGATCGACGGTAGGCATGACACAGCATGTCAATGGCGGCGGCTGGAGATCGGTGTCGGTGCCGAATACGGTTTTCATCGGTCCAAACGCCCGCGTGACCGGTGGCTCGGTGAGTGGCAATGCACGCATCGAAGACTTTGCCGTGGTTTCGGGCGGAACGGTCCAAGGCAATGCCATCATTAGCGGCAATGCATGGGTGCGAGGTGGCACCGTCACCAACGAGGCCCGCGTGCGCGATTGGGCGATTGTCGATGGCGGCACCATTTCCGGCAACGCACGAGTGCTCGAGCATGCCACGGTGGAAGCCGACATGCAGGGCAATGCCGTGGCCAAAGGCAGCGCCCTTCATCAGGTCGGCGGCACGCTCAGTGGCAATGCCATCGTCGATGGCGATTACATGGGCAACAAGTCTCTCAGCGGCGGCGTCACCTTCGGGCATTTGCCTTTTGTCGGGATTCCGGACAACTTCACCACGACGACGCCCACGGGGCTGTATGTGGCATACGATTTTCGCCAAGCGCACGATTCTCGGGTCTTGGATCAGTATGGCGTCGTCGATGCCTTCCCTCAGGGTACCCCGCGTTGGACTTTCACGGATGGTCGACGCAAAGGCTTTCTGCAATTCGATGGCAACAGTCAATCGATCCTCCTCGATCGCAGTGTCGCCGACAGCCGAGCATGGACTTTCGCCGCCTGGGTGAAACCGGAGGGTGGCCTTGCCAACCAAGCGGTGTTGTGGTTGGGAGCTTCGTCGACGCGTCGACTCTGCCTCACGCCAGACGATGGTGCTGGTCTAACGAAATTTTCGATCGCCCGTGACGGAGTTGAGCAAACGCTCAGCACCGCTTCCCTGCCCACAGGAGTGTGGTCACACGTGGCGGTGTCGCTCGATGGCAGCACGGGGGTGTTGTATGTCAACGGCAACGAGGCAGCGCGTGGCCCGATCAGCTTGCGTCCCGATCAACTTCTTGCGGAAAACATCCCGACAGCGGCTTCGCATCACTACCTCGCTCGCTCGGAAGGAAGCCTCATGCCGATGTTTGCGGGTTCGCTCGACGACGTGCAATTTTACACCACCGCGCTTACCAGTGAGCAACTCCATGCGGTCACCGTCGCCACATCAGGCAGCAGTGGCACTTTGTTGCTGAGCGATGATTTCAATTCTCCGAGCTTCAGTGCTGGCGAATTCAACAACAGTTTGAGCACCGATCAGCGGGGTTTTCTTGCTCCCACGACCTACAGCGTGACGACTGGTGGTCAAGGTTGGCAGGCACAACATGGAAATGGTGGCAGCATGTTGTTGGTGGGCGATGCGGGATTCGCATCGAGTGCGAGTTTGAACGAAGATTTCTCCTCGATGGCCAACTCGTTGAGGCAGCCGATTTCGTTAGAGTTCGACGCTACCGTGAGTGATACGTCGAATGGCGATTGCTGGTCCTCGATCACCATCGGCAGTAGACAAAACATCATCGCCGTGAGCAATGGAGCGAAGTTTGGCATCCTGCCGACACTCAACGGTAGCATACAAGTCTGGGTTAATGGCGTGATGCAACCGATCGTTCGTCGCAGCAGCAACAGCTTTCGCATCATACTCACCGATACCGATGGTCTAGGCTCCGCGTTCGATGGCAATGGATCGAAAGCGATTCTCTACAACGGCGGCACACTTGTCGGAGTCTATGTCTTGCCTCAACTCGTGGCTGGCGATGGTTGGATCAGCTTCTCCGCCAATCCTTTCAATGGATCCTACAACATCACGCGGATCGACAACTTGAGCATTTCCCGTGTTGTGACCACGCACATTTGGCAAGGAGACACGAACACGGATTTCCGCACGGCTGCCAACTACTTGGACGACACATGGACTGAGTGGGCCAATTACCAGTTTGATATCAATACGATCCAAGGAAACATCAGCGTCGACGCCATTCACGGGTGGGGCAATCTTTCTCTGCTCAGTGGTCTGCGCACCGATATCAACATCGGCGGTTCTGCGATCATTCACATGGCTCCTGCGATGGTGGATCAATGGGTCGCTCCCTCATTGGGGGGACGGATTTCGATTGCGTCCGACAGCAAAAATCTAACGATAGGAAATCGCATGCTCGTCGCTGGAGCGATGACGTGGGATGTTGGCACGGGTCGCACACTCACAGTGACAGGCACGGTCGAGGACTGGGTGGGTTTAGGTGCGGCGTCGTTGGAAAAACGAGGCAATGGCACAGTGGTGCTGCGCGGCGTGAATGCTTACAGCGGTCCGACGCATGTGCAGGGTGGCATGTTGCATTTAGGAAATGGCAGCAATTCGGCAAATTTGGCCGACAGTGCCGATGTCCATGTCGCAGCCGGGGCGATGCTTCATCTCGACTACATTGGCACCGATCGAATTGGCGGTCTGACGGTGGATGGTCGTGCCTTGCCGCCGGGGGTCTATGCGGCGGGCTCGGGATTTCTTTCGGGAACGGGTTCGCTTACCGTGACTCGTGGGCCAGACTTTGCTGACTTTGCCACATGGTCGGGTCGTGCTTTTCATCAGCTCACCAGTGGCCCCTTGGGCGACGAGGATCAAGACGGCATGGCCAACATTCTCGAGTATGTTTTGGGAGGGAATCCCCAAGCACCCTCGCACCACTTGTGGCCTTCGGCGCGCGAGGAGTCCGGTCATATGGTATTTGCCTTTACCCGACAGACCATGGCTCAGGCAGATACCACGCAGATTTTTCAATACAGCAACAATCTCCAGGACTGGACCGACGTGCCCATCGTGCATGGCGGTATGGTGGAAATTCAGTCAAACACTCCGCAAGCAGGAACCGACACAGTCATCATCACCGTACCGGCTGCGAGAGCCCGTGGCATTTTCGGTCGACTGCAAGTTTCCTCGACGGCTCCACCGTAAGCGGCATTTTTTTTCAAGCGATCGAAGGTCAATGCGCGAGGTGTTCGATGTGTTCGAGGGCGTTTTCTTTGATGGGTCCGTCCGGAAAAGTGGCGACCCATTGTTCCACGGCTTCGGGGTCTTGTTGGGCCCAGCGTTGGACGATCGCGGCGACTGCGCGATTTTGTTGCGGGCCTGCGGGCAGCGATTCCACGGCGAGAGTGGCGGCGGCTGCGGGATTGGACTCAGCCCAACTGGTTGTGAGACTCACCAGAGCGGCATGCCGTTGGTCATCGTGGGGAAGATTGCGGACTTCGGTCAATGCCGTGGCAGGATCTTGCAGTGCCCAGTTGGCGACGATGTGTTCGATCAAGGGGAGAAGTGCAGCGCCTTCGGCGATCGATTGGGCGCGGGCGAATGCCAGAGCAGGGTCGTGGCGAGTGAGTTCGTAGGCGAGTGCCATCATCGTGGCATCGCGAGTGGAGGCGGGTTCGAGCGATAAAGCCCAGTTCCATGCGGCTTGTTCCTCTTCGGCTTGCCAAGCCAAGGCGACTTGTTGGATGGCCTGATCGCGCAGTTCGCCCGGAGGCAGGGCGAGCGTCCATGCGGCGGTTGCGTTAGGGTCTTCTTTTACCCCATCGCGCAGCAGCGAGCGGCGCTCTTCTTCGCTTTGTTGCGAAAAGCGAGAGAAGGCGCGCTGTCGGCTGGTTGCATCATGGGCTCCGGCGTTTTGTCGGGCGCTCGACATCGAGCGCAGCGACGATGAACTCGTTTGCTTGGTGTCATCCATGCGGAACCAGAGGACCGCAAGGAATGCCAAAAGCAAAGTGCCAATGCCGGAGAGCCATGCTGCTTTATTCATCAATCAAGGAGTAACGGATTCATTGGTCATAACACCGGTGCAGAGAGTCGCGGTAGTGCCGCTACTTGTAGCGATGCCGATGAGGGTTGTCGAGCTCATTGAGATCGTGCGGTTGTTGCCAAACTGCGTCCAGTTGGTGCCATTGGCAGAGTAGAACGCACGGAAGGTATTGCCCGTGCGGGTGATGCGCAGCCACTGTGGCGCGGTTCTGCCGCTGACACTGCTGACCGCCGTTGTGCCTCCTGTGGAGGTGCGTCGGGTGAAGTGAACGCCGCTGGTGGGTGCGAGCCAAACTCCTGCGCTGATGGCGTTGGCATTGAGCGACTCGCGGATCATTACGCCCACTCGTGCATTTGTGCCGGTGTTGGTGAGGCTTTGCACGCGGATGGTAACGCTGCAATCTCCCGTGCCGGTTTGATAGACAAAACGGCAGCCATCGGCTGTGCCCGAAAAGCCCGTGCCCGCGCCTTGGAGAGTGTAGGTTCCGGCGTTGAACAGAGCATTTCCTGCGAGACCGACATTGCCGATATCAGCCGTGAGGCGAGGTGCGGGCAATGAGATTGTTGGCGTGGCCGATGCTACTGCTGAGGCAGCGCCTTCTCCAGCGACGTTGACCGCACTGACCACAAAGTAGTACGTCATGCCGCCCACGAGTCCCGTCGCGGTGTGGCTGGTGCTGGTTGGCGTAGCGATGGTTGTAAAAGGACCGCTTGCAGAAACCGCTTGCTTGACCACATAGCTCGATGCTCCGGCAACGGCGGGCCAGCTCAGAGCGATCTGAGCAATGCCTGCGGTGGCGGTGAGGCTAGACGGTGCAGCAGGCAGCACGTGAATGGTGCCATTGTTGACCAAGTTCGCTGGCAGGACATAGCCAGGAGCGGAATGGATGATCGTGCCATTGTTGGTGATCGTGCCTGTTGCACTGAGCTGGGCGGCACCGGTGAGAACCAGTGTGCCATCGTTGGTCAGGTTGCCCGTGGTGCTGAGCGTGCCGGAAACTTCCAGCTCTGCCCCGCTGGCAATGGCCACCGAGGACGTGCCGGAAGCCGTTCCAGAGATCACCAACTTGCCTGCACGAACCGTCGTGCTGCCGGTGTGGGAAACGAAGCCCGAGAGAGTGATCGTGCCACTTCCGAGTTTTTCCAGATTGCCGATCCAAGAGGCATTGTTTTCGGTATTGACGAGAGATCCGGCAAAGGTGCTGGAGCCATTGTTCACGCCGATGCTGAGGTTTTGGTAGCCTGCGCCTGCAAAGCCTGTGCCGATGGTGCCAGTGCCGGTGATGCGATTGACGCGGACGTTTGCTTCGACCGTGTGAAACGCGGCCCCCGACGCGACATGGAGGTCGGAGAGGTTGTTGGCCCAATTTTCATTGCCGAAAGAACCCGCGGTAAAGCTGCCCTCTTGGATGTCGATCAACGAGCCAGCAGCCAGAGCAAAGGTTGCCGAGGTAGCGGGCCAAGTGGTATTGCCTGTGCCCGATTTCCGCAAAGTGCCGCCACCGCTAAACGAGGTGCTTGGTCCGTTCAGTGTGTCGGCGGTATTGAGTTCCAGCACGGCACCAGAGGCGACAACGTGGGCGCTCGATGCGGTCGACGACTGTTGCACCAGCGTGCCCGCATTCACCGCAGTTGTGCCGGTGAAAGCATTGGCTGCGCTGAGGGTCAGAGTGCCATGGCCCAGCTTCGTCAGCGGGCCCGAGCCTGTGAGCGAGGCGCTGATGCCGATGTTGAAGCCATTGGTGTCCAGCAAGGCACCGCCCGCGTGGATGATCGGCGCAAAGTCATAGCCGTTCGTCACGGTGATGAAATCGGCGTTGTTTGCGGATGCTTTGACCAAAGTGCCGTTGAAGTTCAGGTTGGTCGTGCCATTGAAGGCGTGAGGGCCGTAGTCAATGCTGGGGGTGGTGAGCGTGCCGCCGTTGAGGTTCAATCCCCAAGCGGTCGAATTGCCGACCACGCCATTGGTGGCTGTGACTTGGGCGTTTCCTTGAATCGTCAATTGGCCCCAGTCGGCATTGGCAATGCCGCCGATGGCACCACCGATGCGATTCGCAGTGATCACGGAATTGCCGCCGATGATGGCATTGCTGCGACCGACCGTAAGATCTGCCGAGAGCGATAGATTCAGGTCTTGCAGCGAAGTCGTCGCATTGATGCCGAGGTGGCTGGAGGATGCTCCTTGGATCTGCAGAGCGCTCGCGCTGAGCGAAGAGCCTGCGGCACCCAAGAGCGTGTAGTTGGCATTGCTGGTGCCATTGCCGATGCGCAACAAGTCTGCGACCAATGCGCCCTGGAGCGTGATCGTTTCTGGGCTGCTGGTGTGGGCGATGACGCCATCCGCTGTCGACTGCCAGACTTGGTTTGACCAGTTGGCGGCGGAGGCATTCCACAAACCATTGCCAGTGCTATTGGTCCAGACCAAGTCACCTGCGGGCGTGGCCGTGATGACCGTGCTTGCTGGGCTGAGGCCAGAGCCATTTGCCGAATAAACGACATACGAATAGGCGGTGCCATTGGCCAGTCCGCTGTCGTTGAAGCTGGTGCTCGTGCTGGTGCCGATGAAAACATAAGGTCCGCTGGGCGAGGTGGCGCGGGCGATGTAATAACGAGTTCCGGCTGGACCTGAGGCGCTCCAAGAGAGTCCTACGGAGCCGCTGTTCACATTCGCCGTCACATTGGCGGGAGCTGTCGTCGGGCCTTGCAGCGTGCCGTTTGGCAGATCTGCGGCATCGATATCGGATACGGCGATGCCAAAAATGCGCGCATCGCGGATGCGGCCGTTGAAGTTGGCACCACCACTGCCATAGTTCGCGCCAATCCTGTAGTTCGCTACGCTGATGTCGCCACGGTTGTAGTTCAGTGATGCAGCGAGAGCACCATTGACATACAGTCGGGCTTGGGTGGCATCGAGGGCAAGTGCAATGTGCTGCCAAGCATTGTTGGTGACAGGAACGCCTGTTCCCCAGAATTGATTGTCGAGAATGACTTCGATGGTGCCATTGACCACACCCCAGCCTGTGCCGTATTGGTAAGGAACGTCGGTATCAAAGACGCATCCTTTCGCGGCGGAAGAGCTCGGATTGATCCAAGCGGCCAAAGTGCGCGTGCCGCCATTGGCGACAGGCGTGTTGACGTAGTCGTTCGCGCCATCGAAGGACAACGATCCGCTGCTCCACAAAGGTCCATTGACCAAGGTCGCGTCGTTGTTGGCATTCGAGCTATCATTCGCCACAGTGCCTGTGGTTTCATTGAACCGATACCAAGCAAGTTGGTTGTCGAACAAACTCAGGGAGTCGATCAAATCGATGGTCGCGGTCGCATTGCCGGTGGCCACCTGATACCCTGCGGCAGGGTTGACGGTGAGGACGACGCTTTCCAAGGGCTCGGTCGAGCCATCGGGAACAGGTGTGATGGTGACATCGACAAAGGTCGCATTTGCGGGAATGATCGCGCTATTGCCAGTGAGGAGGTAGTCCGCGCCGTTGCTGGCGGAACCGCTCATCGTGTAATGAACCGTCAGTGGTGCGGCGAGCGATGCGGCATCGAGCGCCAGGCGGCGCAGGCGGAACGTCGCGGGTGCGCCTTGTTCCGTGGTGGAGGTGGCGAGAGGTTCTACGCCGACGCCGACAGCGCCGGCGATGGCTGCGGAGTAGACCTTGAAGTCATCGATCGAACCCTGCAAATCGGCCAAGCCCGTACCGCGACCGATGAAGGCGTGGGCAGGGGTTTCATTGGTGTCGGCGGGCAGCACCTCTTCTGGACGCACTGGGCAAGCGGTGATGCCGGCGAGCGATTCATTGATGTAAAGTGCCGCCGAGGAGCCATCGAACACGACCGAAAGTCGGACCCATGAGCCGATAGGAAGTGCGCTGGCAGCGGGAACGCTGTAGCTGGTGCCATTTTTGACAACGCGCAATTCGCAGACGCCGGCGCTGTTTGCTGGTGTGACGTAGATTTGATTGTTCGTTGTGCCATCGCCGAAGTGGAACAGGGCTTGATGGGCCGACCCTCCTGCCCATTTGACGCGGGTGGTGAAAGTCGCCGCGCGGAAATCGCCGACCCAGCGGTTGAGCAAGACGTATTGTCCGTTGCCATTGAAGCTGAGGAAGCCACTGCGTGTGCCATCGGTATTGACCCAAGCGGGTGCGCCCACCAAGAGGCCATCGGTGGCTCCATATTGATCTTTCGCGGCATAGGCGTGAGCTGTGGCGAACTCATAACTCGCGAACAACGCGGCGGGTGCGGTTTTGCTAGCGATGGTGCCATCTTGCAAGCCACCCCATTCCCAACCGAAATGGAAGCCATTGCTTGCGCTATTGCCGTTTTGGAAATCGCCGTCCATTACGGCGTCGCCGCCGATGAAATCATTGCCTTCACTGCGCCACAGATTGCCCACGCCTTTGACAGTGGCGTTGTCGCGGACAACCATGCCGCCGCCGACCCACACGTGGCCGCCGATGCGGGCGTTTCCGGAGACATCGCAGGATTCCAGTAAGGCATATTCACGAACTCGGGCATGGCCGCGAACCACAGCACCATTGCGCAGCAGCGCGCGACCGCTGACGACGGCATTGTCCTCAACGCGTGCGCCGGAGCGGACCACAGCATAATCGAGCACGCGGGCATTCGGGCCGACGTAAGCTCCGGCTTCGACGGTAGCGGTGCTGGCTTTCAGTCCGCCGCCATTGGCATGCGTCAGCATCGTCGTGCTGCCAACGCCCGATCCCTGGGCGGTCGCTCCCGTGAGCTGAATTTCATAAGGAAAACGCTCGCGAGCGGGGTGGCTGATGTAAGGTTGATCGCGATCAAGGTGATAGGTCGGCTGAATATCGCCTGGAGTGGCGGCAACGCTGAGTAGCACCTTATTTTCATTCGCGGCCAGAGTGACCGATTGAGAGCCCGTGCTCCACAGCGGCGAGTAGCGTTCTTCGCCGGCGTCATTGATGACAATGAGGCGCGCGCGCCAATCCGATTGTCGATCGGGATTGATGATGCCGCGCAAATTCACGCTCACCACGCGTCCGGCACCCGTGCCGGTGGGGATGAGTTCGTGAGTCGCGTAGGTGAAAGCCATGGGCAGCGATGCCGCGTAAGGCTGCAACCAAGTAGGGTCATCGGCCCGACGCGCGAGGTCGGTGATGCGCCTGCGCTGCGTGTGCTCTGGGTCTTGGTTGTTGAGAGAGGCAGTGATGTCGGCCTGATTCGAGAAGTTTGCGGTGGCCATGCGGCTGGCGTAGCCGCCAATCACGTCTTTGAGCGAAACGTTGGGAGTAAGTCGTTCGAGCGCTTCGTAGATGTATTCGGGAAACAGCGACTCGCGCCACAGGCGGGCCGAGAAAGCATTCTGATTGGCTCCAGTCGACATGCCCAGATCGGGGAGGTTGTCGGGATTCTCATCGACATACTGGAAAATCGGCCAGTTGTCGTAATAGTGCGATCCGTGCGAGTGAAAGAGATTCGAAGTGCGGAGAAATCCTGAGGAAAAACCCGTCCATGCCGTCTGGTTGGTATCGTACGAACGATTCATGTTTTGCAGCCAGATTTCGCGTCCGTAATTGGCGTGTGCTTCCCACCATTTGCCCATGGGGCCGTTGCCCACATTGGCTCCGCCTTGGTGCATTTGGAAGACGTGCATGAGTTCGTGAGGAATGACCCAGCTCGGAGGATCGGCGCGGAGTCCGCTGGGGTGCATGTTCATGAAGCCGTAGGAATTGCCGCTGCCGCTCATCCAGAAGCCGTCGTACCAGCAGAGGAAATTGACTTTCCACTTGCCCGGATAAAGCGCGCGTTTGGTGGCATCGATGCTTTCTGCAGGCTCGTTGTAGCCGAAGCGATGCACATAAATTTGCCAGGCTTCCTCCGCGTTGCGGAGATTTTTGCGCGCCCAAGCGGCGTTCATGCCGAAGGTGGTTTCGCGCTCGGCATTCCACAGGAAACGAAAGCGCTTGGAGCTTAATTCGTAGCTGCCGTTGTCGGCAAAGTCCATGGTGTTGCGCTGATAAACTTCCGTGGCGTCATCGCCGACGCGGATGAAGTCGATGGCAAAGGGCGTGCCACTGACCGTTGCGGGGTCGATGCGTAGGTCGTTGAGGTAGCCGCGCCACATCGGCACGGGGCCGAGGTTGATGCGGTAGGTGTGGAAATTGCCGTCCTTGGGAATGGCAGCATTCGGCACCGTGACCATACGATTGCTGGAGAATCCTGTTTGCGCAGCGACGCCGGCATCGGTCGCACCGAAAAAGATTTCGATGTTACCGGAGTAGGTTGCGGGCAGCTGCATGCGGATTTCCAAGTAATCATTGAAGCCCAGATCGAGATCCGGAGCGTTGGTGATGTTGGTGGTTTGAATCCAAGGGTCATTGGAGGATGAGGTGCCAGTGAGCAAGCCGCCCGACACCGTGGTGCCTGTGACTTGGGTATTGGCGGACCAGCCTTGGAAATTGCCAGCGGTATTGAAATCCGCAGCGAAAGTCGGCGTGACCGAGGTCGGGGGATCGACCGCAACAAGGGAGCTTTGAGCATGCGTCATCGTGGTGGCGAAGAGGCAAGCCAGCAGCGAGTGGCGTAAGGAAACGCCGCCGTGCCGGTCGGGAGAGGGTGGTTTTTTGGAGTGGTTCATGATGATTGGGGTTTGAGGTACTTTCTGCTAGGGTTTAGGGTTTAGGGTTTGTTCTTCGGGGGGCTTTCGGTTTTGGGGGGGAGATGGGGTTCACCTTCGGCATGGTGGCCGTTGCAGGTTTCGCACATGCCGGAGTCATGTGGATCGCGTTCGGCGAAATCTTGGACAAAGGCGCGCTGTTTCGCCATGTTTGCGGCGAGCGCAGAATTGGGGTTTTCCGCAATGATCTGATCCATCAGTGCGAGCATTTGCTGGTGGTCGCCGTTTCGACCGAACAGGCCGAGTTTGATGGCCAGCAGTTGCTGTTTTTCCTCAGCGGTCCGACTTGATGTGGCGATGCTGTGATCGATCAATTCGTGAGCCGACGGATAGTCGTTCTCGCGCAAAGCGGCTTCGATTTCGCTTTGCAATTCGGCGAGGTCCAGCGCAGGAGCGGGCTTTGTTTTTTCTGCGATCGATTGATCGGTCGACGGTGAGGGCAGGGGGCGTGTCGATGCCGAAGTCGCGGTCTTGGCGGCGGTGGGAGCGGAGTGGGGTGAAGTGGGTTGCTTTCTCCACTGCCAGATGGCGGTGGACAAGACACAGCAAAGGCCGATGGCCCAAACGTGACGGTGACGTGATTGGATGATCATAGGGTTTTGGGAAAATGCGAGTAAGTTGCCATCTAATCAGTGGAGCAAAATGGCACAAGCTCATTTTGGTTGCGCTGACACAAAACGCCGCAAGACAGCGAATGCGACCGCTCTTGCCTTCGCAGTTTGTCTTGCCGACCTGATCGCGGGGCATTAGGGTCGTTCTCCCTGCTTCAGGAAATCACCTCTCTTTGCCATGGAATACGCTACCCGATCACGCTGGATGGAACTTGTCGAATTTCTCGGTGCCGATCGCACCATTGCCAAGCGCTGGTTTGATCGGCTCGACCAAAGCTATCGTGAGTCGCATCGTCGCTATCATACCTTCCAGCATCTGGAAGAATGCTTGGAAGAGCTCGATGAAATCGAGGGCGATGAAGAACGGCTCGCGCTGATGGAAGTGGCGCTGTGGTTTCATGATGTCGTCTGCGAACCAGGTTCGCGCAACAATGCCGTGGCCAGCGCCGTGCTGGCGAAAGAGTTTTTGCTAGAGTGTCAGGCTTCCGAATCGGTGGTGGAATTTGTGCGCGACATGATCCTTGCCACGCAAGATCATCAGGCGAAAGACGATCCCGATGCCGCCATTGTGATTGCGCTCGATCTCAACATTTTCGCGCGCAGTCCCCAGCGTTACGCGGCCTATGAAAAGCTCGTGTGCGAAGAAAATGCCGCTACTCCTACGGCGGAATACGCGGCCGCTCGCATCGCCTGGCTGCAAGGATTTCTCGATCGACCTGCCATCTACGAAAGCGAAACGATGCGCGACATTTACGAAGAACAAGCGCGCTTCAATTTGGAGGAAGGCATCAAGCGGTGGCAGCAGGGGTGAGGCGCGAGGGCGTTCGTTGGGCCAGATCGTGGCGGCCCTTTCCAAGCGCCTTGCCAAGCCCAATGAAACTGATCGGCATGGCGGAAGGAATCCACCGCTGCGATTCACTTAGCGCGCGGCGACCAGATCGTAGCCGCGCCAGTCTTTGATCGTCACCTCGGTGAAGCTGCCGACGGGGATGTCTTCGGGCACGTGCACCGAGCCATCGATTTCGGGAGCGTCCCATTCCGTGCGGGCGATGCCGGGTTGCTCGACGAGCACCTTGACGGTCTTGCCGATTTGCTCTTGGTTGACCTCGCTGGCAATGCGCTGCAGCGCTTTCATCGCACGACTCCAACGCGATTTTTTCGTCGCGTGGTGAATGTGGCCGTCCATCTTATTCGCGCGTGTGCCTTCCTCTTTCGAGTAGGAAAAAACGCCGGCGCGCTCAAAGCGGAACTCTTCGATGAATTCTAGCAGTTCTTGGAAATCTTCTTCGGTTTCGCCAGGGAAGCCGACAATGAACGTAGTGCGGATGCCGATTTTCGGAATCCCCGCGCGCATGCGGCGCAGCAGGTCGCGGATGTAGTCGCCGCTGGTTACGCGTTTCATAGCGGTCAGCATGCGATCGGAAATGTGTTGCAGCGGGATGTCGACATACTTCGCCACTTTGTCACATTGCGCGATGGTCTCGATCAACTCATCACTCCAGTGCGCTGGGTGAGTGTAGAGCAAGCGAATCCAGAAATCGCCCGGAATCTCATTGAGCTCGCGGAGCAAGGTCGCCAAGGAATGACCTTTCGTCGAATCCACGGGCGAGTTCGGCTTGGGTCGGGCGTCGTCCCACAGGTCCATGCCGAAATAGGTGGTGTCTTGCGAAATCAGATTGATCTCCTTCACGCCCGATGCCACCAAGGCCTTGACCTCGTTGACGACGGATTCCTGCGTGCGGGAACGATGTCGACCACGGATTTGCGGAATGATGCAGAATGTGCAGGTGTGATTGCAGCCTTCGGCGATCTTCACATAGGCGTAGTGATCCGGCGTCAAGCGCATGCGCGGAGTCGAGTAGTCTGGAATGTACTGCGGCTTGAGAGTCACGAAATCTCGTGGGTCCTCAGTCGCGGCTGGGCCTTCGGTTTTCTGCACTTCCTCGGCATTGTCTTTGCCTAACAGGTTCTCAATGATCGGCGCAACCTTAGTGATTTGATCCAGCCCGATAAAGGCATCGACCTCTGGCATGATGCCGGGTAGGTCCTTGGCAAAGCGTTGCGACAAACAACCGGCGACGATGATCTTCTGGCGTGCGCGTTCTTCATTTTCGGCGCGCTCCTTGACGGCTTCGAAAATGGCGTTCACCGACTCCGTTTTCGCCATGTCGATGAACGAGCAGGTGTTGATGATCAGCACATCCGCGAGCTCGGCATCAGGCGTCAGCGCCATGCCAGCTTGAGCGAGGTGGCCAATCATCACTTCCGAATCGATGAGATTTTTGGCGCAGCCGAGAGAGATGAGACCTACGGTAGTTTGCATGGTGGGCAAGGGGTGTAGACAAAAAACCAAGAATTGAGAATCAGAAAAATCGTCGAATTTCGCGTTACTGCGGCGTTTGCGACTTCAGCTTTTCTTTGACGAAGGCAAAAACCATAGGCAGCAGCGAGAAGCCAATGATGCCGAACACCACCAGCTCGAAGTTTTCTTTCACCACGGGAATCGCGCCGAAGTAGTATCCCACGGGAATCAGCAAGCCGACCCAGAGCAAGGCGCCGCTGACGTTGAAGCTCATGAACTTGCGCGCATCCATGTGGCCCATGCCGGCGACAAAGGGTGCGAAGGTTCGTACGATGGGCACGAAGCGTGCGATGATGATGGTTTTGCCACCGTATTTTTCGAAAAACTCGTGAGTCTTGTCAATGTGCTGCTTTTTGACGATGCGCGGGAAGGTTTTCATCATCCAGCGTCCGGCACTGCGACCGATCCAATAGTTGACAAAATCGCCCAATACCGCCGCGATGAACATCAACACACCGCAGTACCAGAGGTTGATCGGTGTGCTGTGTGCGATCGCTCCCACCGCAAAAAGCAGCGAGTCGCCCGGCAAAAAGGGCGTCACGACCAATCCGGTCTCGCAAAAAATGATGGCGAACAAAATGCCGTAGACCCACGCGTCGTATGCTGCAACCAATTCGCCCAGCTTGACATCCAAGTGCAAAAAATAATCCAAAATCTCTTTCACGCGGCCATCATGCGCACTCGCGCTAGAAGTGCAAGACAGGAGCGGGAAAATGTTCGACACCGCCCTTTTCCCAGTCGAGACTTGTCATCCACCACGCTTCCATCCCAGATTCTGCCATGTCGTCTTTTGCCTCTCTTCAAGCGCTTCTCGCCCACGAGGAGTGGCGCGGGCGTTTTGACGAGGAAATCCTCGCGGCTTCGCGGAAAATCAATAAAGAACGACGCATTTCTGCGATGCAGGCCGATGTCATCGATGACCAAAATCTCACGGTCGTCGCGCAAATCAGCAGCAAACCACCGCTCTCTCTCGAAATCAATTTTTGGCAACAAGACGGCGCTTGGGAGTTCGAGACTTCTTGCTCGTGCACTGTCGCCCATTGCTGCGAACACGCGGCGGCTTTGCTCAGCACGTTGGCGACATCGGAAAATCTGCTGCGCCTCACGGACGGTCGCAGCGCGTCGCTGAAGTCGCCCCTCGCTCTGCCCAGCGCCGCGTCGCTGCTGACTCAGGAGCCGCCCGACATCCCCACTCTGGTGACGCAACCGCACTTTCGCTTGGAGATTTGCCGCGAACCCGTGCGCGATCGCAATGCCGCGCTGATCTGCCAATACCTTGGGGAAAAGGAGCCGACGGAATGGGTCGTCGCTCGCGCTTTTGCCGTCTATGATGCTCACGCCCTGCCGCTTTTTTCCGTGCTGCCAGAAGCCGCTTCGGAGGTGCGCGATGCACAAGGGCAGGCGCTGTTGGTCCGACGCGACCGCGCCCACGAGACTGTCGCCGCGCTGACGCTGCGCGAAATTGGTCTATCGGCCTTCGATGCCACGCCGATGTTGCGCTTTCTCCACGGAGCGCAAAAGCGTGCGATTCCCGCCGACAATCCCTGGGTCCCGCAAATCCCGCCTTCTGCGGCGGCGAGCTATTGGCATCAGTTCCGCGCCTTTCATCGCTCCTTGCTGGTGGAGCGCGGATGGCACGTGACTTTTACCGACAATGTTGGCCACGAAGTCTACGACACAGTCCCCGACGACTGGGACACTGCGCTGCACGCCGCCGATGACTCGGGGGGCTGGTTCCATCTTTCCGTTGGCTTCCAAGTGAACGGAAAATCCTACGACCTGCTGCCGATTTTGGCGAAGCTGATTGAGGAAAACTACCTCGAGGAAACGCTCGACCGACCCAACAACGGCTTTGTCCTCGCCCCGCTGCCCGATGGCGCCGCGATCAAGCTTCCGCTCGGACGGGTGCGTGCGATTCTCCAGCACCTTGTCGCACTGATCGACCCGAAGTTTCTTGGCAACACCCGCATTCACGCCCTCGATGCCGTTTCGCTCAGCGCCGTTGCCGAGCTCGGACTCGAGGCCCCGCCGGAACTGGTCGCACTGCGCGAAAAAATGCAGCACTTTTCCGGCATCGAAGAAACCGCCGCCCCCGCAGGCCTACAAGCGACGATGCGCGATTACCAAATCACCGGCTTTCGCTGGATGCAGTTTCTCGCCCGACACGGCCTGCACGGCATCCTCGCTGATGACATGGGGCTCGGCAAAACCATGCAAACGCTGGCGCACTTGCTGGCTGAAAAGGAAAATGGCCATAGCAAAGGCCTGCCCTCGTTGGTTATCGCGCCGACATCCGTGGTCTCGAACTGGCGTGCCGAAGCCACGAAATTTGCTCCTTCACTGCGCATCCTCGTGCTCAGTGGTGCCGATCGCAGCAAGTATTTTCGCAGCCTGGCCTATGCCGATGTCGTCCTCACATCCTACGCACTGCTGCATCGCGATATCGCCAAGCTGAAGGCGCAGGAATTTCACTTGGTCATTCTCGATGAAGCACAATACATCAAAAACCCCCGCGCCCAGGTTGCTCAAGCGGCCTGCCAGCTGACCGCCCGTCACCGACTCTGCCTCTCGGGTACGCCCGTAGAAAATCACCTCGGCGAACTCTGGAGCCTGATGCGCTTCCTCATGCCCGGCTTTCTCGGCACGGAAAAATCGTTCGACTCCCAATTCCGCAAGCCTATTGAAAAACAGGGCGATGAAACGCGATTTCTCGCTCTCAAAAACCGACTCGCCCCGCTGATTCTTCGTCGGACGAAGGACCAAGTCGCCAAGGAGCTGCCGCCCAAAACCACGCTGGTGCATTTGATCGAGCTCTCGACCCCTCAAAAGGACCTTTACGAGACCATCCGCGCCACCATGGACAAACGCGTGCGGGCCGCCATCGCCGCGCGCGGCATGGAACAAAGCCAAATTCTGTTTCTCGATGCGCTGCTGAAACTCCGACAGCTCTGTTGTCACCCCAGCCTGCTGCCGGAGGAGTTTGCCAATCAGCTCAACCAGTCGTCGAAGCTCGACTTCCTCACCGAGCTGCTGAGCACGCTGCTTGAAGAAGGTCGACGCATCCTGTTGTTTTCGCAGTTCACCAGCATGCTCGCCATCATCGAGAAGCACTTGCAAAAAAACAACATCCCTTACCTCATCCTCACCGGCAGCAGCAAAGACCGCGGTGCGCTTGTCGAGCAATTTCAAACCGGAAAAATCCCGCTTTTCCTGATTTCGCTCAAAGCCGGCGGCACCGGGCTCAATCTTACCGCAGCCGATACCGTGATCCACTACGACCCCTGGTGGAACCCTGCCGCCGAAGCCCAAGCGACCGACCGCGCTTATCGCATTGGCCAAGACAAACCGGTTTTCGTGCACAAACTTCTGTGCGAACACACGGTCGAGCAACGAATCCATTTGCTCCAACAAGAAAAAGCCGAGCTCGCCAGCAATCTCCTCTCCCAGGCCGACCGCACGGCCAAGCTCGATGCCGGGACTCTGCGTCAGCTGCTGGCGCCAATCGAGTAAATCCTCGCTTCGGAAAAGGTCGGGATCGATGCCTCTCTCGGCAGTTTACTGCTGCGTGACATGAATGACACAACCTCATCTCGATTTTTGACAACTCGAACCTAATCTGTGCGTATTGCATTGACCCATCGACCTATGCGTATCTTCCTACCGATCCTACTCTGTTTCTCTGCGCTGGCCGCGTCGCTGATTCAGCCCAAGCAAGAGGCTCGTCGCCTCGAGGTGCTGTTTTTTGGCGCTCCCACCGCAGCTCATCCCGGCCATGATCCCGTGACCCGCTACCGCGTGATTAAGCGCCATCTCGGCACTGCTGGCATCAATTTCACGTACTCGGAAGATCCCGCGGAAGTGTTTAAGCCTGAGACCTTGCGTCATTTCGATGCCGTGATGATGTATGGCAATTGGAAACAAAATGAGGCCATGCCGGCGGATCAACTCAAGGCATTGCTCAGCTATGTGGAAAGCGGCAAAGGTTTCTTGCCCATCCATTGCGCCTCGGCGTGCTATGGTGGCTCGCCCGAGTTCATCAAACTCGTGGGCGGACGCTTTAAGTCTCACACCGAGGGCGTGTTTGAGCCGAAAACGGTGAATACCAAGCATCCGATCACCAATGGCTACCAAGGTTTTTCGGCATGGGATGAAACCTATGTTCACGACAATCATGGCGACGACCGCGTCATCCTGCAAACGCGCGAGGAGGAACCTTGGTCTTGGGTGCGCAATCAAGGCAAGGGTCGGGTGTTTTACACCGCTTCTGGTCACGATCACCGCGTTTGGGATCAAGCGCAGTTTCACGATTTGCTCAAGCGCGCGATCTATTGGTCGGTCGGCCCTCAAGCATACAGCAAGTTGAAGGCACTCAATCTGCCGAAGCTGGAAATGGAACCCATGGAGCTTCCGGGCTACCTCAAGCGCCAACTGATCACCGAAGGCCAAAAACCGCTGAAACCCGAAGATTCGATCAAAATGGCCCAGGTGCCTGTCGGCTTTGAGCTGTCGCTCTTTGCCAGCGAGCCCGATATCGTCAATCCGATCTATGTGGCCTGGGATCACAAGGGTCGTGCCTACGTGCTGCAAACGGTCGATTACCCGAACAATCTGCACGAAAACAAAATGGGCAATGATAAGATCACCATTTGTGAAGACACCAATCGCGATGGTCGCGCCGATAAGTTCACGGTTTTTGCCGACAAGCTTTCCATTCCCACTTCGCTCTGTTTCTATGGCACCAAGGTCATTTGCACCAACGCTTCCGAAATCCTCGTGCTGGAAGACACGGATGGTGACGACAAGGCCGATGTGCGTAAGACGATCATCGAAGGCTTTGGCATTGGCGATACCCACGCGGGGGTCTCGAACCTGCGCATCGGTCTCGACAACTGGGTCTATGGCACGGTCGGTTACAGCGGCTTCCGTGGCACGGTCGGCGGAGTGAATCTCGGCTTTTCCTCGGGACTTTTCCGCTTTTTGCCCGATGGCTCGAAGATGGAATACTTGCAGAGCACCACGAACAATACCTGGGGCTTGGGCTTTACTTCGGATTTCGATATCCTTGGTTCGACCGCGAACGCGAATCCTTCGTGGGTCTTCACTTTCCCCAAGGAGCGCTACGACGCCTTTGGCCTAAGCCAGCCCAAAACGCCGCGCGCGGATGACAATCCGATCTACCTGCCATCTTCGACCGACATTCGTCAGGTCGACCAGTTTGAACGCTACACTGCGGGCGCCGGACACAGTTTCTACACCTCGAACCGTTTCCCCGAGGAGTATCGCGAAAAATACGCCTTTGTTACGGAAGGCACGGGCAAGCTCGTCGGTCAGTTTGCCATCACTCCGAAAGGCGCGTCGTATGTCGCCAAGCAGGTCAACAACAACCTCTACAACTCCGCCGATGCCTGGTCGGGCCCTGTCGCTGCGGAAACGGGACCCGATGGCGCGGTCTGGATCAGCGATTGGTACAATCTCATCATCCAACACAACCCCACGCCGAGTAAGGCGAATTCGGGCATGGATGCCAAGAATGGCAAGGGCAATGCCTATGAAACTCCGGTGCGCGATACCCGCCACGGTCGTGTCTATCGCGTTTACCCCGCTGGCTCGAAGGATGATGTGAATCCGAAGCTTGATCTGACGAAGGAAAAGACCTTGGTCGATGCCCTGTCGCATCCGAATTTGTTCTGGCGCTTGACCGCTCAAGGCCTGCTCATTCAGCGCGGCAAGGCCGATGTCGTTCCTGCGCTCAAAGCTCTTGTCGCCAAGGGCGATGCTGCTTCTTCTCATGCCTACGCCGTTTTGACGGCACTGAAGGCGACGGACGATGCCACCACCCGCGAGGCTCTCACTTCGGGCAATCGCGCGCTGCGCCGGATTTCGACGGAGTTTGCAGCGAAGTCCTCACCTGCTCTGTTGGTCAGCACCAGCACGGGGCCGGAACTGGGTGCTAAGTCGCCGCGCGAACTCGCGGAAAAATTGGTCGCGCTCTCTTACGCTGAACCATCGGCTGATCTGGCGAAGCAGCTGTATGCTCTCGCCACGGATCGCGCGCAGGAGATCTTTGCTGACCCTGTTCTCGCCGATGCCTGGCAGATGGCTGCGCGCAAGAATGCGGCGGGCATTCTCGCGCTCGACGATGCCCAAAATGCCGGCAAGCCTGCTGTTCCCGTGGTCGCCCCGAATTTGCTGCCGAACCCTGGCTTTGAAGAGGATTCCGGCGGGCTGCCGAAAGGCTGGAGCCTGCGCGTCTACGGCGGTGACCCCGCTTCGGTCGCACTGTCGCTCTCGGACAAAGGCCGAAATAACAGCAAGGCGATCCAACTCACGGTCAATCGCAGTGCCGACGTCGCCGCAGGCTTTGATGTGCCGGTCGAGGCGAATACTTCCTACCGCTTTTCCGCTTGGGTGCGCACGGAAAATGTCGTCCGCACCGGCGGTCTCGGCGCGTTGATCAATGCTCACACGGCTCAGGTGAAGTCGGCTGGTGTCGATGGCACGAAGGATTGGCAGCAAATCAGCTTTGACTTCAATAGCGAGGAAGCTGGCACGGAGGTGCTGAATCTTCTTCTCGGCGGTTATGGCGGATCGACTGGCACGGCTTGGTTTGATGACGTTTCGCTGATCAAGATCGCCAGCGGCGGCAGCGCTGAGTCGGCTCTGGAGGGTCTGCGTGCTTGGCACAAAACGACCGCTGCTGCAACTGTGGCCAAGGTCCGCAAGCATCCGATCGATGCCGCCGTGCACAAGCGTGGCGAAGCTGTTTATGCCATGACCTGCACCGCTTGCCACGGCCCCGATGGCCAAGGCACACCTGGTGCCTTCCCGCCGCTCGATGCCTCGGAATGGCTGGTCAATGATGCCGAATTGCCGATCAAGATCGTGCTCAAAGGTCTGCAAGGTCCTGTCACGGTTAAGGGTGTGAAATTTGTCAGCGTTATGCCCCCACACAATGATCTCGATGACCAAAAAGTCGCAGATGTCTTGACCTATGCCTGAGCAAGTCAAAGCGGCTCGCGAAAAATACAAAGACCAAGCTGCCCCCTGGACCGCCCAGCAGCTCGGTAAGGAATAAGCATTCCCAGCCTCTTTTTTCCTTCTCTCGCAAACGGGCGTCGCATGACGCCCGTTTTTTTTCTCCCCCCGCCCCCCCAAAGCACTCTTCACCATCGATCTCCGCTTCATTGCCATGGCAAAAATTTTGAAAAATGCGGAAATGCCGTCCAAACCAATCTCGATGGCCATCGGTCGTTCGTATCAGGGATCGATTCCCACTCGCTTGATCGCCCTGCGATCAATGCCCAAACTTTCCGCTGGCAATTTTTTGATTTTCTTTTAGTTTTTCGTTGCTCCTTCTTTTGGTGCCGCTGATTTAACCCGTAAAAACCATGAGCATTCACGCACAACTTAGCCCGGAAGCCAAAGCTCGCCTCGACGCGATGAAGCGGAATTCGACGATTACTTCGATCATCATCGCGTTTCTCTCGTTGATTCTCATAGGGCTTTTGCTTGCCTTCATTTTCATTCAGCCCTTCATCAAGGAGACTCCGGTGATTGTTACCTACAGCGCGAGCGTGCCTACGGAAGAAGTGCTGGAAACCAAGAAAGTCAGCACCAATTCAAAGCAAAAACCCTCTGCTCCTTCGGCCTCGAGCGCGAAGGTGATTGCTGCCGCAACCGCGTCGAATGTCGCCATTCCTGTGCCGGAAGTCGATATCACGCAGCCTACGACCGATTTCGGCAATGGCGATGACTTCGGCGATGGCTGGGGCTCGGGTGGCGACGGCGGTGGCGGCGGTGGTGGCTTCGGTGCCATCCCAGCGACCATGCGCAAGCGCTGCTCGAAGGAAGACCGCCTGCAACGTCTCTCGGAAACCGGCGGCACGGAACAGTGCGAGGAAGCTGTGTTGAAGGCTCTTCGCTGGATGAAACAAACGCAAAATTCCGATGGCTCTTGGGGCGAATCCAATAAAGCCGCGATGACGGGTCTCGGTCTCCTCGCCTATCTCGGACATTGCGAAACGCCTCTCTCGGAAGAATTTGGCGACTCCTGCCTCAAGGCTATGACCTTTTTGGTCAATCTCGGCATGAAGGATGGCAAGCTGGCGCAAAACTTCGGCGGCCACGGCTGGGTCTATGAACACTCGATCGCCGTTTATGCTCTCGCTGAGTCCACGACCTTCTGCAAACAGCTTGGCATCACGGTGCCGAATTTGCCCGAGGTCACTCAGAAGGCGGGTCAGGTGTTGATCGATGGCCAACACAAAAATGGCGGCTGGGCTTATGGCTACGACGCTTCTTCGAACGCTCATACCGACGTCTCGATCACGGGCTGGCACTTGCAAGCTCTTAAGGCCATGAAGCACACGGGGCTCGATTTCAAAAACCTCAGTCACACCGCCAGCAAAGGCCTGCGTTACATTGAGGATATGCAAGCCGATGATGGCGGCTTCGGCTACAACAGCAAGGGTCACCACGCTGGTCTTAGCTATTACACCCTCACCGGCGTCGGTGTTCTTTGCTTCCAGATGTGGGACAAAGGCAGCAGCTCGCAAGTGCGCCGCGGTGCGAAATACATCTCGAAAAATACCAATCTGAAATGGGGCGCGCCGGAGTGCGACCTCTATGGCCATTACTACGAAGCCCAAGCGATGATGCATCGCGGTGGTCAGGAGTGGAAAAAATACAACGACATGATGCGCGATGAAGTCCTCCGCAATCAGCGTTCGGATGGTGCTTGGAATAGCCCTCCAGGCCAGCTCCGCGCTGTCGGTGCGCAGTTCCAAGGCGATGGTGCCCAAAGCACTTTCTACCGCACTGCTCTTTGCACGCTGATGTTGGAGGTGTATTACCGCTTCCTCCCTGGCACGGGCTCGAATTGATCGCAGCCACGCTTGAGCCACCCCCATCTTTTTTGTTCCAAAGGGCAAAGAACAGACCTTTCAGTACCTCCAGCTCTCACCTCTCACTCTTTACTCCTCACAATTATGAAAATCGCGAATAGCATGGTCGACACCGTGGGCAATACGCCCCTCATCCGTCTGAATCACGTGACCAAGGGCCTGAATGCCGAAATCTGCGTGAAGGCCGAGTTCTTTAACCCGCTTTTTAGCGTGAAGGACCGGATTGGCAAGGCGATGATCGAAGCCGCAGAGCGCGATGGCTTGCTGAAACCTGGCGGTCTGATCATTGAACCGACGTCGGGCAATACGGGTATCGCTCTCGCTTTTGTCGCTCGCTCGAAGGGCTATCGCTGCATTCTCACCATGCCTGAAAGCATGTCGGTGGAGCGTCGTGTGCTGCTGCGTTTGCTCGGTGCCGAAATTGTCCTCACTCCTCGCGCCCGCGGCATGGGCGGTGCGATTGCTATGGCGAAAAAAATGCTGGAGGAAACTCCCGGTGCTTTTGGCCCTGGACAGTTTGATAACCCCGCGAACCCTCAAGTCCACCGCGAAACCACCGCCGAGGAAATCTGGGCGGCTACGGATGGGCAGATCGATGCCTTTGTCGCAGGTGTCGGCACCGGCGGCACGATTACGGGTGTTTCGGAAGTCTTGAAACAACGCTGCGCCATGAAAACGTTTGCTGTTGAACCGACCGCCAGCCCTGTCATCTCGGGCGGCGCTCCTGGCCCACACATGATTCAAGGCATCGGCGCGGGCTTTATCCCGAAAAACCTGAATGTCGAGATCATCGATGAGGTCATCCAGGTCACTAATGAGGACGCTTTTGAAACCGCTCGCGCGCTTGCTCAGGATGAAGGCATTCCCGCAGGCATCTCCACGGGTGCCAATGTCTGGGCTGCCATGCAGGTGGCAAAACGCCCAGAATTTGCCGGCAAACGCATTGTTACGATCGGTTGCTCGAGCTCGGAACGCTATCTCAGCACGCTGCTCGCTGAGAAGCTTCGCGAGGAATGCGCTAACCTCCCCGTGCAGGAGATTTGATGCCGTAGGCAGTGCGGAGTGATTCGTAGTCGTGGCGGAGGCGTCTCGCCTCCCTGCCTCCATTCTTTCCATGCCCTCAGCACAAGCCCTCTCCAAGCTCTCACGCGATTCCCTTTTCCCTGATCATTTGCCACTGATCACTTCTCCATGATCCTGACTGTCGACATCGCCGATCATGACCGCCTCGATGCTTGGCTCGCCAGTCGCTTGGCGGACTTGTCGCGCTCGCGCATCCAAGAACTGATCCGTGAGCAATACATTCTCAGCAATGGCAAACCCGCTAAGCCTCGCGATGCGGTAAAGGTGGGCGATGTCATTGACATTGCCCTGCCGGAAGCGGTCCCCGCTGAGGCCGCCCCACAAGAGATCCCGCTGAAGGTGCTGTTTGAGGACGAGGACCTGATTGTGCTGGATAAGGAATCGGGCATTGTTGTGCACCCCGCTGCGGGAAATCCCGATGGCACGCTGGTGAATGCGCTGCTCCATCACTGCAAAGGCCAGCTTTCAGGCATCGGCGGCGTCGAGCGCCCCGGCATTGTTCATCGACTGGATAAGGACACTTCCGGCTGCCTGATTGTGGCGAAAAATGATCGCACGCACCAGCACCTCGCCAGCCAGTTTGCCGACCGCACGAATGAGAAAATCTATCTCTGCGTGACGCAACAAACGCCCCAGCCCCCGAGCGAAACGGTGTTCACACACATCGGACGCGATCCGCGCAATCGACAAAAAATGACCGTCGTCACTCCGCCCGCGGGCCGACCCTCGATCACGGATTATGAAGTGCTGTTTTCTGACCCGCAGTCCCGCACCGCGCTCGTGCTGTGCCACTTGCACACCGGACGCACTCACCAAATCCGCGTGCACATGAAGCACAAGGGCACACCTCTGATCGGCGATCCGATTTATTCTTCGATCGCCCGACAAACCGTGCAGCCAGGTCGACTGATGCTCCATGCCTGGAAACTGGGCATCGATCACCCACGCACGGGCGAGCGACTTCATTTCACAGCACCCATCCCTCCCGAGTTCGCTCCATGGGTCGACTCCGCCCGCGAGAAGATGCCTCATTGAAAGGAACGTCCGACCCAGCACATGCCCCTGCCCCAAGCCTCGGCAGGAGCAAAGGAGTCATAAAATTTTATGAAATGAGCTCATGATCTAAGCTGGAGAGAGAGAAAATGCGCGAAAAAGTCGGGCGATCATCGCCAATGTGACGCTTTTCGTCAGATTGATAAAAGGGGAAAGCTGTTGAAAATCAGAGCTTTTTTGCGAATGGGGGCAAGATAAGACGAGGTGGTAAAATTTTTTGCAGACGACTTTGTTTTTTTTCTTGCGATCTTCGGGGGCTCGTGATTGATTGTAGATGTCATTCGCATACGAAAGTGTGTGAATTACCGTTTGGCAAGTTACGCAGCAACCACAACGTCAAAAACCTTTCGCCACTGTGACCAACAAGCGAAACACCTCCCTTTTTTCAACTTATTACAACAAACAAACTTCTTCCCCTCTTGGTAGCCAGTTTCTTGGCTCCCATAGCGCTCCACGCGCAGAATACAGCCACAACGACTCCGGTCGGGTATGTGACTTATGTCGTTCCCGCAGAATCGGATGCGAACATATCAGTTCCCCTGATGCGGAATCCTGAATTTAGTGGCACTATTCAATCTGTTTCTGCAAATACCGTCACAGTCGCTAATGCATCTTTTGCGACAAATCCTCAACAATTTGTATTTGATGCCAGTCAAGATAAGTTCAAAACATACTATCTTGAGGTTATGACGGGTCCCATTGCGGGCCGTCGATTTAAGGTTTTGGCTAACGATGTTAACACCATCACACTGGATCCGGATGCTGCCAACTCTGTTGAATCCCAAGGTTTAACTGCGTCTAGCACATTCCAATTGGTGCCATACTGGACTTTAGAGACTTTGTATCCCAATGGTGCAGGAATCGGAACGAATTCTAGCCCGTTTGCTCCAGAAACTACACTATTGTTTACTGACGCTAGAGGCATAGGAACTGACAGATCTTCAGTTGCAACTTATTTCCATTACGATGGGTCTGTTGGTGGAGATGCTGGTTGGTACAACGCAGACAACTTGGGTGCTGGCTTGCAGTCGCACGTGATCATTGACCCAGGATTCACGATCACAATACGTAATTCAAAGTCGTCACCACTGACTCTTGTTAATAGTGGATCAGTAAGAATTTCTCCAGCTGCCGTCCCAGTCGACGAAGACGTAGAGCCCAATGACGTTTACTTGCAACTTCCTTTTGCGGTAGATACTTCACTGAACGCTTCAGGTTTATTGACGAATGGAGTTATCCGTTCATCAGATAATCCCTTTTCACCTCTTGATGTTGTGTATGTTTACGATGTCGAATCAACTGGGCAAGATGTAGGTGTCTCAGCCACTTATTTCCATTACAGTGGAGCAGTAGGTGGGCCTTCAGGTTGGTATGATGCCAATAACCTAAATAGTGGGATCATTGGAGAAAATCCATTACTCAAAGCTGGCAGTTCTATCGTAATCAGAAAAGGTCCAGGTGTTGCCAATGGAGTTACGATTTGGCAAGCTCCGATGCCTTACAATTTGAATCAATAATTCGAATACTAATATTCAATCCAATTTTACCTTATCGAAAGTAATGAAAAAAATACTATCCAAACTAATCCTTTTACTCGGTTTCTCATTGTCAGTTTCTCAGGCTGCGGTGACATGGACAGGAGTTGCTTTAACTAATGTGCAGGGCAGCGGTGTCACGCCGACTGATTTGCCATCGAACAGACTTGCTCTATTCATTGTAGACGTTGATAACGATGGCTTTATCAACGGTAGTATCAAAGTTGACGCCAACACTAACAACTTATTGGTTGCTAACGATCCAAAATTGAATAGCACTTCCGCAAATCTTGGCGCAGGTACTCTCTTTGGCGGAGATTTGATCATTGGTCGATTAACAACAGTAAATGCTTTCGGTGACACAACAATTGCAGGTGCTGTTTCAAACTATAATGCTTCGAATATTCTTAACTTGAGATATGCTATTGTATGGCTCGATTTACCTGACTCTAGCACTGGTCAAGCTTTGGCTGACACGAAGTATGGTATTGCACGCGGTGGTGACTGGGTTGTTCCTGCTTCAGATACAGGCACTCAGACTTTTGGCACCGCTAGTTCTCACCGTGATCAAGTAGCATTGGGACTTAGTGCATCTTCTCCTTCTAGTGGTGGACTCGTTGATTTTGCTACTAATGGAACTTCGTTCACAATCGTCCCCGAAACCAGCACGACTTTGCTTGGTGCGTTGGGCGCTTTGGCGATGTTGCGTCGAAAAGTCGGACTCTTGCGAGTCCGGCTTTTTTTTTGCTGCCAAACCAAGACTCAACTTGAGCACTCCTGTCACCGCTCGGGCGGGGACATTACAAAAAGGGGATGACTGATGCCGGAACGGCATCGCTCGCCCAGCGCCAATGACGATCTGCAGCGAGGTCAATGGAGCATCAGCGCGACTACGGCCCTCTTTGAGCCCATTTTCTGAGATTTTTTTGGATTTTTTCGACTTCGCCCGACGTCATCACGGCGTAACAAAAAAAGTTAAAAAATATTTTGACAATACTACACTAGATAGTATGCTTTCGCCGTCGCCGCAAATGAGCGTGCGCCGTTAACGACCAGAATTTCGGAGTTAACGCAGGGATATCTTTCGAAAGAATCCTTGGTCGGTCAGTCATCCATGTCGCTGCACCGGTAAAACAAATGGGAGGCGATTCTACCAAGAAGCCCCGAATTTCATGGAACCACATTTTTGCCTCATACTCCACGAAGGAGATTGATGGAGCGACGCGCTGCGAGCTCGCACAAAAATGAAACACCAGATTCCGAAGTTGTCGGCCTCCTTTTGAGCTCATCGTCGTCTTGCGATGCGATCAAGTGGATGTCGGTTCCATCCTCAATCCTCTCGAAACTATCGAATTATGCATTTCTTCAAAACAAAAAGTAAGTTGCTTCATCTCCATGATTGGAAATGGATCGCCATCGTGCTCATGGCCCACACCATGGTCTTGCGCGCGACACAAGTCACGCAGGCGGCGCAGGGCGATGTGATTATCGCCTTCCGAGATACCTCCAACGCGTCGACCGGGTCGTACTTGGTCAACGCCGGTCCGGTCTCGCAGTTCGTCAATGCCAATCCCGGCACAACCACTCCGTTGACTCAACTGAGTGCACTTGGTACCGATTTGAGCAATTACGATACATTCAATGAGAATGGTCTCACGCAATGGCATCAAAGAGCCCAAGTGGTTTGGTCGGCCTTTGCGAGAAATTTCTCGGACAATGAAGCGGTCTTTATCACCAAAGCAAGGCCGTCGATTCCGACTCAAAGCGTCCCGTGGACTGCCTTGACAGGACAGCAGCAGAATGCGGCGTATGGTCAAATCAGTACGGTCACGTCGCAAGGCTACAACGTCTTATCGCCTACTTCGAACAATCCGCGCGGCTCGTTTCAGACTCAGCTCACAGGAAGTGAAAGCTACTTTGCGCAAGTGGCGACACCAGGTCGGCAAGATTTCAGCACTTGGAGTAATGTCGAAAAAAGCTTCGCGAGCGGTGCCGCCGATGCGGCCTTGGACTTCTACGTGCATCGCAAAGGAGCATCGCTCTTCGCCCGAGGAACGGTCGAATATTTGGGCTACTTCAGCATCAGCACGAACGGCGTCATCAGCTTTACCAAGCCATCGCTCATCGATCCATTCACCATCGATACCGATGGCGATCACTTCAGCGATGGAGAAGAGTTGTTAGCAGGCACTGATCCGCAAAGTGCGTCTTCGTTCTTTCGCATGAATCCTCCCACCATCGTTCCCGGAGTCTCAGCGACCATTCAGTTGTCGACCATCGCCAATCGTCGCTATGTTGTGCAATACAGCCAGACCTTATCGAACGACTGGCAAGAAGTGCACGTTCATCTATCGGGCAGCGCTGCGACTCCGCTCAACTTTGTCGATACCGACCCCGTGCGCACGTCGCGCAGCAAAGGTTTTTACCGCACCATCGTTTCCAATCCCTAAAAACAAGAAAAATCAAAAATCGAATCATTATGAAAAATCAACTTATCAACACCCTCAGTGCGCTTGGCTTGTTTCTGGCACCGACCCTACACGCTCAAGTGACGATCTATTTTGCGGCATCGAATGGCGACCGCAATGCCACACAAGTGGCGATTAGCCGACTTCTCACCAACTGGAGCTACCAAGGTCTAACAGGATCATCAACCGGTGCAGGTGGCGAGAACCAAGCTGTCGATAACAACTCGCGTGGATCCAACGCGGGCACTTGGAATGGTACTTGGAATGGCACCAACGTGATCATCAAAACCAACTATGCCGGTGCGCTTGCAGGCATTGCAGCTGTGGCCGATCCGACGCTGCAAGTGCGGTTCGACTCCACCAATGGACGCGGCGGCGTAGCGATTCCCTCCAATCCCAATACTGCCACCAATCCCGCGCATTTCATCACGTCGAACGTCGACTTCGGGCTTTCGACCAACTTCCAGTCGACCTCTCCCTTCATCGGCGAGTACAATGGCAGAACCTACAACAACATCAGTGAAATTCCGGTAGGCATTTCGCAGTTGGGTTTTTATGCCAGTCCGGGATTTCAGAACACGGGCGTGACCAACATCACCACCCAACAGGCGAAATTGCTCTATGACACTGGCGTTGTGCCGCTTGCGCTATTCACTGGCAATTGGGCGACCGACTCGAAGAAGTACATTTATGCGCTGGGTCGTAACACCGATGCCGGGCAGCGCTTTGCCGCGCAGCAAGAAATCGGTCGATCGGGCATTGGTTTTCAATACAACTGGCAGCCGAATCCAGCCCCGACCAACGGGGGAACCGCGAACACGCCACAGATCGTCGATCCGAACAATCCTAACGCACTGATTCCGAATCCGAATTACAATCCAAACAATTCGTTTGTCATCGGTAGCAGTCAACCGATTGGTGGCCTGGTGTCTGATCACCGTCAATGGAACAACGGCGTCGAAGAAACTTTCTCGGGCATTACCGCGAGCGGTGGATACCCCAGTGGGGCGACCTTGGCGACGGCATTGACCTATCGACTTTCCCCTACGGCATACAAAAAAGTCGATCCCGCTGCGGAAGATGGCTGGTACATTGGTTATGTCACACCGGGTGATGCCGATGCCACGATTCTCGGCATTGGTCAGCCAGCAGGTCAGCGTCCCGCGAGCACGGTCGGGGTCAAATTGCGTTTCAATGGCGTAGAGAATACTCCAGAAAATGTGAAAAATGGCAGCTACACGCTGTGGTTGTACAATCGCGTGGTGATTCCAGAATCGGGAGTGGCCGCACGCGCCGGCGATCCAAGTCCAAGTTTCCGTGCCAACTTTGTGCAAGCATTGATCAATCGCATCAAGATTGATGTCGGCAGTCAGCAAGGAATTCGTCTCGACGATACCAACCTCAAAGTCTTCCGCACCGAAGACGGCGGCACGGTATTCCCAGGAACATTGTAATCGATCTCATCGACCTCTCGATTTCATCGCACATCAAGACTGTGAGCACTCGGCGCATAACATTCGGATCATCGGCCAAAACACTTTCTGTTGCAGGGCTGCTAACGCTGCTTTCGGTCGCGTTAGGAAACCCTGCACCAGACAAAGAAAGCGCACGACTTTTCATCCGAGAATACCGCGTCAAAGGAGCGAAGAAGATCGGTGTCGAGGAGATCGAGAGAGCGATTTATCCCTATCTCGGCAAAGGCAAAAGCATTGCCGATGTCGAAAAGGCACGCACGGCGTTAGAAAAGGTTTATCACGAAAAGGGTTATCAAACCGTTTCCGTCATCATCCCGCAGCAAGATCCTACGAAGGGAATCATCCAATTCCGCGTGGTCGAGTCGGAAATCGCCAACCTCCGCGTCAATGGCTCACGGTATCATTTGCCGAGCCGTATCAAATCGCAAATCACTTCTCTCGCGCCAGGAACGGTGCCGAATTTTGAAACGGTCAAAAAAGAAATTGTTGGGCTGAATCAGAGTGCGGACCTGAAAGTCACACCACGCATTCAGGCGGGCAGCATTCCCGGGACATTTGATGTCGATCTGGATGTCGAAGATCATTTCCCACTCCACGGTTCTTTCGAATTGAACAATCGTTACAACCCGCAAACATCGCCACTGCGTGCGAATGCTTCGATCAGTTATGGCAACTTGTTTCAGTTAGGTCATACCGCAGGAATCAGTTATCAGATTGCACCAGAAAATCGCGATGATGCCGAAGTGGCATCGGGATACTACTTGGCACCGATTCATCCTCATTTGTCGTTGATGCTGAGTGCGACCAAGCAAAACTCGGATGTATCGACCCTAGGCGGCGCGGCATCGGCAGGGCGCGGTCAAATCCTCGGCTTGCGGGCCTTGTTCCGCTTGCCGGATACTCATTCGCTGAGCGTTGGCATCGATGCCAAGCGCTTTGATGATCGTCTGACCATCGGCACGGAGACCATCCGCAATCCCATCAATTACTATCCCGCTTCTTTCGCCTACAGCTGGTTTCGCAAAAAAGAAAAATCGCTCACTGAAGTCAATAGCTCACTCAATTTTGCTCTGCGTCAGCTCGGCGATGATGATGCACGGTTTGACGACAAGCGTTTTCTCGCAAAGGGCAGTTACATCTACAACCGCTTCGATGTGTCGCATACTCACGAAATCTTTCGTCAGTGGCAATGGTACGGAAAAATCCAAGGCCAGATTTCCGATCAACCCTTGATCAATACCGAACAATTTGCTGCTGGCGGATGGAGTTCGGCCCGCGGCTATCTCGAATCGACCGCACTCGGCGATCAAGCGTGGTTCCTCAGTACCGAGCTTCGCACCCCGAACTTCCTGCCGTGGATCCACGACAAGTTTTTTGCCAACGACGAAGCACGCTTGCATGTCTTTGCAGACGCGGGGGTGTCGAGCATTCACGATCCACTCCCAGCACAGGACCAGCACGAAGAATTTCTTAGTGTTGGCGTGGGCGGTCGATTCTCCCTCGCAGAGCGCTATCATGGCACGCTCGATCTCGCTTTTCCGTTTACCGATTTTGCAGACACGTCCCAAGGGGAATCACGACTCATTTTCCGCACTTGGACCAACTTCTAACTTCCGATACCATGTTCAAAATTGCAACACTCCTGACGATTCTGACGTCCTCTTTTGCTGCCGCCAATGAGTGGTGGAACGACTCTTGGACGCAAAAGCAACAGATCATTCTCAACCCGGGACAGCACATCGAAGGGTTCTCTAGCGATTTGTCCCAAAAAACGGTATTGATTCGTTTGCACGAAGGCAATTTCAACTTCGCCGTCGCCGCCGATCAAGGCAGTGATTTGCGATTCATCGCCGACGACGGCAAGACTGTTCTGCCTCACTCGATCGAGCGTTACGACGCTTTGCTATACGAAGCCTTGGTCTGGGTCAAAGTTCCCAACCTATCGAGCAAAAAAACAACCACGATCAATCTCTATTATGGATCGAGCGATGCCAGCGGAAAGACCGAATCGTTCGATGCCTATGATGACGCAACGCGACTCCAGTTCGATTTCTTGAGCCAAGGCGAGCCTTTCAAAGACAGCACGAAACATCAAAATCGTTCGAGCAATCGTGGTGTTACTTCGAATGCAGGAATCATCGGCTCAAGTGTCAAACTGGCTGGCGATCCGATTGTCATTCCTTCATCCGAATCATTGAATTGGTCTGATGGGCAAAAGCTGACCGTGTCTTTCTGGATCAAGCCTACCCAGAGCCATGAAAATGCGGTGATTCTATCGAGAGAAAATGCCCAAGCGATCTTCCGAGTCAAGTTGATCGCCGACGCTCCAGTGGTGGAAGTGGGCAATCGTGCGGCAACGACAACCAGTACTGCTGGGAAAAAAATTCCGATCAACTCCTGGAGCCACATCGCCGTGGTTGCTCAAGGGGAGAAGATCACAACATACATCGACGGAGTGGAAAGCAGCTCCATCAATGCGAAAACGCCGCTCTTGGATTCATCGATCTTGCTCGGTGGTGTCGAGTCGGCCACCAATGGTGTGCTGCCTTATACCGGTGAGCTCGATGCATTGACACTGGCGGATGTCGATCGCAGTGTCGACTGGATCAAGTTTGATGCCATCGCCCAAGGGCCCAGCGAAGTGGCGCAGCGCGTGGTGTCTGTCCAACAGAGTGATGAAGAAGGACAAGGAGGTCATGCCTCAGAAGCGCTAGAGCACGTCATGCTGTTTGGCGACATTGCCAAAAACATGATGTTCGACGGATGGATTGCGGTAGGCGTTTGCTTGATCATGATCGTTTTCGGCTGGTCGGTGGCAGTGCGCAAGTTTCGTTACCTCAATTCGATTGATCAAGGCACCCAGTCCTTTGTCCGACTGTGGAGTCAAATTTCCGCCGACAAAAAGCTGTTGCGTTCGATCGACGAAGATCCTGAAGTTTTGTTAGAAAATCTAGCGGATGAGAAAGACATGGCGGCAATCCGCAAGTCGCCTATCTTCCATGTATTTTCCATTGGCTTCAAAGAGCTGAAAAATCGTTCCGAAGAAGAACTATTGTTCGTTACTGGACTTACCGAGAGATCGATCAACGCCATCAAAGCATCGCTCGATACGGGGCTAGCAAGAGAACAAAAGAAGCTCGGCAAGGGTTTGATCTATCTGACCATTTCGATTGCGGGTGGTCCTTACGTCGGCCTTTTGGGCACGGTGGTGGGTGTGATGATTACTTTCGCCATCATTGCCAAATCGGGCGAGGTGGATGTGAACTCCATCGCTCCCGGGATCGCCTCGGCCTTGCTCGCCACTGTGGCGGGCCTAGTGGTCGCGATTCCTGCTCTGTTCATTTATTCTTATCTCAATTCCCGAATCAAAGACACCGTGATCGAAATGCGAGTTTTCATCGAAGAATACGTGGCTCGCATCGCCGAGTTGTTTCCCGAAAAAGCGATCGATCCATCGCCGCAGTCGGGCCGTCCGTCTGAGGTCGGCAAGGAATGATCATCTGATCTTTGACTCGAACCATCACAACCATCGATTTCATTATGAACGCAGGAGATGAAGAAAAAAGTTACGACGACATCAACGTTACGCCGATGGTGGATCTCTACCTTGTACTCTTGTTGATCTTCATTATCATGACGACGGCGGGAGTGCAGGGTTTGAAAGTGGACTTGCCTCAAGCCTCCAGCAAGCCGGCGACGGCCGACTTGAGCACGCCTAAAATTCAGGCGATCACCATCAGTCCTGAGGGGAAAATTTTTCTCAACACCATTCCTGTGAGCCTTACGGAACTGGAGAGCAAGCTCACCAGCATCAAGCAAGAGAATGCCGATGTACCTGTCGTGGTTCGCGGCGATCGTTCCTCGCAGTATCAGACCATCATGGATGTGCTGGATGTATTGGGTCGGGTAGAAATCGAAAAAATTGGATTGGCCACACAGAAATGAACAAGTTCGCAACAACAAAGTGGTACTGGGCCGCTGGGATCGTCCTGGTGTTGCTGTCGTATACGCTATGGCCTAGCGGCAAAAGTTCTTCACAGCGTCCGACGCTGAACAACAAGCCCATTCAAGTGTTTGTTCCGCCGCCACCACCGCCTCCCGAGCCGCCACCACCTCCACCGACGAAAGAGCCGGAGCAAACTCCACCCGACGCGCCCGAGCAAGAAGTGGTCGAAGAAATGATCGCCCAAGAACCGGTCACAGAAGAAGAGCCGCCGCCCGACGAACTTCCGGCGACTCCTGATCAAGCGCCGGGCGACTTGGGCACAGGCATTACAGGCGATGGCGCAAATGGCTACGGACTCACCGCAGGCAATGATGCCGGAGGTGGTCGCGGCAATGGTGGTGCAGGTCGTGGTCAAGGATCGCGATGGGGTTGGTATGCTGGTCGAATTCAAAACACTCTGAAGTCTGCGCTCGCCGCTCATCCCGATACCAAGGGCCAAGCCTTGGTTTTCGAGCTCAAGGTCTGGGCCGATCGCACAGGACGAGTCAACAAAGTCGTCGTTCTTCGTCGATCGCAAGAAAGCTCTCTCTCATCCGAAACCATACGCCAAATCTTCATGGGCGTGTTGTTTCCTGCTCCCCCCGAAGACATGCCCATGCCGATTCGCATGCGCATCAAAATGCAAAAATCCTAATCAATTCAATCCATCCAAGACAAAGATGAAATGGTATCCTAACAATCGCATCCATCCCATGCTGGTCGCTGCCACAAGCATGTCCATTCAGTGGGCTGCGGCACAAGAGTCGACTCAGTTGCCCGAGATCGATGCGCTGCCTTCGCAAGTCGCGACTCCCGATTTGCCTGCTGAGCTCAATGAGATTTTACCACCCGTGGAGGAAGCGCGTCCCGAGCCATCGACCAATGTCGCAGTCAATCTCACGGCCTTGCTAGTGAAAAAAGGTCTTTTGACAAAAGAAGAAGGATTGGCGCTGATTGCCCAAGCCGAAGCAGAAGCAAAAGCCGCCGCAGCTGCTACTGCTACGGCACCTTCGGTCTTGCCCGCCGTCGAGGAGGATGAAGTCAGCGTCACGTATGTGCCCAAGGTGGTGAGAGACAACATTCGCGATGAGATCAAACAAGAGATCCTCGCAGAAGCAAGCGAGCAGCAGTGGGGCCAGCCGGAAGCTGCACAGTGGACCAATCGCATTCGTCCGATTATCGATCTGCGGACTCGACACCAAAGTTTTATGTACGCCGATGGCAATGACAATTCGGGCGTCTTTCCGAATTTCAATGTGATCAATACAGGCTTGCCCTTTGATACCACAGGCAATCAGTTTTCGCCTCAATTCAATGTCGACCAAAATCGTTCGCGGATGCTTCAGCGCGCGCGCTTTGGTGCTGAGATCGACATCGATGACGGATTCATGGCAGGCATTCGCATGGCGACGGGCAATGGCACATCACCCGTTACCACCAACCAAACCTTGGGCGGCGGACCAGGGAGCTTTTCCCGCTATCCGCTGTGGCTTGACCGCGCGTTTCTCGACATCAAGATTGTCGACGAGAGCGATTCGAAGTTCAACATCATGTTGGGTCGATTCGACAATCCGTTTTTTTCCACAGATGTCGTATGGGACTTAGACATCGGATTCGATGGCATAGGCTTCAAAGGCAATCAGGTGCTCAATCGCGATCTAACATTCTTTTATGCAGGAGGCCTTTTCCCGATCTTCAACACGGCACTCGATTTTGCGATCAATCAGCCGAAGAAGTTTGAGAGCTACGATAAGTGGT
This sequence comes from Verrucomicrobiota bacterium, assembly GCA_004293285.1. Taxonomy (GTDB): domain Bacteria; phylum Verrucomicrobiota; class Verrucomicrobiia; order Verrucomicrobiales; family Akkermansiaceae; genus UBA956. Next base: position 30,821 of record RDYF01000026.1, on the reverse strand, counting down.
TGTATGGTGCACAAGTTGGGATCGACTGGCGCATCAATGAAAAAACGACAGCCCGCCTGGCGTCGGCGTATTATGATTTCGACAACATCGAAGGCAAGCTGTCGTCGCCTTTTGTTCCGCTGACACCGGAAGACATCGGCGATACCGATGCGTCCCGTCCAGGCTTTGCGCAACGTGGCAACACCTATCGGCCCATCCGCAACATTTTGCCAACGGCGGCGAACAACTTTGGCACCATCAATCAATTCCAGTACTATGGTCTCGCCACACCGTTCCAAGTGATCTCGAATACGGGTCGATTGGACTATGATCTGCTCTCGGGGCATCGCCTGTCATTGATCAGCGAGTACTCGCGCAACATCGCCTTTGATGCCGGTTCGGTGCAGTCGATTGCGGTCAACAATCGCAATGGCAGTGGCGCCTTTGATGGCGGCAACAATGCCTACAACATGTTGTTTCAGTTTGGAAAACCCGCCTTTGAAGTGCGAGGTGATTGGAGTGTGACCATGGGCTATCGCTACGTCGAGTCCGATGCGGTGGTTGATGGTTTCACCGACTCGGAGTTTTCTGCAGGAACCAACATCAAAGGATTCAGCCTCGGCGGAGTCATGGCCATCAACCCGCACACCCGTGCGGGAGTGCGATGGATGAGTTGCGATGAAGTTTCCGGTGCGCCCTTTGGTGTCGATATCTTCCAATTTGAATTGAATGCCAACTTCTGATGTCATGAAACGATCACTGATCTTTATTCTCACGCTTCCTTTTTCTTCATTTGCGTTTGCGCAAAATCAAGCATCTCCTGAAGACCGTTTACGCGAGCAATTGCGCGCAACGGCGTTGCAATTGCGTACGGCGGAGACCGATAAGGTCAATGCCGTGGCTTTGCATGAGTCGAGTGTTCGGAAAATCGCCGAACTAGAGAAAAAATTGAGCGCGCTGGAAAAGACCAACAGCAGCCTCACGCAAGAGCTCACTCAACAGCGTGCAGCGAGCGAGAAAACCATTGCGAGCTTGCACAACAAAATCGCCGATCGCGATCAGCGCTTGAAAGAGTTTTCCGAAGCGTTGGATTCGTGGAAAAAGGGATACCAGAAGTCGACCACCCTCATTCACCAACTGCGCACTGAATTGGAGTCGCATCGCTCGAACATTGTCGAATTGAAAAACACCATCGAAGATCGCGAGCGCAAGAACATCGAACTGTTCAACATCTCGATCGAAGTGCTCGATCGTTATCAAAAATTTGCGTTAGGAAAATCATTGGCTGCGCGTGAGCCGTTCATTGGGAACACGCGTGTGAAAGTCGAAAATCTGGTGCAAGACTATCATCAAAAAATCATCAATCAGCGTTTGCACGCGGAGAAGAAACCATAAGCAAAGAATCTATGAAAACATCGATCTTACCAATTTTATTTTTCTCAGGGAGTCTCATCTTGCCGACGTCTGCCGATTCGGTCGCGGGCAAAATCGGCGACATTGAAGTCAAGACCGAGGAGTTGCGAGAAATGATTTCGGGGCTTGAATCTTCTAACGGTTCGATCCACCCGAAGAGTGCGGAAGCATTGAATGAATACGTGCGGGCCTTGCTGATTCAGAAATGGATTCTCAAAAAAGCGGAAGAAAAATCCTGGGATCAAGATCCTAAAGTCGTTCATAAAATCGTCCGTGCACGAGAAGCCGTGATTGCCGAGACTTTCATCGATGCGGCCTGCAAGCTACCGGAGGGATATCCTTCCGAAGCCGAACTTGCAGCGGCATACGAAAAAGCCAAAGGCGGTCTTCTGATACCGAAAAGCTATCGCATTGCTCAGATTTATGTGGCGAAAAAGCGCGACCAAGCACGTGTCGATGAAATTGTCGGCAAGCTCAAATCCGCTGATGCGAATTTTGCTTCCTTGGCGGCAACGTACTCCGACGAGCCTCAGGCGGCAACGACGCAAGGAGAGATTGGCTGGGTGGCCGAGAGTCAACTCCACAGCGGCTTGCGCGATGTGGTGAAGTCGCTTGTCGTCGGCAAAGTTTCTGCTCCCATTTTGTTGGATGATGGCTGGCACATCGTCAAATTGCACGAGACCAAAGAAGCACGCACGCCCACCCTCGCTGAAATCAAAGACCAATTGACGGCAGAGCTGCGGGCGCAGCGTTTGCAGGTCGCTCGTCAAGAGTATCTGGCACAATTGCTTCAAGAACATCCTCTGGCGATCAACGAAATCGAATTGCTGAAGCTGCTCAAGCGCTAGCGATTCCCTAACCTCTTTTCATGATTTGTTATGTCGTTACCCCATCCAAAAGATCAATCCTCGGCTCGCGCGAAAAGTCGTAAGCTCGTCTCGCTCGTCGGACGTCTGGTGTTTATGCATCCGATTTTGGTGCAAGGGGACATCTTGCGTGCTCCTGCTCCAACCGCGCCGGGGTCATCATCGAACGCGGGCTCTGCGGTCACTGGTGCGTTGCCGACACAATTGCAGCCAGCTCGTGCGAATGCGAATGATGTGTTAGCGCGTACGACGAATGCGTTGAATGCGGTGCGTGCGATGCAAGAAGCAGCGCGTGTAGCGGCGGAGACTGCGGGAACGAATCATCTCGGACTGCATCCCACCACCGGCCAGCCTCTGCCTTCGGTGGCCAATGGTCTCGCCCCGGGAGGCTTGCAGATCGATTCGCGCGTCGCACAAGATGCTCAGTGGTGGAAAGGAGCCGACTTGCCGACACAAGCGACGGTCAATGGCAAAACCGAAGTCACGATCAAGCAAAACGCGCAACAAGCGTTGTTGCATTGGAACACCTTCAACATTGGGCGCGATACCATTTTGCGATTTGATCAAACCGCATCGGGTGCGTCGTCGCAATCCATTGCCTTCAATCGCGTGTTGGACCCAAGCGGCAATCCAACACAGATTCTTGGTCAGATTTCCGCGCCGGGCCAAGTGTTCATCATCAACACCAATGGCATCGTATTTGGTGCCACGAGCAAAGTGAATGTGCATACCTTGACGGCGTCTTCTTTGCCCATCAACGAGAACCTGATCGCACAAGGATTGGTCAACAATCCTGATCAACAATTTTTGTTCAGCTCCTTGAGCATTCCCCAAGGCATCAACGGCACTCCCGGTTTCACGCCCGACCTGTCAGCGAATGCGCGGATCGGTGATGTGACCGTGCAAGCGGGCGCGCAGATTCGCACTCCCGTGACGGCGGATGGCAATGGTGGTCGGATTTTTCTCGCCGGAGCCAATGTCAACAATGCCGGCACATTGAGCTCGGCGAATGGACAAGTCATTTTAGCTGCGGGCTTGCAAGTCGGCATTGCGCCTCATAGCTCGTCCGATCCTTCATTGCGTGGTTTGGATGTCTATGTGGGTGCGATTGCCGATCCTGCTTCGCTGCTGACTCCTTATGCAGGTCAAGTGACACATACGGGAATCATCGACATCCCTCGTGCGAATGCGACATTGGTCGGCGCGAAAATTCGCCATGCGGGTATCATCGATAGTTCGACGTCTGTTGCTTTGAATGGCAGAATTGATCTCAAGGCGCATTACGATGCCGTGAGCAATGCGGGTTTCGATGCTGCCAATCCCAACTCGGGTTTGCCTTTTGTGAATCGACAATCGGGTCAAGTGGTCATGGGCACCGATAGCGTCACACGCATTTTACCGGAAATTGCGAGCACCGCCAAAACCATCGGCACCGAACTTGCGCTGAAGTCGCAAATCAATATTGAGGGCAAGACCATCCATCACGCCACAGGATCGATTGTTTTGGCACCCAGTGCCGACCTAGCGATCAAAGCCGGCTCGTGGTCTTTCCTTCCTTCAGCGAGCTTGCCTCTATCGTTTTTCTTGCCGTCGGCTGGACAAGTGTATTTGGACCAAGGATCCGTAATCCATTTGGCGGGAACAGTCGATGCTCGAGCATCGGTTACGCAAAATCTCTTGCGTCTCGTGCTGCGTGGTTCCGAACTCGCTCCGGCACCGCTACAACGCGAGGGAGAATTGCGCGGGCAAGAAATCGTGGTCGATGCCAATATCCGCGGTGTGTATGAGGGCCGAGAATGGATTGGCACGCCTCTAGCAGACCTCGTGGGATATCTTGGTTTGATCGAGCGAAATGTCGCGCAATTGACGACAGCGGGCGGCAATCTCGCCATCAGCGCCGGACAATCGGCGGTCATCCGTCAAGGGTCGATCATTGATCTATCGGGCGGCTGGACCAACTTCGAGGGTGGCACTGTAGAGACCACACGGGTGGTATCGAATGGACAAATTGTCGACATCGCCGAAGCCACACCTGACCAAGTCTTTTCAGGTGTTTACACGGGAGTGTCGAACATAACATCGCAACGTTGGGGTGTGGTCCGAGGATTCACGCGAGCCTTGGCTCCTGCGGGAATTCGATTCCAACAAAGCTATACTCAGGGTGCCAATGCCGGACGCATCGAAGTCTCTGCGCCAAGCATTGTTCTCGATGGTCAAGTCAAGGGCCAGTCTTTTGCCGGAGAAAATCAAGTTCGCAACAATTTGCTCAGTAGCTCTCTTCCGAAAGCAGGAAGCATGATCTTGAACTTCCGCGGACAACAAAGCACATCACCCAATTTCTTCATCACTTATCCCGATTCGGTCGATGTCGTTTTTGAACCAAATGATGATGTGCCAGATGTTGCTGATTTTTCGTTAGATGAAAATGGCAATCCGACACCGATCGCCGAAAGTCGCAGAAATCTCGTGCAGATCGATGCCGATGTCTTGCAGTCGCGCGGCATGGGTTCGTTGACGATTCATAATGAATTGGGACGAATCATCATTCCCGAATCGACCAACATCACCATGGGTCCAGGCGGAGCTTTGTCGTTGAGTGCATCGATCATCGATGTGGCAGGAAATGTCCATGCACCCGGCGGTCAGTTGTCTTTCCGCGCCTTGAATGTATCGCCCTTTCTTACGGCAGTGTTGTTAGGTCAGCAAGTGCCGGAACTTCCAACCCTACAACCGGGTCGTGGCATTTTCCGCTTGGGAGCCAATGCGCGGTTGGACGTTTCGGGATCGATCACCGATGACCGGACCAGTTCTTCTGGTTCGACCCCCGTCACGATTCAAGGAGGTAGTGTATCCATCCAAGCTCTCTCGCTGAACTTGGAAGAAAAGAGTGTGATCGATGTTTCCGGTGGTTACGCGCTGAGCCCGCAAGGAGTAGGGGTCTTTGGGGATGGCGGAACCATCACTCTCAAAGCTGGTCAAGATCCTTTGGTTTCTTCGATCACTGGCGGCGGATTGTCGCTCAAAGGAAACTTGTTAGGGTATTCAGGCAAGCGCGGTGGCACCTTATCATTGCAGGCCCCTTTCTTGCAAATCGGTGGATCGACAGCGGACGCTGATGCGTTTTGGATCGCACCGGAATTTTTCAGTGAAGGCGGATTCCAGCGCTTTCTCCTGCGTGGTTTGGGCAATGATCAGCGCGATGCGATCACGATCAAAGAAAACACCATCATTCGTCCGGTGCAGAAAATTCTTGGAGCTGTCGCCAAGGCACCTGGTGAAGGTATCACGGTGGGAGCATTTGAAGAATTGTTCGGTCGTGCGCCAGTCGAAGGGGAGCGTCAACCCGTGAGCATTCATCTTTCGGCTCCTGGTGTGACGGATACTCTCACGGGCGGACTTCTTTCGGTGGGCCGCATTGTCATGGAAGCGAATTCGCTGATTCAGCTCGAATCGCGCGGATCGTTTTCGGCGGTTGCCAATGCGGTTTCGATTCAAGGATCGATCATCACACCGGCGGGCGACATCAAGATTTCGGGAGCGAGCAACTCGAGCTCGATCTTTGGAGATTTTGCGCGACCGCTGACGACCACACACTTGGGATGCAACAGTGTGCTTTCGGCACGCGGTTCGGTGGTGCTGACACCTGATCCCTTTGGTCGGAGAATCGGAACGGTCTATTCTGGAGGCTCGATCACCGTTGAAGGCAACATCGTTGCCGAGTCGGGCGCCTTGATCGATGTTTCGGGCACGAGTGGCGTGTTGGACATCGACCCAGCCTTGGCGAATGTGTTTCAACCAAACCTCGCGCTCAACGACAATGGTGTGGTCAGCGTGCCGCGTGTCGAGCAGTTTGTGCCTGTCACGGTGGAAAGCAATGGCGGAGCCATCGTGCTGCGGGGTGGTCAATCGTTGATCACCGATGCCACGCTGCAAGCCCATGCGGGTGGCGCTACGGCACTGGGTGGAACTTTGAGTGTTTCGTCGAATCGGTTTTACTCTCTCGCAGAAATCGAATCGCCCGCCGACATTACTCTGACGATTGGTCAACGAGGACCCACTCTGACACAGCCTTTGCTCGGCAATCCATTGGGGCAATTTGTTTCGAGCCATCTGGGAAGCGGACAGGGATTTTTTCAGATCGATTCATTTGCCAACGGCGGCTTCGACTCCTTGTCACTCGGCGGCGTGTTGCAAGTCCGGGAAGATGTTGCGATTCGTGCAAGAGGAGAAGTCAAACTTGCCGATCGTGGTTTGCTCTTCGGGGAGTCGGCACTTTCCATCGAAGCGGGAGCGGTCTCCATCGGTCTGCCATTCCAGCGACCTGCACTGCCTGAAGAAGAAGTGAGCCCGATCTTGTTCAACAATCTTCCCTTGATCATTCCTGCCAAACATGGACTTGGTACGATGGATATCGTAGCAAATACGATCGACGTAGGAGGATTGAGTTTGCAAGGCACGGGTTCGGCGTCATTGACGGCGCAAAATGGAGACATTCGCGGCAATGGCACCATGATCATTGCCGGCGATTTGAAGCTCAAAGCGGCGCAAATTTATCCCACCACGGCGAGCGAATTTCAGTTGATCGCCTACGATTATCAAAACGCACAAGGCGCGCAAAAGGGTTCGATCTCGATCGAGCAATCGGGTTCTCGGCGCTTGCCTTTGTCGGCTGGCGGAAGCTTGAACGTATTCGCGTCCAGCATCCATCACCAAGGTGTCCTGCGTGCGCCATTTGGATCGATTCGCTTGGGTTATGATGGCACGGGAGACTTGCCGCGCGATTGGTTCACAGGCAATGCGCGGCCGTTTCCTGTCACGACCAGTTTGGTGCTGGCCAACGGGTCCATCACATCGGTATCGGGCGTTGATCCGCAAACCGGCAAAGGCTTGGTTTTGCCCTATGGTTTTAGCCCTAACGGAAATCAGTGGATTGATCCTCGTGGAGTCGACATTACCGCTTCAGGTCCCCCTCAGAAAACCGTGAGTTTGTTCGGTGCAAACATTACCCAGGAAGCGGGGTCGACGATCGATCTTCGCGGTGGTGGTGATTTGTATGCGACGAGATTTGTGCCAGGTTTGGGTGGTCCTACCGACATTCTTGATTCCACCCAGCGATTTGCCGTCATTCCCGGATATGATGCGAACATCGCGCCTTTTGCAGCATTCAATGATTCTCAGAATGTGAACAATTTGATCAAAGGTGCTCCGGGCTACCTGAATGGTCAGTTGAATGTGGGCGATCGGATTTATCTGAGCGCTAGCAAAGATTTGCCAGCGGGGTATTACACCTTGTTGCCGGCTCGCTATGCTCTGTTGCCTGGAGCCTTGATGGTGCAAGCGAACCAGCAAAACAGTGTGGGAACAGTACAAACGCCTGATGGCGCGGCCATCGTCACGGGTGTGCGTTACAATGCCTTGAATCAACAACGCGCCTTCCCATCGGTAGGAACTCGATTCGAAGTCGTTCCCGCTGCCGTCGTGCGAGCGCGGGCGCAATACCAGGATTTTTCCGCAAATGCATTTTTGCAGCAAAGCGCAACAGCTCTGAATGCCTCGATTCCTCTGTTGCCGAAGGACTCTGGGTCTTTGCGCATCTCTTCCTCTCAGTCGATGGATTTGCGTGGCACGGTCCTATCCCCGTCGATCTCCGGTGGCAGAGGTGCGGAGATCGATATCAGTTCGCAGTTGAATCTCCGAATTTCGAATCAGTGGTCCCAAGCGTCTGACGCCATTCAATTGAATGCGCAAGTGTTGCGTGAGTTCAATGCTGCGAGCTTGTTGATCGGAGGAACCCGCAAGCGCACCGAATCGGGTGTCGCCGTTCAAGTCAACAGTGGTTCTGTGATCGTGGACAATGAAGGTGTCGAGCTGGTTGCGGAAGACATCATCCTCGCAGCGAAAAATCAGGTAACGGTGTCGGCAAATTCGGTGATCCGTTCGACCTCAACCACCACGGCGTCTGCCGACAAAATCGTGATATCGGGCGACGGCGCACTGTTGCGCGTGGCGGCGGATGCTCAGGCAGAGCTTGTTCGCAGCAATGTGACTGCCTCGACAGTGCCACTACTCAGCATTGGCAGCGGCGCACGAATTCAGGGTGGTGCTACGATTTTCGATTCTACGTCACGCTTGTCACTGGATCCAACCGCTTCGTTGTTGTCGACCGCGTCAACCTTTGGCGCTGGGAAAATCAACATTCTTTTCGACGACACACTCACAGCTCCCTCGAACGGTCTTGTTTTGACCAATCGCACCTTGCGCGATTTGCAGAGCGCATCGAGCATCAACTTGTCGAGCTATTCGACGATTGATCTCTATGGCAGCGGTTCCTTCGGCAGCTCGCAGCTGACATCCTTGCGATTGAGCGCGTCGACGATTCAAGGATTGCAGCAAAATGCTGGAGTGACGCAAATCACCGCGCGTGAAATCGTGTTGCAAAACCCGAATCAGATTGCGGTGGCTCAACCCACACAAGCGACCAATGGTACTTTGCGATTGGTGGCGGATCGGATTCGCTTGGGTGTGAATCAAACGGCGGCGCAACACTACGCACAAGTGGAGTTGCAAGCATCGCGTGGCATCCTCGGCGAAAGCAATGGCGGCTTTTCGGTGCAGTCGGATTTGAACGTGCAGACGCCGCGCATCAGCGGCACTGCGGGGTCCGTGCGGTCGATCACTGCGGGTGGAAATTTGGTCGTAACGAATGCTAGCTCGACCAGCAATTTGGTTTCTTCGGGCCTTGGCGCCTCGTTGCGCCTGATCGGGAATTCGATTCAGATGCAGAGTGAAATCCAACTTCCCAGTGGATCTTTATCGTTAGAAAGCGTGGGTGATATTACCGTCGGTGGATCGATCGATGTTGCAGGCACGGAGAGAAATTTCGGTGGTGCACGACGCTACACGTCGGCAGGTCAAGTGGGGCTCGCATCGCAAACCGGCAACATCGTGATCGCGTCGACAGCGAAGATGGACCTCTCTGCCAAGGCTGCGGGCGGCGATGCAGGTGCGCTTACTCTCTCGGCGCCACAAGGTCGCATCGAACTCGCGGGTCAGCTCATGGGGCAAGCAGGCCGTAATGGGAGAAATGGTTCGGTCGCGTTCGACGTGAGCACTCTTCCGACGATTTCTGCGTTTGCCGAAAAGTTGAGTAATTCGGCGTTTACTCAGCGGCAAAGCTTCCGAGTGCGTCAAGGGGATGTGACCATAGACGGCAATGTGCAAGCGCGCGAATTCCGCTTGTATGCCGATCAGGGCTCGATCGAAGTCAGTGGTCGCATCGCTGCAAACGGCACGGAAGGAGGAACGATTCATCTATCGGCCCATCGCAATCTCAGCTTGCTCGATGGTGCTGAGCTCGATGCCTCGGCGCAGAAATTCAGCAATGCAGGCAAGGGTGGCCAAGTGACACTCGAAGCAGGGAGTCAGCGCTTGGGAGTCGTGGGTTCGGGTGTGCTCGACATTCGAGCAGGTTCTTTGATCAACTTGCAAGTGGCAGAAGCGGATCTTCAAAGTGCCAGCCGTGGCAAGTTCACGGGGCAATTGCATTTGCGCGCTCCTCGTATCAACCAAGATGTCGCCATTCAAGCCATCAGCGGTCAAATTCTCGGAGCTTCTTCGATCATCGCCGAAGCCTATCGACTGTATGATCTAACGGCGAGTGGTGGCACCATGACGACGGCGGTGCAGAATCAGATTCGGTCCGACGCGGAGAGTTTTCTGGGCACTTCAGGAAATGCTTCGGCAGGTTACTCGACGATGATGAATCGCTTGTTGTCGAGTCAGTCGCTATGGGCCTCTTCCTTGGTCCTGGCGCCCGGTGCGGAAATCATCAATCGCAATGGCAATCTGACTTTAGGCACGCCGACATCGACCGCTGCTGCGGACTGGAATCTGGGCAATTTCCGCGTGGGGCCCAATCAAGCTCCCGGTGTGTTGACGCTACGAGCCTCAGGCAACTTGGTGTTTCATAATGCTTTGAGTGACGGTTTTGTTTCCTCGGCCTACACCGCACCCTTGTTGTCGCGCAATTTGCTGTTGCCCGCCAATGTGCAATCTTGGTCCTATCGCTTGGTCGCTGGTGCGGATCTTAGTGCTGCCCACTTTGGTCAAACCTTAGCCCTGCCATCGCTAGCGGCAGGAAATGGTTCTTTGCTGTTAGGCAAGAACAACGGGAGCAATTTCTCGAACAGCAACGGATCGAACAATACCCCGGGCAACAATGCGACGACTGCGCTTGCCTTGAACAATCGCTTTCAAGTGATTCGCACCGGCACCGGAGACATTTCCATCCACACCGGGCGCAGTGTGCAATTGTTGAATCAGTTTGCCACCATTTACACGGCAGGTACGCAAGTGCTCGATCCGACCATGGGCGGACGCTTTGACCTTCCGATCCTCGATCAAAGTGGCGGCAATGTGACCTTAGGTGCGATTCAGCAAAACCCCACCTATCCCGTGCAATACACCATGGCAGGTGGCAATGTTTCGCTTACTGCGGGTCAGGACATTGAACGAATCACACGCAATAACCAGAATCAGGTCATCGCCGACTCGCAGCGGCAACTGCCGAACAACTGGCTCTATCGTCGGGGCTTTGTTGATCCCTTGACGGGAGAGTTTGGCACCTCGCGCTTTGGCGATGTGGCTTCTACCACATGGTGGGTGGACTTCAGCAATTTCTTCCAAGGAGTCGGAGCACTGGGCGGAGGCAACGTGCGCATGGTTGCTGCGAACAACATCAACAACGTCGACGCGGTGATTCCCACCAATGCGCGCATGGAGCGCGGCACACCGAATGCCTCTCAGATGTTGGAGTTGGGCGGTGGTGATCTATTGGTTCGCGCAGGCAATGATCTCGATGCCGGAGTGTATTATGTCGAGCGTGGCAAAGGCGAAATTTCCGCTGGCGGCAATATCATCACCAATGCGACCCGGTCGCCTTCGGTGACCCAGCTCACGGGGGCATCGAACATTCTCGATGCGAACACATGGTTGCCGACCACCCTGTTTGTGGGCAAAGGCGGCTTTGATGTCACGGCCTCAGGCAATCTGCTACTCGGTCCGACGGCGAATGTCTTTTTGTTGCCTGTTGGCATCAACAACACGTTTTGGCAGAAATCGTATTTCAGCACGTATGCTGCCGATAGCTATGTGAATGCGCTTTCGTTAGGAGGCAATCTAACGCTGAGACAAAGTGCCACCTTGCCGGTTTCGGGCGCGGGCAATACCACGTCGCTGCTCGCTGCTTGGATCGATCGACAACAGATCCTTCGAACCAACCCGGTGACTTCGTCGTTTTATCAACCTTGGCTGCGTCTTGCCGAAACGAGTGCAGAGCCATTCCGCACGACGGTCTCGTTGTTGCCACCGACGCTCTCTGCGACCGCTCTCGCGGGATCGGTGAGCTTGGTCGGGCAAATGAATTTGACGCCCTCGTCGACTGGCAATGTGGAGATCCTTGCCGCGAATTCGATTGATGGCCTGCAACCCAATGGACGCGTTACTTTCAATGGCACGAGTACATCATGGGGTGCTGCGCGCATCAATCTATCGGACGCTAACCCCGCCGCGATTCCTGGCATCACGAGTCCCTTTGGATACAAGACGCTGGTGGGCAATGACTTGACACAGGCGCGGTCGACGCGCTCCGGTTTCCTCAGCTTCATCAATCGCCTGTTCCAAGAAACCGGTGCCACCAGTGGTCCCTTTGCTGCTCTGGAAAACAAGCAAACCCTGCACACACCAGGCATCCTGCATCGAGATGATCCCAATCCCTTGCGCCTTTTTGCAGGAACGGGCGATATCTCGGGGCTGACCTTGTTTTCATCGAAATTCGCTTTGATTCACGCCGGCAGAGATCTATCGGACATTGCCTTCTATTTGCAAAATGCGAGACCAAGCGATGCCACATCGGTCACGGCCGGGCGCGATATCATTCTATCGAACGCCAATTCGCCACTGCGCATTGCGGCGAACCGTTCGGGGAATGTTGTCAACATCGATAGCATTCCGCTCGCAGGAGACATTCAGATTTCGGGTAATGGAACATTGCAAGTCCTCGCGGGGCGCAATCTCGACTTGGGAATTGGGTTGGATTTTACCGATGGCACCGGCACTGGGGTGACGAGCATTGGCAATACGCGCAATCCCTATCTCCCCTCGGCAGGGGCGAATTTGGTTCTGGGCGCAGGCATTGCCCAAGCCTTTACGCTAGCCAATAGCTCCTTGAACTGGTCCGGCTTCATCGATCAGTTCGTCAATACCGAAAGCGGAGCCAAGTATCTTGAGAAGCTCGCGCCCGGTGTGAATTTCTCGACGCTTTCGGAGGAAGAGCAATCGCGACTCGCGCTCGGCGTGTTCTCGTTGATCCTTCGCGATGCAGGGCGCAATTTCCCCACTGCGCAAAATTACGACATCGCAGAGCGAGCGATCAAGTTGCTGATGGGAGAAAATCCTGCCGCAGGCAACATTTTCACGCGGGCGCGCAACATTCGCACCACCGCAGGTGGCGAAATTCAACTCGCCATGCCCGGAGGTGGATTGACTCTCGCGGATACGGTGATCGGCTCTCCCGCTTCTCCGCCAGGGATCATCACGGAGTTCGGTGGCAACATTTCCATTTTTGCGCAGAACAATATCGATATCGGCATCGGTCGGATCTTCACGCTTCGCGGCGGCAATCAAATCATTTGGTCGTCGAAAGGAGACATCGCGGCAGGTTCTTCGTCCAAAACGATTACTTCCGCGCCGCCGACCCGCGTGCTGATTGATTCTCAGAGCGCCGCAGTACAAACGGACCTCGCCGGCCTCGCCACGGGTGGGGGCATTGGTGCCTTGGCCGCTGTGGCGGGTGTGCCGCTCGGTGATGTCGATCTAATCGCACCGAACGGAACGGTCGATGCCGGTGATGCGGGCATCCGAGTTTCAGGCAATCTGAACATCGCCGCACAACAAGTGTTGAACGCAGGAAACATTTCCGTCGGAGGCAACTCGGTCGGCACTCCCACGGGCCCCTCCGCACCCAGCATCTCGGCCGTGACTGCGGCCAATAATGCCAATGTCAACACCACTCAGAGCGATGCCGCCAATCGTCAAGATCAGGAATCCTCCGAGCAAGAACTCGCGCAAGGCATCTCGCTGATCGATGTCGAAGTCCTCGGCTATGGCGGCGGCGAGGAAGAAGACGACGAGGAAAACAAGGAGGATTCTTTCTGAAATTTCGAAGCACTCATTCAACCATTCTCAGGCCACCTGAGCCGAAAACAAAAAGCAAATAAATCGAGCAGGGGTTGCGCTACCGCAATCCCTGCTCTCCACCCCTCACTCGTAACAATTTTTTGAACAAAAAATGAACAATTTCCTTTACCTATACCGTTTTATGTATACAATCTTGTGTGAATTAAAAATTCTTCGTTAATTATGTGTGAAATCAATGAAAACAATGATCGTTTGCCATTGAGCGAGGAGTCATGGGTCGAAGTCGTCGTCAGAGATGTGAGCCGCATCCGCTACGGAACGGTGCAGTTGTATCTGCAAGATGGTGTTGTGGTTTATTCCCAATGCACTGAAAAATTTCGATTTGAAGCCAAAGCGTCCGATGCTCGAAAGGCAAAAAACAAAAAAAAGAATCAATCCTAACATCTGATTACCCTAACAATACTATGAGTGAAAATCATCAATATTTAACAACAGGAGAAGTGGCCGCAATGCTCGGTTGGAGTCCTCGATTCATCGACAGTCTGGTGCGCCATGAGAAATTGCCCGGTTTGGAGATCCGCGGGGAATGGAAGTTTGAGCGCGCCGAGTTGATTGGCTGGCTGGAGCAAAAAATCAAAACTCTGGATCATACGCATGTGGTCGAATTGGAGAATCAGATTGCCACGCCAGCGAAGGACAGCGAGGAGTACGATCCCGTGACACTGCAGTTGTCGAAGGCGGGCATTTTGCTCGATGAGCCGATTCAGAACAAAGCAGAGCTTTTGCGGCGGCTTGTGGATTTTTCTTACGAGACGGGAGCGATTACCGATCGCATCACCTTGCTCGATTCGCTCAAAGAGCGGGAAGAATTGTGCAGCACGGCATTGACGGGAGGCGTGGCGATTTGCCACCCACGTCGGACACTGAAACAATTGGCCGCAAAGCCATTCATCCGCTTCCTCCGCACTCGTCGGCCCATTGCTTTTGGCGCAGAGGACCTGAGCGACACCCAGTTGTTCTTCTTGCTGGTTGCCACCGATGATCGCGGTCATTTGCAGACATTGGCACGTTTGGCGCGCGTGCTTGATGATCACACCAAAGCGGCTCTGAGCATTGCGAAGAGCGAGCACGAAGTCTACTCCATCATCCAAGAGCGCGAAGTCACCATCAATCGCAAACGTCAGGCGATTCTTTCTCACTAACAAAAATTCACTTTCTACGGATATGCCGATTTATCAAAACATCATCGAAGTCATTGGCTCGACCCCTTTGATCCGACTCAATCGTTTGACCCAAAACTTGCCAGCGACCATTGCTCTGAAGGGGGAATTCAAGAACCCATTGGGCAGTGTGAAAGACCGCATTGGTCAAGCGATGATTTACGATGCCGAGCAGCGGGGCATTCTCACGCCCGAGTCCACGATCATTGAACCTACTTCGGGCAACACGGGAATTGCTTTGGCATTCGTGGCTGCAGCACGAGGCTATCGTTTGATTCTCGTGATGCCAGAGACCATGAGCTTGGAGCGTCGAACGCTGCTCGGGCTCTTAGGCGCGGAGCTGGTGTTGACTCCTGGACCTTTAGGAATGAAAGGTGCGATTGCAAAAGCGGAGGAGTTGGCGCAAAACATTCCCCACTCATGGATTCCTCAGCAATTCAACAATCCTGCCAATCCAGAGGTGCATCGACGTACCACAGCTGAAGAGATCTGGCGGGATACCGAGGGGGCGATCGACATCTTTGTCTCAGCTGTGGGAACCGGCGGCACCATCACGGGAGTGACTTCGGTTCTCAAACCGCGCAAGCCGGGATTCCAAGCGATTGCGGTCGAACCTTCGGCCTCACCGGTGATTACACAGACTCTTGCTGGGCAAGAAGTGATACCGGGCCCGCACAAAATCCAGGGCACGGGGGCTGGTTTTGTTCCCCAAAATCTGGACCTTCGCTTGCTCGATGAAGTGATTCAGGTCTCGAACGAAGACGCCATTGCTACCGCACAAAAACTGGCAACGCACGAAGGCTTGTTGGTCGGGATCTCGACAGGTGCCAATGTTTGGGCGGCCTTGCAAGTGGCTGGTCGAGAAGAAAACCGCGGCAAACTGATTGTGACCGTGGGATGCAGTACCGGCGAACGCTACCTGAGCACAGCATTGGCCGATGAAGTAAGAAAGCAACAAAGTGTATGAACGAACACTCCTCCCATTCTTCGGATGTGGTTTCTCGATGGCGTTGGAATCGACCCCAGCATGAGATCTCGCATGAGGGCTTTTCTGCGAACGGGTTGGTCGTGAAAAAATGGGTGGCGCAGACCAACCCTGCGACCGATGTGCGATGGAAGGTCGGAGTTTTTGCCGGCATTCATGGTGATGAACCAGCGGGTGTTCGGGCGGCTCACATTCTTCATCGCTGGGCGACTACGTTGCCTGCGGAGTTGTTCGGCTATGAGCTCCATCTCTATCCCGCATGCAATCCGAGCGGGCTGAAAGAGGGCACGAGAACCAATCAGCGCGGCTTTGACATCAATCGCGAGTTCTGGTGCGGTTCGAATTTGCCCGAAGTGCAATACATCGAGACCGAGCTCCGGCAGGAGAAATACGACATCATTCTGTCGCTGCATGAAGATGATACCTCGCATGGTTTGTATGGTTTCGTCAGCGGCAGCATGCTCAGCGAAAACATCTTGCGGCCCGCTTTGCTGGCGGCATCCACGTACTTGCCAATCAATACGGATCCCGTGATCGACGGCTTTGCTGCGCGCGATGGGATGATTCAAGATGGCTATCATGGCGTCTTATCGGCACCTCCCGAGCAGCGCCCGCGGGCTTTGGAAATCGTTTTTGAGACTCCGCGTTTGGCGCCTTTGAATCATCGGGCGATGGCGTCGGCGGTTGCTGTGAAAACGATTCTGAAGGAATACCGCCAGTATCAATCTCACCAAGAGAATCTCTGATGGTATGCATGTCTTACTCTTTTTTTGTGCGGTTTCATCTTGCTGATTTCTTTCATCAGCTCTTTGGCGGAAGCTGTGCTCTTGAGTTTGAACCCGCTTTCGCTGAAAGTACAAAGTTCACGCGGGGAGAAAAAAGCCAAGCAGTGGCTGGCGATGAAGCAGGGAATCGAACGCCCCGTATCGGCCATTCTGATTTGCAATACGATTGCAAACACCGGACTGGCGGCACTGGCGGCGTCGATTTTTGGCTCTCTTTATGGCACGCAATGGCTATGGCTGTTTACTGGGTTGATCACGATTGCGGTGATTTTTGGCGGCGAATTGGCGCCGAAAATGTTAGGGGTGCAGCATGCCGACCGACTCGCACCGCACCTTCTTCCGGTGTTGCAGGTTTTGCTCAAAGTCACTCATCCGCTGGTCTGGGTGATGGAACGCTTTTGCTTTTGGTTCAAACAAAAGGAACCAACGGCAGGCGATCGGTCTAATCCGATCCTCGACATTTTGACGCTGGTCGAATCGGCCCGGGCGGAGCAGTTGATTCACAATCGGGAAGAAATCATCATTCTGCATGCTGCGACGCTATCGGCTAGACGCATCCACACGGCTATGGTGCCGAAGGAAGCAGTTAAGGTCTTCCAAGTCGGGAAATCTCTTCGCGAAAACATCGACCGTCTCGGTCCGAAGCTGCATCGAAGTTATCCTGTGAGCGCCGATGGTGGTTTTGCGAACATTATCGGATATGTGCGCATTCGCGAGTTGTTCGCAGCGCAGCTAGTCGATGCCGAAGCGGAATGGGAAGCGCTGATACGACCCGCTCTATCGATTGATGAACGCATGTCGCTCACACAATTGTTGGCGATGTTTCTCGATCATCACGAGATCGCCGCGCTGGTCGACCAAGCAGGGGGAGAACTCAGTGGTTGGATCACGATGGACGACGTGATGAAAGTGCTAATGGGAGCACGGATCTGATGTCGGATCGGGCCATGAAAACCATCAGCGCCCGGGGCGGATGATTTGATTTTCATCGTTGAGCACGACTTTGCGCGCCACGATCGGGGTTTCGGACAAGGCGAAGGACATGATGGCCACGCGCTCGCCTTTTTTGATGCGATGAGCCGCTCCGCCGTTGATGATGATGTTTCCGGTGCCCGGAGGTCCTGGCTGCACATACGTTTCGAGTCGGTTGCCGGTGCTGATCGAGGCGACCAGCACTTTCTCGCCTTCCCACAAGCCGACGGATTCCATCAGGTCCGTGGGGATCTCGATGCTGCCTTCGTATTCCACATCGGCAGCGGAGATCATGGCGCGATGGAGTTTTGATTTCAGGACTTGAACTAGCACGCACAAAGGCAAGCGATTGCGCGGGAGATGGTCAAGTCTTTCACAGAGTTTTTTGCAGAAACGAGAGTTCGGCGCGACGTTTGTCATTTCGATCGGCAGAGAACGCGGGCGTGTTTGCTTCTCCGGTGAGGGCGACCAATCGGCCAGTAGGGGAGATGTCAGACCTTCGATTCTTGATTGACCCTCAGAAAGCCGCTGACTAGCTTGTCGGCATGACGAGGTTGCGCGACATGCCGGCATCCAGAAAACGCCCGCGCGACATTCCCCGCGCTGGGTTGTTTTTGGTGTTTTTGATCATTTCGACCTTATCGTGGGGTTTGGTGCAGGTGTTTCGTGCGCAAGATTTGTCGGATTTGGTTGTCGTCCAAGATCCGAGTTCTTCCGCTGCGCCAGTGCGTGATCTGAAGGCGGTGTTTTCTCAGTCGATCTCGGGCTCCTATCCGCTGCGTCTCACGGAAGCGGAAATCAATGGCTACTTTGCCCGAACTCTGGTCGCCGAGCAAAAGGGCTGGCTGGCGGGTCTGGTCACGCTCGAAAAAGTGCTGGTGCGGTTGGAAAAGGAACGCGCTGAACTGATCATGGTGCGTCGCGCCGCGGGACTGACCTTGACCAGCTCGATCTTTCTTAAGCTGGAACAAACCGAAAGCAGCGACGGCGCCCTCGTCACGCATGTCGATATCGATGGCGGCCCCATGCCCGTTCTGCCCTTCGTGCGACAAGGCGGACGCTTTGGTCGACTGCTCCTGCCGCAGGGATTCATGCTTTTCGTGCGTCCCAGCTACATCGCCCTGGCCGAAGCATTTCCCGAGGAAATCCGTCTGGGCATTGAAGAAATGGCTCGCATCAAAATCGAAGACGGAGTCCTAGAGCTCGACCCTTCCTTCGATTCAGGAATGGGGAATGGGGGGTTTTGAATTTTGAATTTTGAATTTTGGATTTTGGATTTTGGATTTTGGATTTTGGATTTTGGATGTTGGATGTTGGATGTTGGATTTGGATGTTGGATGTTGGATGTTGGATGTTGGATGTTGGATGTTGGATGTTGGATGTTGGATGTTGGATGTTGGATGTTGGATGTTGGATGTTGGATGAGGGGGACATGCTGTTTTCGTGAGACTGATTGAAGAAATTCATCCGAAGCTTCATGAGGCGAAATTCTCTGTTTGTCTTCTTTGGCTAGTCCATTTCCGTCTTTACATTTGAGGGGCTTCACGCATTCTGGGTTTGTTCATGAGGGGTTCTTGGTGCTTTTGGTTTTTGCCTTTTTTGGTGGGTGCTTTTGCTCAGGAACCTGAGTCTTCTGATCTCGCGCCACCCGCTGCGGTGGAAATTCCGGAGCTCACCGCGCCCGCTCCTGCGGCCCATGTCGATCCTCACCAGGTTTCTTCGGAGCTGCCCACTGGGGTCAATCTTTCGCTCCAAGGGAAAATCGAGCCGCTCGATGCCAGCAATCGCCGCTTCCGCATCTCGGGTCCGATTGAGCTGAAGACGAATCGCGGCGAGGAGGTTTTTGCTGATGAAGCGATTCTCGATCTCGATCGCCAAACGTATCTGCTGCAGGGCCATGTCAGCATTTTCAACGGGCCCATGATCCAACGTGGTGAGCGCGTGACTTATGATCTGAAAACGCAAAAGCTCGAAACCTCGCGTCTCAGTGTGAGCTATGACCCGATCATCCTCGAAGCGGGCTCGTTCGATGCCGTGATGGATGAAAATGGCGAGCGCATTCTCGTTGGCGAAAATGCGGGGATCACGACCAATGACGTCGAGCTGCCGCACTATTGGCTGCGAGCGAATCGCACTACTCTCTACCCCGGGGAAAAGGTGGTGTTTGATGACCTGAAGCTCTTCATTGGCGATACCCCGATTTTTTGGCTGCCCTATCTCAGCCAGCCGCTCAATGGCCAGCTCGGCTATCGGTTCCTTCCCGGTGGTCGAACGAACCTCGGCTTTTACCTGCTGCAAAATTACGGCATCATGCTGGGCGATGCTGACAACGCCTTTCTCGGTGGCAAAAAACCGTGGCTGCTCTCGCGCTGGCACCTCGATGCACGGAGTCGACGCGGTCTCGCTACGGGCGTGGATCTTTTCGATACCCGACTCGCGGACAATCCCAATCTCGGCTGGATGAAATTCTACTACGCCGATGACCTCGATCCCACCATCACTCGCTCGGGCATTCCCCGCGGCCCGATTGATCCGAATCGTTATCGCGCAGAGTTCCAGTATCGGATTCCCTTGGAATTTCGAGACCCTTGGAACAAAGATGCTGAATATGCTCTCAACTACGATCTGCATATCCTGAGCGACAACAATTTCCTCGAGGACTTCGATCCGCGCTTTTACCGCGACAACTCACAGCCCGATAACACCATCTTTTTTACGCGTCGGGATGAAACCACCCTGTTCACCGGACTAGCGCGTCTGCGGGTGAATGACTTCTATCGCGCGGATTCTCGCTCGCCCGAGATTTCCTTCGATCACATCCGTCGCCCCATCTTCGGCGGTGCCCTGCAGCACGAGGGACAAACGAGTTTCACCGTGGCCCAGGAAAACATGGCCGATCCCACCCGTGACACGCTGTTGGATCCTTTACTGACCTTGCCTGAGTCCGATCCCACCTATCAGCGCATGCTGCCGCAAGTGGGGCGCTATGAGCAATTTCTGATTGGGCAATTGCGCGCCCTGCCTCCCGGCGACCCGCAGTATGAGACGCTCTATCGTCAGCTCACCAACCCGGAATACTCGCGCTTTCACACGTACCAAGACTTTGCCACACAGTGGACGATCTCCGACTGGCTGCATCTCGCTCCTCACGCGGGAGCGGGCTACAATCGTTATTTCGATGCCTCGGGCGTAGCGGGTGATACCGATCGCGGCATGATGTCGCTGGGGCTCGAGGCTTCGTTTAAGCTGCAAAAAGACTACCCCGATTTCCGCATCAGCAGCCTCGGTGTCAATGGCGTGCGGCACACCCTCCAGCCCTATGCACACTGGTCCTATCTCTCGGTGAGCTCGCTCGATCCCAGCACGCCGCAGATTGATCGACTGACCTTTTTCACCCGCCCCGTGCCCATCCGCGTCGGTCGCTTCACCGCCATCGATGACCTGAACAACTGGAACCTTGTGCGACTCGGCTTCCGCAATCGACTCCTGACGCAGCGTGACGGCGGCACGCATCAGTGGCTTTTCACTGATACCTATCTCGATAGCTACATCGACGACCCCGAGCTCAATCGCGAATTTTCCAACCTCTACCAAGACATCACCTTTCAGCCCTTGCCGTGGATGGCGGTCGATTGGCAGCTGCAGTTCCCGATTTTCGGTTCTGGTTCGGGCTACAACGAGTTCACCACCGGCTTACGCTTCATGCCGACCCCGAATTTTGAGTTTGCGGTGCAGCAGCGCATGCTCGACAACCACCCGTTCCTGCTCGACTCCAATCGGATCAATTTCCGAGCCTATTGGCGCATCAACGAAAACTGGGGCTTTGGTCTATTGCAGCAATGGGAATTTGCCGACGACACCTTGGAGATGGAGCAATACACCATGCACCGCAATTTTGAAAACTGGATTGTCAGCGCCGGCTTGATGCGTCGCGACAACCGGATCCGCAGTGAATACGGATTCATGATCAACTTCACGCTCAAGGATTTCCCCGATGTCTCCATGCCTTTCCGCATCGATGCCGAGTAATTCCTGTGCTGCCGCCTTACGGACGCAGAAAAATCATTTTTTCCGCATCCAATCCTTTACAAATTGCCGTTGAACTGCCAAATCCCTGCGAGTTTACACCCGCCACTACGCTTATGCCCAAAGACACCTCGATTCAGAAAATTCTCGTCATCGGCTCCGGCCCCATCGTTATTGGTCAAGGTTGTGAGTTTGACTATTCGGGTGTTCAGGCCTGCAAAGCTCTGCGCGAGGAAGGTTATCAAGTGGTGCTGGTGAATTCCAATCCGGCTACCATCATGACCGACCCGGAATTCGCGTTCCGCACTTACATCGAGCCCATCACACCGGAGGTCGTGGAAAAAATCATCATCCGCGAGAAACCCGATGCCCTATTGCCCACTCTCGGCGGTCAGACGGCACTGAATACCTCCATGTCGCTTTTCAAATCCGGCACTCTGGAAAAGCACGGCGTGCGTATGATCGGAGCGAATGCCGATGCCATTGATAAAGGCGAGGACCGCCAGCGCTTTAAGGATGCGATGCTGAAAATCGGCCTCGATGTGCCGCAATCGGGCACCGCGCACACGATGGAAGAGGCGCGTGCCATTGCCGAAAAAATCGGACGCTACCCGCTGATCATTCGCCCCGCTTTCACGCTCGGCGGTCAAGGCGGCGGCATTGCCTACAATCGCGAGGAGTTTGAAGAAATCATCACCCGCGGGCTCGATCTTTCCCCCGTCAGCGAGGTGCTGGTGGAGGAATCGCTGCTTGGTTGGAAGGAGTTTGAAATGGAAGTCATGCGCGACCGCGCCGACAACTGCGTGGTGATTTGCTCGATCGAAAACCTCGATCCCATGGGCGTGCACACGGGCGACTCGATCACCGTGGCACCGATCCAAACGCTGAGCGATCGCGAATACCAAATCATGCGCGATGCCTCGTTCGCTGTCATTCGCGAAATTGGCGTGGAAACGGGCGGCTCGAACATCCAGTTCGCCACCGATCCGAAAACCGGACGCATGATCGTTATTGAAATGAACCCCCGCGTCTCGCGTTCGTCAGCTCTCGCTTCGAAGGCAACGGGCTTCCCCATTGCCAAAATCGCCGCCAAACTGGCCGTGGGTTATACGCTGGATGAAATTCGCAATGACATCACCCGCGAGACACCGGCGTCGTTTGAACCGACCATCGACTACGTGGTCACGAAGATCCCGCGTTTCACTTTTGAAAAATTCACCGCCGCCAATCCCGTGCTGACGACCTCGATGAAGTCGGTCGGCGAGGCCATGGCCATCGGTCGCACGTTCAAGGAGTCGATGCAAAAATGCCTTCGTTCGCTGGAAACCGGACGCTGGGGCTTTGGCTTCGATAGCAAGGCACCCGTCTCTCCGAGTCGCGAGGAGATTGAGCGCAATCTGCGCGTGCCGAATGCCGAACGCATTTTCTGGCTGCAAACGGCCTTTGTCGCCGGTTACTCGGTGGAGGAAATTTTTGACCTCACCGCCATCGATCCCTGGTTCTTGCGCCATTTGGAAGAAATCGCCAAGGAAGGCTTGGAATTGGGGAGGACAGGCATCCTGCCTGTCTCGGCAGACGGGCGTCCCGCCTGTCAAAATCCAGAAGGCCTTCAGTCTCCTGATCGCACACAAATGTTCCCTGCGGAAACATTTTTGCCGTTAGCGGAGAATCTTCCGATCGAAAAAACTTTCCGTCATCTCCCGCACTGGCAGCAAGACGGATGCTGTTATTTTGTGACCTTTCGCCTCGCCGACTCCCTTCCCGCAACGGTCCTCCAAGATTGGCAAAAGGAACTGGATCTATTCCACAAAAATCACCCTCAACCCTGGAGTTTCCAGACGCAGCGCCAGTTTATCCTTCGCTTCCGCGATACGATGGAGAAGTGGCTCGATGCCGGACATGGTAGCTGCATTTTGCGCGATCCTGCCTCGCGGTCGATCGTGGAGAATGCACTGAAGTTCTTCCATGGCGATCGCTACATTCTTGATAGCTATGTGGTCATGCCGAATCACGTTCATGTGATTGTCAAGCCTATCGGAAATCACACGCTCGCCGATATTTTGCATTCGTGGAAATCTTTCACAGCCAAGGAACTCAACAAAGCAATCAACGCGGAAGGACAAGTTTGGATGGAAGAATCGTATGACACGATCATTCGCCATTCCGAGGATTTGATGGACTTCCGCCGTTACATCTCGGGCAATACCAAGGACATGCCGGAAAATTCCTTTGGATTGCATGCGCCTCATTCATTGGTCAACCACACGCGACAGGCTGGAAGCCCGTCGGCCCAGACAGGCGGGACGCCTGTCCTCCGACGCTGGAAGAAACTCGGTTTCTCGGATCGCCAAATCGCCAAGGCGCAGGGGACGACGGAAGATCAAGTGCGCGCGGAACGAAAGGCTGCGGGCATCATTCCGACGTATCGATTGGTCGACACCTGCGCGGCGGAGTTCGAAGCATACACCCCGTATTTCTACTCGTCTTATGGCGAGGAAAATGAAGCGCGTTGCTCGGAGAAGAAGAAAATCATCATCCTCGGCGGTGGTCCGAATCGCATCGGCCAAGGCATTGAGTTTGATTATTGCTGCGTGCACGCCGCTTTTGCCCTGAAGGAATTAG
Source organism: Verrucomicrobiota bacterium (assembly GCA_004293285.1). Taxonomy (GTDB): domain Bacteria; phylum Verrucomicrobiota; class Verrucomicrobiia; order Verrucomicrobiales; family Akkermansiaceae; genus UBA956. The sequence continues at coordinate 6,757 of RDYF01000026.1, read as the reverse complement.
GCTATGAAACCATCATGGTGAATTCGAATCCGGAAACGGTTTCGACGGACTACGATACCTCGGACAAGCTGTTTTTCGAGCCTCTCACTCTAGAAGATGTGCTCAATATCTGTGATCAGGAAAAACCCGATGGCGTGATTGTCCAGTTCGGCGGTCAAACGCCACTCAATCTTGCCGCAGACCTGAAACGCCATGGTGTGCCGATCATCGGCACGTCGCCAGAATCGATCGAACTCGCCGAGGACCGCAAGCATTTCTCCGCCCTGCTCGATCGACTCGGTCTGAAGCAAGCGGAAGCCGGCACCGCCGTCTCGGCAGAGGAAGCCGTGGTCATCGCCAATCGCATCGGCTACCCGGTCTTGGTGCGCCCGTCTTTCGTACTCGGCGGTCGTGCGATGATGATTGTCTACAATGACCAAGAACTCACTCGCTACATGACCGAAGCCGTAACTGCTTCGCCGGAGCGTCCGGTGCTGGTCGACCGCTTCCTCGATAACGCGACGGAGGTCGATGTCGATTGCATTGCCGATGGCACCACCGCCGTGGTAGGAGCCATCATGGAGCATATCGAGCAAGCCGGCATTCACTCGGGCGACTCTGCCTGCATGATTCCCGCCTTCACGCTCAGCACAGAAATCCAACAGAAGATCGAACAGGCCGCTGTCAATCTGGCAAAGGAACTCAATGTCAAAGGCTTGATGAACATCCAGTTCGCCGTCAAAGACAATGAACTTTATGTGATTGAGGTCAACCCTCGCGCCTCGCGCACGGTTCCGTTTGTCTCGAAGGCTATCGGCGTGCCGCTGGCGAAGTTGGCCGCTAAAATCATGGTCGGTCAAACGCTCGCAGAGCTCGGCTTTACCCAGCGCATCATTCCCACGCAGTTCAATGTCAAGGAAGCCGTGTTCCCGTGGAACCGTTTCCCCGGCATCGATATCGTGCTCGGCCCGGAGATGAAGTCGACTGGCGAAGTCATGGGCATCGATGCCGATCCCGGCATGGCCTACGCCAAGGCGCAAATGAGCGCTTTCAACCCGCTGCCCACCAAGGGCAATGTCTTCATTTCTGTTAGCGACCGCGACAAACCACGCGCCGTCGCCATCGCCCGCGACCTTGCGGAAATGGGCTTTACCATCTTCGCCACCGGCGGCACGCATGTGCTGCTGCAAAAAGAAGGCATCGCCAGCGTACGCGTCTATAAGATCCTCGAAGGAGCTCGTCCGCATTGCGTCGACATGATGAAAAACAACGAAATCCAATTCGTCATCAACACTCCCAGCAGCCACGAATCGCGCGCCGATGAAGTGCAGATTCGTGCGGGAGCGATTGCGAACAAAATTTCCTACGCCACCAACCTCGCCGCAGCCGAGGCCAGTGTCCGCGCCATCCGTGCCCTACAAAAGAACGAACTCAGCGTCCGCTCGATCCAAGAATTCCACGGCCTCGCGTAATCCCCGAGTCAATGACCGGCCCCCAATCCGGTCAAAGACCATCGAGTCGGAAAGTCGCGCTCTTTCTTCGCCAAAACGACGAAGTTTCCGCTGTCCTATCTTTCTACCCGGCGCGATGAGCGCATGCGCTAGCACGAGCGGAACCATGCGTCGATCACAGGCTGAGAGGTGTCATTACGGGAAATCATGAAAAAGGGCCGCTGGCAGTGGCTTTTAGGCCGCGGATTGTTTGCCCTAGGGCAGATTTTTTTCGGTTACCAAAAAAAGCAAAACGCCAGCAGCGATACAAGCGATGGAGACAATGATCCTGCTAATCGTATGCTTTACGCAAGCTTGAGACGGCTTATGGGGATTTACGAACATCGGTATTTCTTGCCCGATAACATACGGACAAGGCGCACTCCATACATCGTCCCGAAATTCTCGGGTTTGTGATTCGTTCGGCAGTTGATATGATAAGGTTGCGGAATAAAGCGTAGTCTTTCTTCCGTCTTGATCAGCATGGGATTGCTTCTCATGAAGTCTTACCACAATGCCTTTAGCATGGATCCATTTCTTGGCACGATAGTAATACTGCGCCAAAACGGATAGTCCTCCTAGGATGAATAGGCCACAGATGGCATAGAGAAAAATGTTGAAGCTCATGTACTTTTCCTAACGAATCATTGATCAACGGCGGGGAGGGAAGGTCGAATGCCATTTGGTAGCTGATCGCCGTTGGATGGAGCGTCCTGTTGTGCTTCGTGTTTTCATTGTCCGGTGGCGATATAGTGATGGATGAAATATATCTCGCGAAGTAGAAATACCAGCTTCGTCTTGAGTGATCGGTATCGGGATGTTGGCGTTGGTGACGAAACGGCAGGAATATCGAGGTCATCCGCCATCATCATTGATCTCTTCATGTGCAGTGGGTCACTCACAATCACTGCAGACTTAAGCCCATGCTGTCTCATCACAGCAAGTGCTTCTGAGAGGTTTTGTTGAGTTGTTCGCGACTTCTCCTCCACGAGGATATTCACGGCAGGAATCCTATGCTGAATAGCAGCAGATCGTCCGACGCTAGCTTCCGAATGGGTCTGTCCATCACCAATGCCTCTGGTAAACAGCAGCTTGGGAGCATAGCCAGAATCGTAGAGACTCAATCCGTGTCGAATGCGCTCTTCAAATACGGGTGATGCTGTAGCCCCCTGAACGGCTGCGCCAAGAACGATGATGCAATCAGATTTGGCCGCTCGGTCATGCGTTCCGTATCGCCAAACGATGGCTCCTAGAATGACACACCACCCAAGACTGGCAACGAGGAGCCAAATGGCGATTTTTTTGAGGCGTTTTCGCATGTTTCTATCAGGCTCAACGATGTGCGAGCACACCGCTACTAGCAGTGGTGCACAACGCTCAAGGGGTTGAGGTTGTCACTACGGCAAATCTCCGAAACAGACCGGCTGGCAGGGGTGGTCATGGCACGGCTTGTTGGTTTTCTTCATTCGGGCGGAAGACGATGCAGCAGTCGTCAAAGTCCATCAAAGCGTCCCTCCCTACAAGATCGGCATGATCTGCACTGCAAATCCGAACTCGCAAGTATCGAAAGTCGCGGAAGCCCAATGTGTCCCAATCAAATAGCGAGATCAGACGTAGATCAACGGTTGAGGTTGCTACACGAGTAATAGGGTGGTCCCAGTAGCCAGAAGCAGGGCGATCGCGGGCAATCATGAGCTGGATTTCTCTTGATCTACTACTAACGTGATAGCAGTCCAAGATGGTGGCATCTGCATCCCAGAGATGGGCAATGGGTAAAGCGCTCTTGGGCAGACGATGCATCACCATTGCATTGAAAAGCGCGACATAAGCTACACTGAATGCGTCCCTCAAATCCCAATCCTGATCACGTGTGGCATCGTCGGAAAAATGGACGTTCCACAGGTGTCGAACAGCCTCACGGAATTTCATAAAGCGATCAGTAATGTCCATGTGCATGCTCTCTATGAATCTTTAGGCACTCTTCGCTTCTTTTATATGCTACGATCTGCGTAGCACAACCGAAGAAGTGGCTTTGGAAGTTTGTCTCGAAGCCCGCTCGCTCGAAGTGCTGAATCACCTCACGACAACTGCGAAACAAACACGTGTAGTGCCAAAGCTTTCGATAGTTGTCTGGATTCCCAAGGAAAAGCTTCCCTAAGATCGGGACATACCACTTCACGTACAACTTAAAGAATGGATGCAACAGTCGTGAACTCGGAATCGAAAACTCCAGCAGTGAGACTACTCCGTCAGGCTTAGTCACTCGCCAAAGCTCTGATGCAAACCGCCACATTTCGGCATCACTCAGAGTCTTCAGTCCAAACGCGCAGGTTACGGAATCGAATTCTTCATCTTTGCTCGTTAGCTGCAGCGCATTCTCATTGGTAATCTTCAATCCTGAACGCTGCCATCGCCTAGAGTTCTCTTCCGCCTTGGCGCACATGCCCGATGAGAAGTCTACTAGGCGGATCGTCGCCTGGGGGTTGATCTGCTGAATCAGAATGGGCACCATCTCTCCCGCCCCTGACATTACATCCAACACCGACTTGCTATTTCGACGGATTGCTGCGGCGCATCGACGCCTCCAAAAATAAGCGAAGCCAAGAGAAGAGATTACATGCACGATCCCATAGGTTTGCGACATTTCGTCAAACAAAGCACGAACCTCGTTTTCTGGGGGATGCTGATGGCTTCCAAGTGCACACATTTTTCTGCAGAACAATAGAGTAGCGACAACAGTGAGATCAATCTCCGATTCAAAGAAGGACGTTATCGCCGGTCGCATCGTATGACTTATTATGTAAGGATTTTCAAAAGTGCGACGCCTGACAGCACAAGCATGGTGACCAATACCCAAAGCCTCTCCCCTCGAAGTAAAGAAACTGCGGATCCAACCAACACGAGAATCGAGAAAATCAATACGCTGGCCAGCTGTAAAAGTCCGGTGAGAGCTTGGCCAATCCCAAGTGAATCAGATTGCTGTATCCAAACGCGTGGGCCGACTAGGATTGCTAGGGCAAGCGTCGAAATAAGCAAGGAGCATCCACATTTTGCTGGGGAGCTTCGACCCAGAAGCCTGTTCGCGATCTCGCGCCCTGTAGATTGCCCTCCAAGAGAGTTCGGTATTATCGACTTTCGAGTGCCTATTTTCTGCATAACGATCAGGCGTGGCGTCCGCTACTTGGAGCGCATTTCCGCTTCAGGTTGACGATTCTCTTTGCCCTTCGACTTCCACAGCGGGGCGGGAGCGGGTTGTCCAGCGCCGTCTTGTTGGTCGTTATGGTTTCTTATGGTTGGCAAACGGCGAGCACTAATCACGGAAATCGTGAAACTAGGATGATCATTGTAGAGCTTCTGTTCGATCGACGCTCTCCTCACCGCCTTAGAACCTTCCTTCTCCGTTAATCCTCCGATCATCACAACTGCTTTGCACAAATTGAGACGGACGTATCCCTGTGGGTCAATGACTTTGATTCCATCGAACGGATCGTAGGGGATGTTGGTCGCAATGCAAACCTTCTCGCCAGCCCTCAGTCGGTTAGTGGCGCTCGGCTCTGCGATCTTCCATGGTTCGGGCTCAATCGGTCTTCCTGCAGCTTTGGCTCTTCTGGCTCTCCACTCCTCGACCTTGTTGCGATATGCTGTGGCGTAATCTGAAGCGGAGGGACTGTGGAACTTGTATCCGCCACTCAGATTCAACGTTGCAAAGAAGGTAGCCAATGCTGCATAGTCAAAGTCCCCTGCCAATGAACTCGGAACAACTCTCGAGTTGTAGCAGGTGAAGCAAATGCTGACAGAAGCCAGAACGGATTCATCTGCATTGTAGAAGACCAAGGCATCTCGCGGCTCAAAGCACGTATCAAAGTATCCGAAATGATGGGACGTAGTGTTCAGCGCCGCACATGCATTCGCCACCTGCTCCTTCGTTAGGAGCAAACCTTCCTTTGGTCTTGCCATAAGGTGAATCTTGCCGCCGTCAATGATGAGATCTTTCGGCCCACCAGCAAAAGTGAATGCTCGAACCGCCGTAGTGCCTTTTGGCGGCCATGACGATGGTTGTTCTCCTCTCAATGATTGCAGGAGAAGGAGAGATGCAATTCCAATTAGGTGCGTGATTCTCATTTCGTGTGACAATGGTTAGACCACCCACGGTGGGAAAGGAAGCTTGAATGCAAATGGCCGACTTCCTCGCGCGATTATTTGATCTCTCCGTAAAGGGTCTCAGGGTCAATCGCGATGAGGTGAGCACCCTCGGACCAAAGCCATCCTCGATCTCCCCTGCGAGAGATTCGTTTGCCTGTGTTACTGAAGTAAAGTGCTGTAATGACGGGGCGGCCACCCGCTCGCTTTGGATCCCTTGTTTGTTCCATCGCGAGCACAAACTTGCCATTCTTAGAAACGTACTCGGTCCTGTCGACGAAGATGCTTTGCTCTGGTCGCGAGAAAAGAGTCTCTCCGCCTGATCCCATCAAATCGAGCTTTGCAAGGAGTGGCTTGAGTGATTTAGGTGGTTCATCGCCGACCTTTAGGTCTACTTGCCCTGCTTGAGCGAGAAGCCCTGTGCAGCAGAGCGCAATGATTGAGATCGGTTTCATTTTGACGAATGTCAGAGGTGAGCGAGATGGGTGTTCGGCGCGGAGTATGAAAAAATACAATCCGTGATAGGCAATCGGCATCGGTTTACTTTTTTGTTAGGCTCATTTTTCATTCTGATTCATTTTGTGGAAGGCAGGCAGTTTCGCCGTCCCATCTAAGATCCTGAATATGCGATAGCATCTCAACACTATATTCCGCAATCTTTACTCCTTTTAGCGTTTCAATTCGAATCCAGCCCGGTTGATCACTTCCACCACCCGGGAAAAGAGGTAGAATAGACCAAATCGCTCGACTGTAGGCTATCGCGACCTGCGCTCCATTGGGGCTCGATTTCCGACAATGCTCGGATTTCGGCAAGAAAACTGCAGCGCATCCTGCCGCAAGGATCGAAGTCCAGATGATGGTGCGCTTGTATTTCATTTCTTCTGCCAAGGATCGAGTTGCGACAACAGTGAGATCAATCTCCGATTCAAAGAAGGACGCTATCGCCGTTGGATGACTCAGCTTGTTCTGCTCTTCGATTCTTTGCTACTAGGAAGCAAGCTAGGGATAGAAATCCTGTTAAAAGCCACCAATAGCCAGCGACGTTCAGCGACTTCGCAGACCCATGAAGCCACTTCCACGGTTGAAATTCGTGAGTAAAATATGCCAGATTGACGATCCCAGACATCAGCCAAAATACTCGATCTGAA
>RDYF01000025.1 GCA_004293285.1 Verrucomicrobiota bacterium | reverse complement strand
GTCAAAGTTAGGCGAACTTGAAAAAATGGTCTATCCCCTCCTCATGGGATATTTTCACCCTTTGATGGGTTACCCCCCTCTGGGGTAAAATTTTAACCCGACGAGGGGATAGCATTTTTCTCTCGATCTCTGATACTTTTGCCTCACTTCAGACAAAACGCTTCTACGATTATGTCAACACCAACTCCAACACCAACCGCTCCCCTTGGTCCCAAACCGATAGGAAATCTTTCTTGATTGCCTTGCCTTTGTGTCTTGGCATCTCGATTGCTTCGGGGGTCCCTCCCATCGCCGGCATTTTTACGGCCATCATCGGTGGCATGTTGACCCCTTGGTTGAGCAACTCAGAACTTACCATCAAAGGCCCAGCTGCTGGGATGATTGTGATCGTGCTCGGTTGTGTGCAGGAACTCGGCTATGAAAAGGCTCTCGCAGTAGGAGTCGTTTCCGGAATCATTCAAATCCTCTTCGGAAAACTCAAATGGGGCACACTGGGTGAGTTTTTCCCTGTGGCAGCCGTTCACGGTATGCTCGCAGCGATTGGTGTCATCATCATCTCGAAACAAGTCCATGTTGCACTCGGCGTCACTGCTCATGCGAAGGAACCTCTTGAACTTTTGGCAGAAATTCCTCACAGCTTGGCCAACATGAATCCGGAAATCGCCATGATCGGCTTGGTCGCGATTGTTCTTTTGTTTGGACGCATGTTGATCAAGCATCGCCTGGTGCAAGCCATCCCTGGCCCGATGTTGGTGCTGCTCGTCGCCACGCCCATGGCTTTGTATTTCGGCATCAAAAATGAACACATGTATGAATTTCAAGGACATCAATACCAAATTGGACCCAAATACCTGGTCTCTTTGCCGATGAATATGCTCAGTGGCATTAAGTTCCCCGATTTCTCTTCGATCTTTTCTGGCGCAAGCTTGAAATGGGTCGTGATGTTCTCCCTCGTCGGCACCCTGGAATCTTTGCTCAGTGCCAAAGCGGTCGATTTGCTGGATCCATGGCAACGTCGCACGGATCTCAACCGCGACCTTTTTGCGGTCGGTATGGCCAATACTTTGGTTTCATGCATCGGCGGCATTCCCATGATCAGCGAGATTGTCCGCTCGAGTGCGAATCGCAACAATGGCGCCCACACGCGTTGGGCGAATTTCTGGCACGGCGCTTTTCTTTTGGTTCTCGTAGCTTCCGTCCCTTGGCTGTTGAACAACATTCCCCTCGCCGCTCTCGCCGGCATGCTGGTTTTCACAGGATACAATCTCGCTTCCCCTAAGGAGCTGGTCCACATGTGGCATGTCGGCAAAGGACAATTGATTGTCTTTTTGGTCACGATGATCGCTACTCTTGCTACCGACCTCCTCATCGGCATCGCGGCAGGCATCGTCGTCAAACTTGTTTTGCACCTGATTGCAGGCACCTCGGCGCGCAATCTGTTTGTCCCTCATGTCGAAATGGATCATCAGCAACATCCCGTCATGCGCATTTCTCAGTCGGTCGTCTTCAGCAACTGGCTACCTCTGCGCAAGCGCATTCTTGCTCTCAGCTTTCATCACAAAGTCACCATCGACTTGTCGGAAAGCCAGTTCATCGATCATACCGTTTACAAAAAGCTTCAGGAAATGGCGCAAGACTGGAAGTTGGAAAATCGCGAGTTGTTGATCGAAGGCCTCTCGGATCACCAACCCGTTTCGCATCACCCCGAAGCCGCCCGATTCAAACGCGCCTGATTCATTCGCTCAACAAATATGAAAAAGTATCCTCTTCTCTTCCTGGCCCTGACTTGTTCCCTGCACGCGGCAGCAGCCCCGGCGTCAGGCGATGATTCGAATGGCAATCTCTGGCTCAATTATGTCGGTGATCATCCAATTCTTGGGTCGAAGTGGGGCATTCATTTAGAAGCCCAAGCTCGTCGCGCAGAAATGGGCGATGACTGGCAGCAACTGATCCTTCGACCTGGTGTGAATTACCAACTCAACCCGACGACATCTCTCTCGCTGGGCTATGCCCACATCGACACGCACCCCTACGGCGACTTTCCTGCTCTTCACGAGTTTCCGGAACATCGATTCTGGCAACAAGTCGCCCACAACACGAAATGGATGGGCTTCGATTGGACGCACCGTTTGCGACTCGAACAACGCTGGATTGGGGAAATGGGCAAAAATTCCCAAGATGACTGGCATGTCGACAACTGGCGCTACGAAAATCGCATCCGATACATGCTTCGTGCCACTCGTCCGATCACGGCTTCGCTCAAAACATATCTCGCACTTTCGAATGAAGTCTTTGTCAATTTTGGCTCTAACGTCAAAGGCAATGACTTTGATCAGAATCGCGCGTTTGTTGGTGTCGGTTACAAAATCAACCAATACACCAAAATTGAAGCAGGTTACATGGAACAAACTCTTCAACGCCGTGGTGGCAAAATTTGGGAACACAACCACACACCCGTGCTGTGGCTGATCTCGAGCCACCCGTTCTAACTTTGACGGTGTTCATCGTGCCGTCACCCGCGCCCGCGGGATGAGGATCTTTACGCGCAAGCCGTGTGGAATTCTTTCCCCCAATTCCATAGATCCTCCACATTCCCGGGCGCGGGCTCTCATTCCGATGATTCCCAGACTGGAAATTTTCTCCCCAGGATGAAGGGGCAAACCCACTCCGTTGTCTTCGATCAGCAGCGTTAAGTTCTCGTCATCCCAACGCAAGTTCACTTCCACCGATGTCGCTTGAGAATGACGCGCAATGTTGGTCAAGGCTTCTTGCGCAATGCGAAAGAGATGAGTCTCTAACTCCGCCGGGAGAGCTGTGGGCAGTGAACAATGAAATACTACCGCGATCCGACTGCGTTGACCGAAACGCTCTAACAACCAGCGCAAGCCTGCTTCTAGGCCAAAGTCATCCAAAATCACCGGACGCAGCAATTGCGACAACTCACGCACGTTGGCGATTGCTTCATCGACCAAAAACAAGCAATCGTTTCGCTGCTCTTGCTCGAGCTTTTGCGGCGATACCAAATTCGCTCGAATCGCCGCGAGCGATTGCCCTAGCTCATCGTGGAGCTCATGCGAAAATCGACGCGCCGTGTCTTCTTGTGTTTGCAACATGTGCCAAGAAACTCGGTTCAGCTCGTCGCGCTGCCATTGAATTCGTTCGATGCTCTTGCGCGCAATCAACACCGTCGATCCCGCAAAGATCAATGCTAGCAGAAAACATGACACCAACATGATGGTCGAGCGCTCGGTCAGATCATTGAGCTCGCGACGCATCTCTTCGTCCATCGCCACCCAATCGGCAATGTTGTGCTGAATCAAGTCATGGATCATTTTGACTACCATGTCATGTTGCAAAAACAATGCGTCGAGTTTTGCCTCTCGCTCCTCCCCTCGCAGATCCATCAAACTCTGCGCATTCTTGGTGAAGTCTCGCGATGCTTGCGCCATTTTTTTCCACGAATCCGATTGCGCCGTCGCTCCGATTTGCTCAGCGAGCTCTTGCAACTTTTGATCCGCACGAATCAAATCCTGAAATTTTTCCCGAGCCTCCTCCGAACTCGGCTTTGTCGTCAGCCGATGCAAAATCAAAGCCAACACATCTTCTTGCGCCTGAACCTCATGCAACAGCTGCGCATGGAGCAGATGATTTTTCATCGCTTCTAACGCATCGTGCCGAATTCCCTTTTCGCGCATGGCCACCAAGGTCGCTATTCCGAGAATCAACAGCACCATGCCAAATCCGACCAACAAGATGCGCATCACGGCACGTCGATTGCCCTCGTCGTTGCCATGGGAGTTAAGAGTAAGCATGAGTCTAAGATCTAGTTCAATCAATCAAGCCATTGCGCATAGCAAAGCGAACCAACTCTCCCAGACTGTGCAGGTTGAGCTTTTCCATGATTCGACCTCGATGCGCCTCCACGGTGTAAACACTCAAACTCAGCGCCATCGCGATTTCTTTGTTGGTCTTGCTTTCGGCAATCAGTTGCAACACTTCGCGCTCACGACTGGTCAAAAGATCGATGGGGTTGGTGACGTGCTTGCGATAGTCGTCAATCACCGCGCCACTGACTTCAGGACTCAAGAATCCTTTGCCCTCAGCCACCAAACGAACGGCACGCAAGAGGTCGGATGTGCTGCAATCTTTGAGCAAGTAACCTTTCGCTCCCGCACGCAAGATTTCGCGAACGTAAACGGCATCTTTGTGCATGGAAAGAGCTAGCACGCGAGTCTTGGGCGATGCCTGCATCAAGCGACGCGTGGCTTCGATGCCATTCAACTCGGGCATCGTCACGTCCATCACGCAGACATCAGGCAGCAACTCCGCACCCGTCTCTAAGGCCTCTCGACCGTTGGAAACTTCTGCAATCACTTCCATGTCGCTCTCCATCGCCAACAGCATGCGAAAGCCATGCCTGACCACGGCATGATCGTCGGCGAGCATGATGCGGATTTTGTTTTTAAACACGGAACAATGCTGAAGAATCAGTCGAAAAGAGCAAGCTTCACTTATGGCATGACGGCGGAATCTGTCACAGGGAAACGCTGATCGACCCGCACCTCCTTACTCTGTGCGCCAGGATGCAATTTAGGGTTGCCACATCCCTTTGTGAGAAGAAAGATGATTCCGCACATGAAAATTCCCTTCGCTGCCCGATTGCTGATTTACTGCGCTGTACTCGCTTACATCGCGATCGATCTCTACGCATGCTCAGGCCCGCTGCGCCGCGCCGTGAATCGCCGTAAGATCGACAGCCCGGAATCGATCGCAGCAGCCAAGGAATCGGGACTTGTCGCGCTTGTGCTCGGACGCCCCATCACGGTCCACCAACTCTCACGAGCCGCGAGGGAACGACTCTGGCTTGAAGGCAAATCTTGGGACAAAGCTTCGACCGAACAAAAAAAGTGGGCGCGCATGGCGGCACTGAATGATCTGATCGATCACCAACTCATCCGCAGCAAAATCGCCGCGAATCAAAAAGCCGATCGCGCCACGGCACAGGAAATCGAGGCACGCTTTGCCTCTCTGCGCGCACGCTTTGCCACACCAGAAGAATGGCAGCAATCGATGACAAACCAGGGCATCGCCAGCGAGGAGGAATGCCGACTCCGACTCGCCGCTGGCATCGAAATGGAAAAGTACTTGGAACGTCAACTCACTCCTTTGATCGCCGTGAGCCCAGAGGAAGTCGCGGAATTTCATCAAAAACACCAAGCGCAACTGGCCCAGCCGGAGATGATTCGCGCGCGACACGTCTTCTGGGCGACTTTGGACAAGGAGATCGATGCCGTCAAAGCTCTAGCGGAAGCAGCATTCACTCAGCTGCAAAAGAAAGAAAAAACCTTTGAGCAACTGGTCGCCGAGTGCAGCGAAGACCCGCGCAGCAAAACTTCTGCAGGCGATCTCGGCTGGTTTTCGCGAACACGATTGCCCGCCGATTTTGCCGAACCATGCTTCGCCATGAAAGTCGGAGAACCCCAGCTTTTTCTCTCAAAAATCGGCTGGCATTTGCTGGAAGTTACCGAAAAACGCCCCGCCCAACCGCGCACGATCGAAGAATGCCGCGAGGAGATTGTCCAAGCACTCGCCGATCAAAAACGTCCCGCCGCCATACAAAACATCCGCACCGCTATCCGCAAAACGCATCAACAACACATCCACATTTACCAAAGCTTACTAAACGAATGATCGCCGAATGATGGATGGGTCGCATTGTGCGATTGGAAAAAGGGGCCGCCTTTCATCTTTCTCCTGCTCGCAGGCTACTCGCGCGCTGATTGTTCCAGAAATACGCATCTTCGCTCGCAATCGAACCTTGTACTTGCACCGACGCACCATTCGCAAAAGCGGCGTTGGGAAGACCAATGGTAAAGCTTTTCACTTCGCCGGGAGCCATCAGCGGCACCATCAGAGAGGAGGTCCCTCCAGGCGTGCGCACTTCCAAGGGCAGATTGCCGACAGCCGCGGTTCCTTGGTTTTGCACATTGACTTGCACCTGCGCCGATTTCCCCGAACGGGGCGGCGTGATCACCATCGACGCCACGGCGGCGTCGACGATGTTGGGCACATCACTACGCAAGACCCGACCCACGTTCACCGCTCCTGCGCCCGTGAACGCATCAGGACCGACCGATCCCGCTTCGTTGGCATAGCGATACAGCTGTCCCAGTGCTTGCGATGCCGTCAGATTTTTGCTCGACATCACCGCCGCAATCGAACCCGCGAGAATCGGAGCCGAGGCGCTGGTTCCGGAAAACATCGTCACTTGATCACCGGGATATGCCGCACTCACGCCCCAACCGGGAGTCGCCAGCGCGGAAGTCGGAGCTTGATTGGAAAACAGCAAATGAGAATTTTGCGCATCTACCGCGACCGAAGCCACCACTTGCGGGTAGGCCGCCGGGTAGGCGGCGCGCGACATGCCGTCGTTGCCGCTCGAAGCGATGATCACCGATCCTCGACTTTGCGCGAGCGTGACGGCGTCGCGCAACACCGCGCTATCGCCATAAGACCCCATGGAAATGGAAATGATCTGATGGCCCGACTCCGCCGCCTGAACAATGGCCTGCGCCATCAACCAACTGTCGGAAATCCCTTGATCATCGGCGATGCGCCAGGAAGTCAGCTCTGCTCCGGGCGCCGCACCGGGGACGGTCGTGCTGTTCCCAAGAATCAACGAAGCCACCGCCGTGCCATGCCCATTCCACTGAGAAAAATCCGCCGATGCCGGAACGAGAAACACGTTTTTCACGTCGCCATACGCCGGATGTGGCACCACTCCGGTATCGAGAATCGCAATCTTGACTCCCACACCAAGCTTGGGGTCGAGCTTTTCCAGCCCAAGCCAACGCAGCAACTGATTGCCCAGAGCCATGGCATCTTCCTGCACCGCCCCACCTCGCGGATCAGGAGCCACGACGGGATAGATGAAGCCCATTTCTTCGCTGCCATCGAGCAAGGACAACAGATCTTCCTCCTTTCCAAAGCGAATTCGCAAGGCATGGAGGGCATCGAGACGCGACATCACTGTCACTCGATCTCCCGCCCGCGCCAGAAAAGCCTCCAACTCCGCCGCTGAGGAAAATCGCAGCGTTCGCTGACCTTCCCGCGCCCCGCGTTCCCGGGCATCGGCATCGAAACCCGAGCCTGAGTTCGCCACAGAGGAATTGTCACGGCTCGGTATGCTCGATTTTCTCTCAACTACCTTCGCTCGCTCATCCGCCCGCGATACGGCAGTCGCGGGCTTGCTCGACATCCCCCACCACCATCCCAAACTGACCGAGAGCACTAGGATGATGCCGGTCACAAAAAAGCGCGATGTTCGACGATCGATCATGATTTCTGCCAACAGTAGCAGGGCGCGATCAGAAATCCAGCACGTTTCCCGATCTCCAGGGAGCCAATCTTCAAAAAAATCGGTTTTCGGACACAAAACCTAACGAATTTTTCTCGTTTTCTAGCAAAATTCTCTCGTCGTCATGCACGAAGTAACAAAAAAGTCACACGGTACAACAAAACATCAAAAATAACGAACAACCTTTCAAAAACATCTCAAAATCAACCATTTGTTAAACTCATGAATCAATCTCATGCAAATTCGCAAGACAAAAAGGGTCGATTTTTTGTCGAATGACGACAAACCGATTTTTCTTCTCAAATTCATGCTAGACAAATCGCACTTTGCGAATAGAATCGCTGCGTCAGCGCATATCTCAGCATTGAGGTGGCAGCTTCCTTCCCCGGGTAAATTACACAATCCTCGGCATAGCTCCCACATATGAAAATGCGCTCAGTCTCTTTACGTCCCTCTTTTTCCTCCCTCCAAGCGATTACCATTCTTCTGCTGATCAATCTTTCTGGAGAGAGCTACGGTCAAACATCTACTTGGACTGGGGCCCAAAACACTGGATCTGCATCTGCTCGTGTCCTCTGGTCCACCGCAGGCAACTGGAGCGGAACGGCGATCGGCGGCGGAAATGCGCTGATTTTTTCGGGAAATTCTAAGCTCACGACAAACAGCAACGACTTCGCTAACGGCACAGCCTTTGCCTCGATTACTTTCGACGCCAATGCGGGAGCATTCGTTCTCTCTGGAAACCAGATTGCTCTCGGCAGCGCTGGCGTCATCAATGATGATGCCTCAACGCAAACCATCAACCTTGCCCTGTCGCTTGCGAATGCGACAACCTTCAATGCGAATGCTGGAAGTTTAATCATCGGCGGCGCAATCTCCGGACTAGGCGGCATTAACAAAACTGGTGCCAACACTCTGACGCTTTCGGGAACGAATAGTTATACCGGGGTCACTACGATTTCTAACGGCATCCTCTCGGTTGCTACCATCGGCAATGGAGGCACCGCCGGCAACTTAGGTCAAGCTGGCACCGCAGCATCCAACTTGGTGCTCAGTGGCGGAACTTTGCAATACACCGGTGCTACGGCGTCCACGAACCGCAACTTTACTCTCACCAACGGCACCACGAGTTCCATCGACGTCACCACCAACACCCTCACCATTAGCGGTGCCAGCATTGCCACGACTGGAGCTCTAACCAAAGCAGGTGCAGGCACTCTGATTCTAACGGGTGCTAACTTGAATACTGGGATTACTACGGTATCCGCCGGAACTCTCTCCCTCAGTGGTAACGGTTCTCTCGCGAGCGCTGTCAATCTTTCTACTACCGGGGCGCAATTCAACATTTCGGCCATTACTCCTACGGGTATTTCTCTGAGTTCGCTCGACTCTGTGACGGGAACAACCCTCGCTCTTGGTGCCAAAACCCTGACCGTAGGTTCCTCGGATGCTGCCGCAACGATCGCAGGTGCCATAACCGGCACAGGGGGCGGACTGACCAAAACGGGCTCCAACATACTGACTCTGTCGGGAACTAATACCTTCACAGGCGCAACCACTCTCCAAGCTGGCACGCTTTTCCTCAATAGTGCCAACGCTCTCGGCGGCAACGGTGCAGTGTCTTTCACGGGTGGCACTTTGCGCTACAGCGCTAACAACACCAGCGACTTGTCAGGTCGACTCACTCTCGGCAGTGGCACGATCCGCCTTGATACCAATGGGCAGAATGTCACTTGGGCCAGTGCCATTAGCGCCACGCAGTCGGGCGGTTTGGAAAAATCCGGATTGGGAACGCTCACTCTGAATGGAGGCAATGCCTACACAGGCACCACGACCCTCAGTGCTGGCACCTTGGCCGTCGGCAATAACACTGCTCTGGGCACTAGCAGCATTGCCCTCAATGGCGGCTCGTTGGTCGCTTCTGGTGCGGCACGCACTCTGAGCAATGGAATCACTGTCGGGGCAGCTAGCACACTCGACACCGCCGCACTGGGTCTCTCCTTAGCGGAAACATCACCACCAGTGCCACAGCAGGCTCTGTCAACCTCACTCTCGACGGCTCCAGCAATGGTTTGCTCAGCGGAACCATTTCACAAACGGCGGGCAATCCTTTGAACTTGATCAAGGCGGGAAGTAGCACATGGACCATCCGAGGCAACAATAGTTTCGCTGGTCAAACGACATTGAATGCCGGAACGCTGCGCCTCGAAAATGCCAATGCTTTGGGGACACGCGGAGGAGCCGACACCGTCACTTTGGCTGGAGGAAATTTGCAACTGGCCGCTGATAGTTCATCGACTTTTGGCGCAGGCAGCGGCTTTGGCACCACGATCACAGGCAATAGCACCATCACCCTCGATCGACTTACGAGTGGCGCAGCCACCACCACCCAAATCGGCGGTCTGACCATGGGCGCGCAAACACTCACGCTCGCACGAGGTGCGAACGTCACTTCTGGCACTGCGAAGCTGGTCATCAGTGGGGCCTCGTCGGTTTTCAATGCCAACCCGATCTTCGACGTCGGCAGCAATACCGAACTGGTGTTCGCATCGAACATGACAGGTGCGGTCAATCTCACCAAAAACGGTGCCGGCATTATGACCATGGGCGTCGGTAGCGGTCTTGCCAATTTCACCGTCAATGCTGGTCAACTCAACATCAATTGGTTCCAAGGCCTCGGCACTGCTGCGGGTACTCTGACCCTAGCCAACGGCGTCACTCTCGATAATACTTCAGCCGGTTCTGTTACGGTAGCCAATCCCAAGTCCATTACTTTGGGCGCCACCAGCGGCAGCGGCACACTCAATTTCCTCGGCACTCAGTCGCTGGGCATGGGCTCTGGCACGGTCACGCTGACAGGCAACACCACGTTCAACGTAGCTGCCAATACCCTCACCTTTGGCGGCGATGTCACAGGTGCCTTTGGCATCATCAAAACCGGAGCTGGAACACTGGAACTGACGGGCCTGAGCGGCACGAACAGCTTCACCGGCAATACGCAAATCAACGCAGGAACTTTGTTCCTCAATGGCTCTTCTACCTTTGCCAGCGGCACCACTGTCACGGTCAATAGCGGAGGCACCCTGCGCGTTGGACCCTCGGCACAAACTCAGGGAGCCACGGTGGTCTTGAATGGCGGTTCTCAAATCATCGAAGGAACCGTCAATGCCAATTTGACCTTTGGTACCAACACGGTGCTGGACTCAAGTGCCGCTGCCTACAACGGCACTGTGACAATTCAAAACGGTGTCACTGTCACCACGGCCTCCGATTTGCTCGGCACCATCCCCGGTGCGACCACGGCCTCACGCATCGTGATCGAAAATGGTGCGACTCTTGCCGCGAGCCAATCGTTCACCCTCGATCCCAACAAGGGCATCCAGATCGGCACTCTGACCGGCACGGCTTCCGGAAGCGCGACTTTCTCCTCGGCACTGAATGCGCAGTTGTTTCTCACCTCCTCCATCAGCGGTGACGCGGCTTTGATCAAAACGGGGCCTGGCAACATCCGACTGATCGGCGATAACAGCTACCGCGGTGGGACGGTGATCAACCAAGGCATCATCGGCTTCTTTGATGATCCCAGCCTCGGCCTCGCAGGCACTTCGCTCACTCTCAACAATGGCACCATCGTCGCGGCAGCCCCGGATACTTCGCGATTGGATTCAGAAAACAAAACCGCGACCATCGGCAGCAGTCGTAGTGTGATTCTCGGTGCTGGCACGACCAATAGCATGGATGCACAGACGGACCGCACGCTCATTTATGATGGTGTGATTGCCGAGTCCTCTGGAGTGGCCAACATGGAATTCAACCTTGCAGGCACACGCACGGGCACTGTTCGCTTGGGCGGGCTAAACACCTACTCCGGCACGACCACGGTGGAAGCTGGTGTGGTGGAAATTACCCACTTTGCGAATGGTGGCGCAGCAAGTGGCATCGGCAACTCCTCCAATGCGGCGTCGAACCTCGTCATTGGCGGTGCCACGGCCGCGGCCACGCTGCGCTATACGGGTTCTAGCCCCGCGAGCAGCGACCGACTCTTCACTCTCGGCATCGGCGGCGGAACCTTGGACGGCGGCAGCCAAGGAATCTCACTCACCAACACCGGCAGCATCGCCCTCAATGGCACCAGCGCCCGCAGCCTTACTTTGGCGGGCACGGGCAATAGCAGCCTCGCAGCTTCACTAGCAGATGCCTCTGCTGGTCCATCGAGCTTGATCAAAAACGATAGTGGCACGTGGACTCTCAGTGGCAGCAATGCCTACACAGGCGGCACCGTGCTCAATGCGGGAACGATCTCGATCAACTCCGCCGACGCCATTGGCTCTGGGAAGATCACTTTCAATGGCGGCACTTTGGCTGTCACGAATACCATGACTCTCAATAACGCGTTGGAAGTCAATACCAACAGCGCCGGCGTCAATATCCTCGAAGGCAATACGCTCAGCCTGCTCGGAACGGTAACGGGCTCGAATCAACTCCGCAAAGAAGGTCTTGGCATTCTGCGACTCGGCAATACCAACGACTTCACGGGTGCGACGACCCTTACTTCCGGAACGGTGGAAGTCGACAGCATCGGCAATGGTGGCGAAGCAAGCGGCATCGGCGCTTCGTCGAATGCGGCGGAAAACTTGGTCTTCGACGGCGGTGCCCTGCGCTTCACCGGACAAGGCTCGATCGTTTCCGACCGCGCCTTTGTCATCAATGCCGGAAGAACGGCGGTAATCGACATCGATAGTGCGACGGCCAGCCTTTCACTCGCTGGTGCGACGGGCAATGCCACGAATGGCGGCTTGACCAAACGCGGCGATGGTAAGTTGACCATCACAGGCATCAACACCAACACCGGCGTCACTCGCGTGGAGGCGGGATCGCTGGTGGTCAATGGCAGTCTTGCGAGCTCTTCGATCATCGTCGATGGCACTTTGGGCGGTAGCGGCACCATGGAAAACGCAACTCTCTCCGGCAGTGGCGCTGTCGGCCCCGGAAATAGCCCCGGTGTGATGACAGCAGGCTCCGTCGATCCCACCGGCGGCATCGATTTCAACTTCGAGTTCACCATCGCCAATGGCATGCCCGAGTGGAATCAACCCACCGCCAGCGGCAATGACGTGTTGCGTCTGACGGACAATCCCGCATTCACTCAAGAGATGACTTCGGCGAACGTGATCAACATTTTTCTCAATTTGGCATCGATCCAAGCAGGAGATGTTTTCACCGGGGGCTTTTTCACCGACACCAACTCCGACTTCAAGAGCATGGTGCAAAATGCCACGTTCAATTACTACCTGAAAAACGACGGTGGCAGCACGGCATACGCTTCGGTCAATTACACCCTTTACAGCGGTCCTTTAACTTTCTTGCTCGACACCACAGCGGTCACGGCCAATTTCACGGGCACGGACATCGCCGGAAGAACTTTGCAGTTCTCCGTCGTACCCGAGACAACTGTTACGCTTCTTGGCGCAATGAGCTCTTTGTTGCTGTTGCGTCGCAAACGTCCTAACACTTCTCGTTAGGATGATCATGGCCAGGCTCTAGCATTCAGTCTCAAAACTAATGCTAGAGCCTACCGTGCTGTTGGTGTAGAATGCTCTCGGCGATGAAGCGCATCGAGGAAGAACTGGAGCAAATTCGACAACAGGGACTGTGGCGGCAACTCACACCGCATTCCCGCATGGGCGCTTGTCATGAATCGGGCCCGATTTCTTTTGCCAGCAACGACTACCTCGGTCTCTCGCAGCACCCTGCCATCACTTCTGCTTTTCATGAAGGACTGGAGCAATACGGCCACGGCTCGGCGTCTTCGCGGTTGATTTGCGGTACGAGTGTCGCACACACGGAACTGGAAAACCGACTCGCCGCGCTGAAGGGAACCGACCGCGCGCTGACTTTTTCCTCGGGCTTTGCCACCGCCATGGGCACGATCCCCGCCCTACTGGGCAAGGACGACTTTGTCGTGCTCGACAAGCTCAGCCATGCTTGCCTGATCGATGCGGCCAAGCTCAGCACCGCGACCCTGCGCGTTTTCCCGCACAATCATCTCGCCAAGCTCGAAAGCATTCTTCAGCAAATTCGCTCGCGCCATGGCTCCGCAGCGCGCATTCTCATCGTCACGGAGTCGGTCTTTAGTATGGACGGCGACCTCGCCCCACTGCGCGAAATCGTCGAGCTCAAGCAGCGCTACGACGCCTGGCTTTTGGTCGACGAAGCCCACGGCTTCGGAGTTCTCGGCCCACACGGCGCAGGACTCGCCGAGGAGCTCGCTCTGCAAGGTCGGATTGATCTGCAAATGGGCACTCTCAGCAAGGCCGCAGGGCTCGCGGGAGGTTTCATCGCAGCGAGCAGCCCTGTGATCGATCTGCTGATCAATCGTGCACGCTCTTTCATTTTCTCCACAGCTCCCCCACCCGCCCTAGCGCATGCAGCTGTTTGCGCGCTCGAGATCATCGCTTCGCCGGAGGGACAGTTTCTGCGTCAGCAACTGCAAGAACGCATTCACGACTTCACCATCGGTCTGCTGCCCGACCCCCATCGCAGCCCCATCGTGCCCCTGATCTTGGGCAGCAATGAAGCCGCACTCCGCGCGTCTCAACGGCTCGCCCAAAAAGGCTTCGTCGTGCCCGCCATCCGCTACCCCACCGTACCGCGAAACCTCGCCCGACTCCGCGTTTCTCTCTCTGCCGTGCACACGCCCCACGCCGTCATGGCCTTACGAGAAGCATGCCGAATCATCGATCAAATCAACCAAGCCGACCACCCCCACTAGGCATTTCCCTCTTCGCCCTGCCAAAATGCGCCATCGGAAAAACCTGCTCTTGTCATCTCCGCACATTTTCGCTTGTATGACATCTTCTTCGCATATGAAAACCTTCTTCGCTCTGTTTCTCTCGACCATCGCTACGCTGTGCGCGCAGCCCGATGCGAGCTATAAGCCTCTTTTCAATGGCAAAGACCTCAGCGGCTGGAAAGTCGTGAATGGCAAGGGGCAATACCACATCGAGGGCGATTGCATTGTCGGCACAGGCAAAAATGTGAACTCGAACACCTTTCTGCGCACCGAAAAAGTCTATCGTGATTTCGATTTTTATTTCGAAATGAAGTTCGATGACCTTTCGGGCAATTCCGGCATGATGTTTCGGGGCTTGCAAAAACCCGGCGCGGACGGTCGGGTGCATGGCTATCAGTGCGAACACGACAACCGCAAAGATCGCGTATGGACGGCTGGACTCTACGACGAAGCTCGTCGCAATTGGCTCTCGCCGCCTCAGGTCGATGCCAAGAACACCGATGCCCAAAAAGCCGAACAAGCCGCGTTCACGGCCGCTGGGAAAAAACTCTTCCGCTGGAACGACTGGAATCAAATCCGCATTCGCTGCCAAGGCAAACACATCCAAATCTGGCTCAATGGCGAGAAACGCGTCGACTACCTCGATGAAGCGCCCCAGTTCACACCCGAAGGATTTTTTGCCCTGCAAGTCCACTCCGGTCGCTCCTGCCACGTGCGCTGGCGCAATCTTCTGATCAAAGAGCTTTGACCTCGGCCAATCTCGCTTTAGAATCGCGCCATGGGTTTTTTTAAGTCGCTCTATCAAAAAGTCACCAACCGCGCCGACATCGAATGGGATCAAGTCGAAGCCGATTTGATCGCAGCCGACCTCGGCGTGCGCGGCGCGATGGAGATTGTCGATGAACTGAAGGATCTCGGCCGAAAAATCAGTGCGGCCGATGTCGTCGAAGCCGCGCGTGCGCACATGGCCAAGCGCCTGCCCGCGCAGCCAGCTATGCCACAAAAGCGCACGGATGGACTGCCCTGCGTCATTCTTGTGGTCGGCGTCAATGGGGTCGGCAAAACCACGTCCAGCGCCAAGCTCGCCCACTGGCTCAAACGACAAGGTCACTCGGTCCTGCTCGCCGCTGCCGATACTTTCCGCGCCGCCGCTGTCGAGCAATTGGAACGCTGGGGCGATCGACTGGATGTGCCGGTGATCCGCGGCAATGCTAATGCCGATCCATCTTCCGTCTGCTTCACCGCACACCAAAAAGCCATCGCGCAAAACATCGATTTCCTCATCTGCGACACCGCTGGCCGACTTCACACGCGCCACAATCTGATGGAAGAACTCGCGAAAATCCGTCGCGTGATTGCCAAAAACGACCCCAGCGCCCCACACTTCAGTTTATTGGTGGTCGATGCCACCACGGGCAGCAATGCATTGCAACAAGCAAAAGAATTTCACAAAGCCTGCCCGCTCGATGGCCTCATCGTCACCAAGCTCGATGGCTCAGGCCGCGGTGGGATCATCGTCGGCATCCACGAACAACTCCAAATCCCCACCTGCTACATCGGCACTGGCGAAGAACCCGAAGCCTTCGCACCCTTCGACCGCGAAGCGTTTCTGAAGGAAGTCATCGAAGGATAACAGTGGCGGAGGCGTCTCGCATCCCAGCCAAACCAAGACACCAAATCGAGAGGCGGACATATCTTCCATCCTCAGAGGGCGACTGTTTTTCTGAAGGGCTGAAGGTGAGACGGGAAGCCTGAACGAATCGGCATCGGAATGGTCCATCTCAGGATGGTTTCCCTATCGCAATTCGGAAAAATTCTGAAATTCTGTCAAAACCAGCCTCGATGGCCGCTTGCGTTCCGATCATGGGAGATTCGCTCCCCAGCTTGATCGCCGTGCAGACACCTCTGCCACTTTCGACTTTCCGACACGGAACATCGGTGGTAATGTCTCGCATGCCATTGCTGTTGCGCGCCTTTTTGCTGTGCTTTTCTCTTGCCATCTTCGCTCCAGCGGAGACGGCCCCTGCGCCGACTGCGACGGTGCCGACTCCTGCTGCGGCGGAGCCAACCATCACCGATGACGGGGTTCGAGTGGCAGTGCTCGGTTATCACGATTTTTCCGCCACTCTGGCTGAAACGGAGATGCGCATCAATACACAAAAGTTTCGTGCGCAAATGCAGTTTCTCAAGGACCAAGGCTTGAAGGTCATCAGTATGGACGATTTTTCTGCATGGAAAAAAGGCCAAAAATCCATTCCCTCGCGCTCCGTGGTCATTACCATCGATGATGGCTGGAGCTCGGTCTACACCGATGCTTTTCCGATTTTGAAGGAGTTCGGCTATCCTTTCACCGTCTATCTCTACACCAACTACGTCAACGTCAAAGGGCGTTCGATGTCGTGGGAAATGATCCGCGAAATGCAAAAACACGGCGCGACGATTGGCAATCACAGCAAAAGCCACCCCTACCCCGCGACGGTGAAAAGTCAGCTCCGTCAGGGAGCGGAACACTACTCTCGCTATCTCGACGCGGAAATGGGTAGCTCGAAGGTGTATTTGGAAAAGCACTTCAAGCAGCCCGTCAAAACCTATTGCTATCCCGGCGGCTTTCATACCGAGGAAATGTATGGCGTGGCGCAGAAACTCGGCTACGACCACCTATTCACCGTGCTCCCTGGGAAAATCAAGCGTCAGTCCGACGACCGCTTTTTGCCTCGCTACGTGATCCTTGGCACCCACGATCGGATTTTTGAACTGGCCACCGAATTTCGCGATGCCGCCGCACCTGCCATCGGTTCGGAACCGAAGCAAGTCGTGCCTTATCCAGTCTTTCCCGAGCCCGGCTCCATCATCAATACCCGACTCCCCGAAATCGCCATCGATCTGCAAAGCGTGACCGACCTCGACCCCGCCACTCTGATCATGCGCGTGGGCGGATTTGGCGATGTGCCTGCGGTGTTTGATCCCCAAACCAAGCGTCTGCGCTGGCAGGTCAATCGACGCTTGCGTCACGACTCCTGCCAAGTTTCGGTAAGTTGGAAATCGACCGATCAAAAAACGACCTCCAAGCCCGTGCGCTGGACTTTTACCATCGACAAGCAATCGGCCTACCAGACGAATGGCGAGTGATGTCTCTCGCCTGATCTGCTGCCTGAAAATAAAACCGCTCGCTGCTCTGTCTGAGTTTCATGCGCATTAGAACCTAATTCTGACTTTACACCACGCGCCTCCTTCGCTTTTCTTCGCTCGCCTATGTCTTCTCCGAACATCATTCCCCGACTCCGCATGCAAGGCATCCGCAAAGTCTTCGGACCCACGATTGCGCTAGGAAAGGTGGATTTGGAGGTGCTGCCTGGCGAGGTTCATGCACTCATCGGGGAAAATGGCGCGGGGAAAAGCACGCTCATGAAAGTGCTCTCGGGCGCTCATGCTCCCGATGCCGGGGAAATGTTTCTCGATGGTCAAGTCTACTTGCCGAAAACCCCGCTGGAAGCACGCCGACTCGGTGTCGGCATGATTTACCAAGAGCTTTCCATCGTCCCGCATCTCACGGTGGAAGAAAATATCGTGCTCGGCATGGAACCGACACATGGTCCGCTGATCGATCGCAAAACCATGCGCGCCCGCGCCGAAGAAGCGCTGTCGCACTTTCAACACGTCGATCTCCACCCGCAAGCTCTCGCTGGCGGGCTTTCGGTTTCGGCGCAGCAGTTGATCGAAATCGGCCGCTCGCTGGCCATGGGTTGCCGTCTGCTGGTGTTCGATGAACCCACATCTTCGCTGGCGCAAAAGGACATTGAACAGCTCTTTGCACTGATCGATCGACTCCGCGATCGCGGGATCTCGATCATCTACATTTCGCATTTCCTTGAGGAAATCAAGCGACTCGCCAGTCGACTGACCATCCTCCGTGATGGCTCGGCGATTGCTACTCGCGATGTCGCTACGACTGAAGCCAATGAAATTGTCTCGTTGATGGTCGGACGCAGTGTCGAGGACCTTTACCCACGCAGCACTCGCCAAGCAGGCGAAACCATTCTTTCGGTGAAAAACCTCGCTGGCATCGCCAAACCGCAAGATGTCTCGCTGGAAGTGCGACGCGGTGAAGTCATCGGCATCGCCGGCTTGGTGGGATCGGGACGCAGCGAATTTTTGCGCACCTTGTTCGGTCTCGATCCGGTGAAGTCGGGTGAAGTCACCATTCAACAGCAAAGTGCCACCAACACCACCCCAGCAGCTCGCTGGCAGCAAGGCATGGGCATGCTCAGCGAAAACCGTAAGGAAGAAGGGCTGGCACTGAATTTGTCGATCGCCGACAACATCACACTGTCCTCGCTGCATCGACTCGGTCGCGCGGGTGTTGTTTCGCTGCGTCGCATGAACGAGAACGCCCAGCACTGGATTGAAAAACTTGGCATCAAATGCCAAGGCCCCACGCAAGCCATCGGCGCGCTGTCGGGTGGCAATCAACAAAAAGCCGCTCTCGCCCGACTCCTCGAACACGATGTTGAAATTCTCCTGCTCGATGAGCCCACGCGCGGCATCGATATCGCCGCGAAGGCTCGCCTGTATGAGGCCATCGATGAAATTGTCACCCACCCCGAAAACCCGCGTGCCGTGATTGTCATTTCCAGCTACCTGCCCGAACTCTTCGGCATCTGCGATCGCATTGCGGTGATGTCGCGCGGCATTCTCACTCAAGCCAAGCCGATTGCGGATATCACGCCCGAAGACGTGATGCGCGTGGCTACCGGAAAAATCGAACCCGCTGATTTCTAACTCTACTTCTCATGAACCTACGATCCTTACTCTCGCTGCTCGGACCCTTCCTCGCATTGCTGGTGGTTTACACCATCTTCGGCCTACTCGACGCGCGCTTTTTCTCGCCTGTAGTAACGATGAACATTCTCACGCAGACCGTCATCGTCGGCACGGCGGCGATTGGCATGACGCTGATCATCATCTCTGGCGGCATTGACCTATCGGTCGGCTCGATGATCGCGCTCACCGGTGTTTTCTGCGCTTGGCTGGTCTCGCTCGGTGTTGATCCGACGCTGATTTTCCTCGCCACTATCGCCTTTGGCGCGTTTTGCGGGGCATGCAATGGCGGGCTTTCGGTGGGGTTGAAACTGCTGCCTTTCATCGTCACACTCGGCACGATGCAGGTGTTCCGCGGCTTGGCAAAAGTCACGACCAATGGCACTCCGATCAACCTTCCCACCAACGTCACTGCCTGGAAGCCATGGATGCAGGGCTCAGGCGTGCCTTATGGGGTGTGGCTGATGCTGGTGCTTGTGATCTTTTTCACTTGGATGCTGCGCTCGACTCGTTTTGGTCGACACATCTATGCGGTGGGCTCGAATGAACAAACCGCGGTGCTCTGTGGACTCGCGGTGCCTCGTATCAAAATTCTCGTTTATACCATCGGCGGCGCGATGGCTGGTCTCGCGGCCATCATGAACATGGCGAAGTCGTCGCAGGGCGACCCCACCACGGCCATGGGACTGGAGCTCGATGTGATCGCTGCGGTGGTCATCGGCGGAGCCAGTCTCTCCGGCGGCGTGGGTTCGGTGGTTGGTGCCTTGGTCGGTGCTTTGCTGATGACCACCATTCGCAGTGGCTGCTCGATGATGCAAATCCCCTCAGCCTGGACGGAGGTGATTACTGGCGCAATCATCGTGGTC
Organism: Verrucomicrobiota bacterium; assembly: GCA_004293285.1. GTDB lineage: Bacteria > Verrucomicrobiota > Verrucomicrobiia > Verrucomicrobiales > Akkermansiaceae > UBA956. The sequence goes on along the minus strand of RDYF01000025.1, from coordinate 8,732 downwards.
GCCGTGATCATTGACCGCATTCGTCACCGTAAAGGTTGACACTCGACTCCCCTTTTTTTACCATTTCCTCATGTACGAAGCAAAGGGCTCGATCAAGTGGGTGGGCGACACCCAATCATTCGCTAGCGGTTTCACCAAGCGCGAGTTTGTCATTACCACGCAGCACGACAAGTATCCTCAGGACATCAAATTTGAGGTCGTGAAGGACAAATGCTCGATGCTTGATCAGTTCGGCGTCGGCACGGATGTGACGGTCTCGTTCGACATCCGAGGCAATGAATACAATGGCAAGTACTACGTCAATCTGGCTTGCTGGAAATTGCAAGCTGGCGCCGGTGACGATGCTCCCGCGCCGCGTCGACAATCGACAGCAGCACCCGCGCCTCGCAGTAATGCTTCGTCAGCGGAACCCACCGCAGAAGAACTGCGCAATGAGTCGAACTTCGATGACGACGACATCCCGTTCTAACGAAAAAATTCCTGAGCGACATTTGCGCGAACGTCCATCACCACCTCTTTGTCCACTACCACCTGCGCGGTGGTGGGGTGACACAGGTGCTGCGACAACAATGTCGCGCCTTTGCCGAGCTCGGCTGGAGTCACGGAGTGTTGAGTTCTCAACCCGCCGATTTCTGTGAACGTCATACAACTGTTGCCGCCTTGGATTACTCTTCCCACTGCGCGCACGAATTGCATCTCGATGCCTGTCTCGATGCCACGAAGGACTGGCCGAGCCCGCGAATTTGGCACATCCACAATCCTGCATTGGGATGTCATCCGAAAATGACAGCGCTGCTCACGGGCTTGCTGCAACGCGGGGAGCGTGTGATCCAACATCATCACGACTTCGCTGAAGATCATCGACCACAAAACCTGCATCGACTGACGCAACAGGGACTACCGTGGTTTCCTTTTTGCGAAAGATCGCACAGCGTCGTGCTCACACAACGAGACAGCAACATCCTCTGCCGCGCGGGCTTGCCGGAATCGCAATGCACCGTGCTGGGCAATCCGCTGTCCGCATCACCGCTGGGGGCGTCGATGGAAAAAAGCCCGTATGTGCTTGTTCCCACACGTGCCATCACTCGCAAGAACATCGGCGAGCTGTTGTTGCTGGCCATGCTCGCCGCACCCCATGTGCGCTTTGCCACAAGCCAAAGCCCGGGCATATCCCGACATCAGGAGGAGTATGCGCACTGGCAAGCACTCGCGCAACAATGGCATTTGCCCATCGACTGGGCCGTGACGGAGTCGATGGAACATCCGCTGGATTTCGACGCGCTACGAAAAAAAAGCACGCACCTGCTGAGCACATCCCGACAAGAAGGATTTGGCCTCATTTTTCTCGAAGCCATCGCTTGGCAGCGTCCTTTGCTCGGTCGACGCATCGCCCACATCGATTCCGACCTTCGAGCGCACGGCATTGATCATCCGCTGCTCTACGATGAGATTTTGATCAACGACGTTCCATTTGGCCCAGCTGCGTTCGAAGAAAAAACGCGCTTGTTGCGGGCGGCCAAAGAGGATCCCTCTGTGGTCCACATCGTCAGCAGGGGAAAATCCCACGCGGCACAACAATGGCTTGCCTGGGCTCTTTCGATGCATCAAACGCCGCTCCCCGTTGAAAGCATCGCCCCTTTTCACCCGCATCAGCATGCGCAAAAAATCGCCGATATCGCGAAGCAGCTTTTTCGAGCGCCTGTGGGAGAAATTCGTCATCTCGATCCCCAAAAGGTGGCTCGTGGCTTTGATGCATAATTCTTGCTCGCCCGCTTGCCCCCTCGTATGATGCAGCCGTGCCCAACGCGCGTGTGTTGATCGACGGCCCTTCGGAGCTGGTCTTTGATTATGCTTTTCCCGATGAGCTTCCCGTTCGTCCTGGGTGTCGGGTTCGCGTGCCTTTGCGCAATCGAACTGCCACCGGAACCGTCTTGGCCGTCGTTCCCTCGGAGGACCTGGGTTTTGCCACACGACCACTGCAATCGTTGATCGATCCCGAACCTTTGATCACGCCCGCCTTGCTAGAGCTGGCCCAGTGGATGGCCGACTACTATGGATCTAGTTTGGAATCAGTCATTCGCTCGCTCTTACCGGAGTCGGTGCGCAGTGAAGAAAATCACGCCAAATCCCAAAAGATGGTGCAGTTGCTGCGCTCACCCACGCTCGAAGAAATCGAAACTCTCGGCCGCAAGGCTCCGAAACAACAAGCCATCATCACGCGTTTGTTGGATCAAAGTGAGCAAAAAATCCTGCTCGCCGAACTCGGCAAGGGCGCGAGCGCTTCGGTGAAATCGTTAGAAAAACAAGGTCTCGTGCGCATTTTCGAAGAAGAAATCCGTCGCGCTCCCGATGCCGATTTGCAGGAGCAAATCATCGAGTCCACGCCGCTCGCGTTGCATGAAGAACAACAACAAGCGCTGACTGCCGTTTGCCAGCTTGTCGAGGCACCCAGCAAACCTCTGTTGCTGCTTGGCGTTACCGGTTCCGGAAAAACCGAAGTCTATCTGCAAGCGACACGCTATGCGCTGGATCAAGGCAAAACCGTGCTGGTCTTGGTGCCGGAAATTTCGCTCACGCCGCAGACGGTCCGACGCTTCAAATCGCGCTTTGCGGCGCTCATTGATCAGGTCGCCGTACTCCACTCGCATCTCTCACAAGGCGAACGCTTCGATGAATGGCATCGCATCCGCCAAGGCAAAGCGCGCATTGTCATTGGCGCACGCTCGGCTGTCTTCGCGCCGCTGCCCGACCTCGGATTGATCTTGGTCGATGAAGAGCACGACTCTTCGTACAAGCAAGACACCGCGCCACGCTATCACGGTCGTGACATCGCCGTGCTGCGCGCTCACATCGAACGCTGCGCCATCGTTCTTGGCTCGGCAACTCCTTCGTTAGAAAGTTATCAAAATTGTCTCGATGAAAAATACCTGCTGCAACGCCTCAATCAACGCGCCGATGCCCATTCGATGCCGGTGGTGCGAGTGGTCGACATGCGCATTGAGCAGAAGAAACAAAAAAACTCGCAAACCATTTTCTCAGACCCTTTGCGCTCGGCGATGGAAAAACGCATGGAACGCGGGGAGCAATCGATTCTGTTTCTGAATCGACGCGGCTTCGCTCGCTCGTTGCAATGCCCCGCTTGTGGTCATGCTTGCCAATGCCCTCACTGTGCCATTGCTTTAACCTATCATCGCACCGATGAACGACTGATGTGTCACATTTGTGGTTTTCAATCCATCGTGCCGCGTCGATGCCCCGAATGCAAGGACCCAGCCATCGCTCTGCAGGGATTTGGCACGCAGAAGGTCGAAGAAGTGCTTGCCAAGATCATGCCACGCGCACGGATTGCGCGGATTGATGCCGATGTGATGCGTCGCAAAAACAGCCTGCGCGATCAACTCAATGCCTTCAAAGCGAAGAAGATCGACATCCTCATCGGCACGCAAATGATTGCCAAAGGATTGCATTTTCCTAACGTCACTTTAGTCGGGATTCTCAATGCCGACATCGGACTGCACGTGCCCGATTTCCGCGCCTCCGAACGCACTTTTCAGCTCATCACCCAAGTGGCTGGTCGGGCTGGTCGCGGTGAACTCGAAGGCGAAGTCATCGTGCAAACTAGCACTCCCCATGCGCCTGCGATCCAGTATGCGCGACGTCATGACTTCGATGGCTTCAGCGAGCAAGAGCTAGAATTTCGTCGAGCCTTCGGCTTCCCTCCTTTCGGCCGCTGCGCTGTCTTGACGGTTCGTTCGACTCATGAACGACGCGCCGAGTTCACCTTGCAAACGTTGCATCGTCGTTTGTTAGAAAATCTCCCGCCCCACCTCAACATCAGCGAACCGCTGCCGAGTCCCTTGGTGCGTTCGCACGGGCAATTCCGTTTTCAAATTACGCTGCGCGGTCCCCAAGCGCGTCCTCTCACCCGCCATGTGCAGTCCGTCTTGCAGAAAACCCCTTTGCCCGAAGATGTGATTGCGACCTTTGACATGGATGCGATCAATTTTTCCTAACAAAAAAATCAGCGCGACCCCGAAATTACGCAGCGGAATCCAACATGCTGGGTAGCCGCACTGATATCACCTTTGCCACGACTCCCTAACAAATAGCGCGAGCAATAGCTTTCGTGGCACAAAAACGAACCGCCACGCATCGAACGTTTCAACACTCCCGGCTCTGTGGGATCGAAGGATTTTTCTGGTCCTTGGGGATTGATCACGACCCTACCTTTCGGCGCAAGATGTGAATCTGGCTGAGGATGATACCAATCCGCGCACCACTCCCAAACATTGCCGACCATATCAAAAAGGCCATATCCGTTGGCCGCGTATTGCGCGACGGGAGCGATTCCTGCAAATCCATCCGTACCAAGATCACCGTTGCGCATGGGAAAACGACCTTGGTAGGTATTCGCCTGATGCTTGCCATCGAGCAACAGCTCATCGCCCCAAGGAAAAAGTCGATCCTTCAGTCCACCGCGCGCCGCGAACTCCCATTCGGCCTCGGTAGGGAGCCGCTTGCCTGCCCATTCAGCATAGGCGAGTGCATCTTCGTAGGCAATGTGCACCACGGGTTCGCGCTCTTTGCCGACGATGTCCGTGCTCGGACCGAGCGGATGACGCCAACTGGCTCCAGGAACAAAACGCCACCAGAGATAGGCGTTGTCTTTGCCAACAGGCTCGTCGCTGGGAGCAAAAACAATCGCACCTGCCACCAAGTGCTCGGGCGCAACATCGGGATAATCTTTCGCAGGAAGCGCCTTTTCGGCGAGCGTCACATAGCCTGTCGCTTGGACGAATTGCGAAAATTGTTCGTTGGTCACCTCCGTGGCATCCATCCAGAAGCTGTCGACACGAACCTGATGGCGCGGAGCGTCTTTTTCCCCATCACCGCAGAAGCCTTTTTTTTCGCAAGACTTCGCGAGCCCCATGGTGAACTCACCGCCAGGGATCCAGACCATGTTCGGTGGAGGCTGAACTTTTTTGGCCATCGCCTCTGGCTCTTTCGCCGTCAGACTTGGGGAAGAGATCGACAATGCACCACAAAGCAGCAACAACTCGCCAAGGAACGGGAAAGAACAAGTGCCAGTGCGGTATGCCATCATGTCGCGATGCTAAAATGACGGCACCTTTCGTCAAGACAGAAGCCGATCGCAACGGGTGAGTGAGAACTACCGCAACAGAAATGCTCGCGAAAAACATCACGACTCAGCGATCTCACTGGCGAGCGCTTCCCGCAAGGTCGTGCGGGCCCGAAACAGCAAGCTTTTCACTGAGGAAACACTGGTCTCTAGCACGCGCGCGATTTCCTCGTAATCGTAGCCCTCGAAGGTGCGCAAGACCACGGCCATTCGCTGTTGTTCTGGCAAGGCCACGATAGCGGCATCGATTTGTCGATAAAGCTCTCGTTTCGACAGCGCCTCATCGGGCATCAAGCTCTCTGCCATGCGAGTCGACGCCGGATGACTTTCTTCTCGTTCATCGAGCGAGACCTCGCGCTTGCGCGATCGACGTCGGCTTTCGTTGAATACCAAATGGCGGACGATGGTGAACAGGTAGGTCGTGAATTTGGCATCCGGTTGCCACTTGGGAGCAGCGTGCCAGAGTCGCACGAAAGCCATTTGCGCCAAGTCTTCCGCTTCTGTCGGATCTTGCAGCATGCGGGCAATGGTACCGACCACCGCGTGCTGGTGTTTTTCTACCAATCGACGAAAAGCGTTTTCATCTCCCTGCGCCGCACGTTGCATCCAATCGACATTCTCCGCCTCATCGGCATCGAGTCGTGGTGCGGGCTGAGCTGAAGGGGAATCGATCATGAATCGTTTGCTGCAATCGTTCTGGCGATTGTCCGCAAGTTTCAACCATCAGGAAAGCATGAAGTTGCGGAAAAAATGACTTGGTGCGATCCGCTCGGAGATTTACCCTCTTGGCACCATGCCACGCATTCACGTTTTGCCCGAGATCCTCGCCAGCCAAGTCGCGGCAGGTGAGGTCGTGGAGCGACCTGCCAGTGTGGTGAAGGAGCTGATGGAAAATTCGCTCGATGCCGGTGCAGCGGATGTGTTGATTGAAATCGAACGCGGCGGCTCCGCGCTGATTCGGATTACCGATGACGGCAGCGGCATGGATCGCGACGACGCCCTGCTCTCGTTGGAACGTCATGCGACCAGCAAATTGCGCACCAGCAGCGATCTGAATCAGATTCAGACCCTGGGATTCCGCGGCGAAGCGATCCCGAGCATTGCGAGTGTCTCGCGCTTTCGCTTGATCACGCGCGAACGCCGTTCGATTCATGGCACGGAGGTGCAAGTGCACGGGGGAAAAATCATCGATGTGCGCGACGCCGGCTGCGCTCCGGGTACTTGCATGGAAGTGAAAGAGCTTTTTTACAACATCCCTGCTCGACGCAAGTTTCTGAAAACGGAAAGCACCGAATCGGCTCATGTGGAGCATGAAGTCCGACTCCACGCACTCGCCACACCGCATGTGCGTTTTCGCTTTCGACGCGATGGTCACGACGTGCTCGAGCTGCCCGGCGTCGAACGCAAGAGCGATCGACTTCGCCATTTGCTGGGCGTCGACAGCGCCGCTGAGTTGATAGAGATTCCCTTGCATCACGGCAATGGTTTTGCGGTGGAAGGATTTCTTTTGCCCGCACATCATGCCCGCAAAGGCCGCAAGCACCAATGTGTTTTCCTCAACGGTCGACCCATCGAAGATCCCGCCGTGTCCCGTGGCTTGATCGATGGCTTTAAGGGCGGACTGATGGAAGGCCTGCACCCTGCCGCTTGGTTGTGGGTGGAAATGGAACCTCGCTTGGTCGATGTCAATGTCCACCCCGCCAAACGAGAGGTGCGTTTTCATCGCCCTCACGAACTGCGCGAAGGCATTGCTTCCGCCGTGACGACGGGACTGCAAAAGCAATTGCGTCGTGCCTCCAGTCCCCGCGCGACCGAAGTCCCTGCCGAAACGGGGCATGTGCGCTCGTTTGCGCCACGCAGCACTCCTACCTTGAGCGATAATACGACCCAGCCAAGACAGCCCTTGGTCACTCCGCTTCCAGAAGCTTCGCTCAGCTTGCCCGCAGCAGCCTCTTGGATCCCGACACATGAACAGCAGGAAATGGCATTGCCTCATCTATCGATCGAGGCAACAGAAACGCACCAGACCACTGCCAGCGGCGCAGCGGCATTTCGCTGGGTGGGTTTGATTCATCGACGCTTTGCCGTGTTGGAAAGCGAGGATGGCATGGTTTTGTTCGATCCCCGTGCCGCACGCGAACGGATTGCTTATGAGCATTTGCTGTCCGGCGCGCAAAAAGGCATCTCCAGCCAAGGATTGCTGGTGCCTTTGCTGATCGAGCTCGATGCGCGCGATCGTGACCTGATTTTACGCGCTCATGACTCCATGCTGCAGGCAGGCATCGAACTCGGTGATTTTGGTGGAGGCACGATCCAAGTCCGCAGCTTACCCGCCTTTCTCCACCTCCAAGATCCTCGCAGTTTTGTCCACGACGTCATTGATGGCGTCGTCACTGCCAGCCACAATAACCTCATGCCTTTCGACAAACTCGCGCGCTTGATCGCAAAGCACGCCGGCCAACAACAGAAGATCGATGAATCGAGCATCCCGTCGATCCTCGATGAGCTTTTTCAATGCGATCTCCCCTACTGCGCGGCGGATGGTCGACCCACCATCTCGGAGTTTTCCTTGCGCGAAATCGAAAAGCGCTTGGGCTACCGCTGAGCTCGACGCAGCTCCCTGATTACAGACGAGGGATCAGCAACGTTTTTCCTGCCACCAACTTGGTGTCACGCATGCCATTGGCTCGTTGAATCGCCCGCACGCTGGAACGATGCTTGGCGGCAAGACCCGACAAAGTATCGCCGCGCTTGATCACCACGCGCGTGGCGTTGGGCTTGACGGGCGGACGCTTGGCCACCTGGCGAACAGGAGCTTTCTTGGCGACCGTGCGAGAACTGCTCGTCGCCGAGGATTTGGCTCGGGAAGAGGTTGATCCACTGCGTTTCAGGCTCGCCACCTCGACCTGACGAGTAGACGAGGAAGCAATCGGACTGAGGTCGCTGGGCGGAGCTTCTGCAGGCGTGGTCATTGCCAAATCAGGTTCGATATCGGCATTCTGCTGGGCATACGACGCGCGACGACTCCATTTTTCTGGAGTGTCCGCCCAGTCTTCGACGTAATTGCCACGACTGTCAAAGGGTCCGTAGCCAGTATCCGCCACGCCTCCTCCTATGCTACCACAAGAGTTCAGCAGTGCAGCGGCACCGATGCATGCGGTGCTCGTGAGAATCAAACGAATGTTACGGAATGGAATTTCATTGGCAAAGTCAATCGAGTATTCGAATCAATCTTGGTGCAACAGCTAACGCAGAAAGACTGCTGTGTCGAGCCGAAAGTTCAGAGATGCGAAGGATCGTAATGGCGCTCAGCAGTTGCAGACTCCATCAGCGTCCCATCGAATCTCAGCATCAAAAACATCATGAGACTTGATTGGAACTCAGTCGCCTGCCTGCGCCGACGCCGTTCTGCATGATTTCGGAAAAGACCTGACTTTTTTCGTCAGTTTGCTCGACCTCTGGTCGTTTGAGTGCGCAATCCCCATGGGGTTGGGCCTCTTTTTTTGCTTATGAACTCCCTGCGTCTTTCATCCATCTTTGCTCTTCTCATCACCAGCTTGCTTCATGCCGATGACGCCGCCCAAGGTCAGGC
>RDYF01000143.1 GCA_004293285.1 Verrucomicrobiota bacterium | reverse complement strand
TTAAAAAACTGCTACCGCCCGCAGAGCAATTACAGCACATATGAACAGCAATATCGCCGCTAAAAAATGTTAGAAAAACATAGTTGCTGACCCCTGAGACGCCCTCTGTCCTTATGGAACGTCAGAAGTCCACTCAAGCGCGAGAGTAATACCTAGTTCGTAGCTAATAAAACCCGCCAATGTTGTGTATGCCTTACGTTCCACAATGACTCCTTCCCGGATCACATAGATTAAATTTAATTCTTCGGCAACTTGCCCGGCCTCAGGATCTGGGTGCTTGACTCGCCTCCCGGAAAAAAACACATCCTTTTCTATGATGCTTCCATCATCAAGAAGCTGCCTATCTTTAGCGCCATGACCACGAAAACGGATATTCGAATATGTATTAGGATCGCTCCAGGAAATTGATGATTGGCCTAATGGACTACTCTTTCGCCATCCTTCAGGAACCTGCATGATTTGGTTTTGTTCACGCCACTCTGAAAGATCTTCATCAAGATTCATTTTGCGCGAATCACAGGCGGCAATGAATAAAAGAAAGAACAAGCAGACTCCCGTTTTCAACAGGGGCGGGCATTGCAAAACTAATTTTTCGTATTGGCACATGGACACTCGACTTTTACGTCATACGATTGCTCCCAATTACCCCCAAAGCTTGGCAACAATCCCAAGACCCGATCTGATCCAGGCAGATAACTTAATACTGAGCCGAAGCGTTGCCGCATTTTCTGCGCAACAACCTGCCCCCGAGGGGCGTCAGTGACAAATTCTGTTACCTCCAGACCAGTCTTCGAGCGTATGTAAGTTGTCCAAGTTGCAGGCAGCCGGGTTCCCGATCTCCAGCCTGAAGTATTTCGTGCTGTGAACTTAACATACCTGCCTTCCTCTCGCCAATTCTGAACCGAATAGGATCCAAGAAACCATTCTACTGCTCCGTAATTTCCTGTTCGGGTTCCGGGTCCAGTGAAACCCCATCTTGTCGGCGCCTGCTTGTCCCGACAATATTTCGGCATAAGGTCATCTCGTATGCTGTAAGACTTCGCAATGTCTTTAGAGTGTGCGCTGTCCTCTCCGAAGTGAATTGGGTTTTCCCGTTTTTCAAAAAACCAATCCCACATCATCAGCCCCCAGTCCGCCTCTTCTCCTCGATTAGCGGGAGCTCGTGGAAGTGGTATGCCGGAAAGTTCGTCGGCAAGCCCTATGAACTTGTTTAAATAATCAGCCCAACCGCTTGGAAAGCCGGGAAAACCAGCCATCAAACCGAGCGGGTCAATTGCATTTGGAGGATTATTCCCCACAAACCCATACAGGTTCAGTCCCCCCTCTTCCTCAATCGGATCTCGATTGATCCATCGCCCTGTTTGGGGGTGGTAGTAACGGTAGCCGTAATACTTTGCTACCCCGGAAAAATCCCATTTTTTCTTGGATTTTTGGGTTTTT
>RDYF01000142.1 GCA_004293285.1 Verrucomicrobiota bacterium | reverse complement strand
TACTACGGATACCGTTACTACACCCCCCAAACAGGCCGATGGATCAACAGGGATCCGATTGAGGAAAGGGGTGGAAATAACCTCTATGGCTTCGTCAACAATGATGGGATGAATAGCTATGACAAGTTTGGACTTAAACCTTACGACTGGAAACCTTTATACGATGCAATTCATGAAAATGGTATAATCGCATATAAGAAATCATTAGATAATTTGAAATTACGTCAACGCGCCTGGGATATGACGGTTCCACGATTAGGAGACAGACCTTCGCGTGCGTATGAATATGGAGGACGCATCTGTAGAAAATGCGTTGATGGTGGATACATTTATTTTACCAGTGGATTACATAGCGATAATTTTGAAGAAAGCTTTTTTGTAACAAGGGCTCCTGAATGCCCCCCTGATTCTATATGGGTTGCAGCGTATCATAATCATCCAAATGATTCCCAATTGAGTGGAAACATTGATGGCAAAGTGAAGGACATAGGAGTCGCTAGGAAGTATAAAATTGTAATTGGCGCTACCCGAAACACCTCAAATATAATGACAGCCCCAGACTACAGGACAGACATTTTTAATTCAATCAATCTAGATCGCAAACCTACATATCCAGAACGTAAGTGAATATGAGAAAAATTATTTCAAATAATAAATTATTATATATAATTTTATATATAATACAAGCAGGATTTCTTTGTGCAGAAGATCCATTTTCGCCTGGATATTCACCACCAGTACACGATATAACCACTTGGACGAACATCGAAATAAATGGTGCAAAAATGCAGAACAAAGTAGTCACGACATATGGATTTTTGTATTGCAAAAAAAGACCTAATATATTAGGAGAGAATTTAGTTGTTCTTTTGTTTAAATCAAAAGAGTCGCTAGAAGCTGGTTTTATAGAAGATAGCATTCGTCTTGAAATAACACCAAAAACATTGATGTCGTACGCCCATGGAGATACTGCAAAATGGGAAAAACTGCACCTTCAGCCAGCTTATGTTACGGGTTATTACCTGTGGGATAAAATGAACGAAGCAAATCCCCGGGCTCATTTGCTGAAAGAACCTTTAGAAATCACACCGCCATTATCACAGTTAGAAACAGCTTTCTGGAAGCAAATTAAGACTAAAAACATGTTGTGGAATAAGTGATCGGAGCACTTGAATTGTCATGGCAGTTTCCCGCAGGATATGCAGAGATTGAATAGGTAGTCTCTAGGGTCAGTGGTAGTCTCTAGGGTCAGTCCTGAATGGCGCGGCATTAAGGCGATTTTCGTTGATTTTCTTAGACAAAAAGCCGGATGAGGTACGATTTGAATGTGTGAATAAACAACCTTTCCTCACCGGCTTTCCGCGCACAGTTTTTGCCACAGCTAAACGCCGCCAGCAAGCACGCATTCGTAGCCAACGTGCGGAAATTCAGTCACAATCCCTCAG
>RDYF01000141.1 GCA_004293285.1 Verrucomicrobiota bacterium | reverse complement strand
TTGAATGCCGATATGACTCAGGAACCATTCATCCAGCCGCGTTTCGTGGGTGCGAGATTTGAGGGGCATACGCTTCCTCTCTCGGCTGCGAAGGATTTGGCTGCTTATGAAGAACTCGTTCTGGAGTTGGCGAAGCACTTGGTCCGGCAAAGGCATGGTCGAGTCAAAAGAGGATTTGCTCAGGGGTTCAGTTTGCACATTGAGCGCATTGATGATGGCAGTGCTATGCCCGCCTTAGTAGCGATGATGCTAGGTGCACAGGTATCCACGCTACCACCTGAGATACTGCAGGCGAAAGATTTGATCAATGCGGTCATTGCCACTGATGCTGGTGAGCCGCTCCCTGCGGATTTTCCCAAGGAGTTTTATAGCTATTTCAATCGTATCGGACGATCGTTAGAGGCTGGTGAATCGATCGAGTGGCTGCCGTTTTCACCCACCAACAAAACCGTGCTGACACCTGAAAAGCGGAAGCGGTTAGTGCTCGCGCAGCGTGGAACGTATGAAATGGATGTGGATCGAGTGGGCTACATTGACAGTATTGATACTAAGCGTAACACGGGAACCCTGGATAGCTTGGAAAATGAAATCGTGACATTTACTTACGATGATCGCTTTTTCTCCGACTTGAAGGCCGCCCTGGGAAATAAAAGGCTGGTCGTATCGCTGAACGGGGTTGGCGTGTTCGATATCAATGATCGACTGACGGGAATTTCCGAAATCACTCATTTGGAAGTGCTTGTGCACCTAGAAATGGTCGAGCGCATTCTCAAGTTATCTGAGTTGCAGGACGGCTGGCTGGAAGGTGGCGGAGTCGCTCCGTTGCAGGAAAATCTCGATTGGTTGATCAGTGAAATCATCAGTTACTTTCCGCCCGACCTAGAATATCCGGCTGTGGTGCCAACAGAAGATGGGAACGTGGTTTTTGAGTGGATCCGCCCTCATGCGAGAATCGAACTAGAGGTGAATTTTTCTGAGCAACAGCTGGAGATTTATTCCACCAATTTGAAAACAAACGATTTTGTCGAAGAAACGCATCCACAGACCGACTGGTCTGCTGCCTTCGCGAAAGTTTCCCAATTACTTGATCGATGAATGCCGCATGGAAAGACGAACATCTCTTTTATCGCCAAGTGAATCCGAACTGGCTATCGAATGGTATTCCGAATAGCCAAGCCTTTAACCCCATGCCAAAAGACAAGGATCATCTGTCGGTTGATGATTCTGGCTTGGTATCGGCCGTAGATGCGTGGCGACATTTTACACGGAAATTAGGATTTCAATCCGTGGGAACCTGGGCAGTGTCTCTGGCAGATGTGGTAGAAGCGCAGGATCTCAGTGTATTTGCCTCGCCGAAAGTGGTTCCTGAAGACTCATCCAAAAACAACCCCGCGCATTGCCACGTGGATTTCTCACAGGTGATTTCAAAAAGTCGGAAGAAGCATAAAGCGCAACTGCTGGC
>RDYF01000081.1 GCA_004293285.1 Verrucomicrobiota bacterium | reverse complement strand
TAGCTGACCCACGAACTCATCCATACGAATGGTTCAAGATGCGTTGAACTACCTTCTGCTTTCCGAGCAAAATATTGCACATTTTTGAGACACAAGATGTGGGGAGTGGCCAGAGTGATGGCGCATGCGGCTATGATGGAGGCGCTGAAGTACTCGGCGCTGATTGTAGAGTTTCGCGTGGAGGATTTTTTGCGCCAGAGCTAGACAGCGCGCGGGATCTAGGGTGAGCTGATATTGTGCCAAGCGCGCATGGCCGTGATGATTGTGAGCGGGAAGAAATGAGCCGAGGAAAGTCCCGGCCCATGAAAACAGCTGAATGGGAATGCCGCGAGAAAGCAGAGCTGCTAGAGCGGGCGTGGTAAAATGCGTGGTGTCAGAAGCAATGACACGTTCTAGATCATGGAGGGGAATGGCATGAATGAAGACAGTTTCCTCTTCATTTTCCTCTTTCGCGGCACGGATGATGAGTCGTTCGCCTTGAAGGGAGCAGTGTAGGCGCGGCTGAAGGAGACAAGCGGTGGGCATTGCCTAACGTGTGCCGCATTTGAGGAAATGACTAGCGTGCAGATGTCCGTGGATGTTTTGGGAAAAGCTGAAATGTCACTGGTCACTGGTCACGATTTGTTAGGGGAGAAAGTGAAGGTGAAGGGGGCTTGGACGAGGGTGCGCTTGGCGGGAGACCAGGGGGCGGTGTTGAGGAGATCGCGGAGGTAGTTGAGTTCGCGGCGAAAATCGCTTTCATCAAATCGCGATGAGTCCACGGGTGCGAGCTGCGTGCGGTGCTTGGCGAACCAGAGGTTGAAGCGCTCTGCGGCCGTATTTTGATCTGAGGGGATTTTTTGACTCTGATTGCATTCGAGGACGAAGTGCAAGATCGCAAGAGCTCGGTTGCGCACGGCAAACTTGATTTGGTCAATGCTGAGGGTGCTGGTGCGATGGCAAATATGAATGTCCACGGTGCGTTCCGAGTCGTGCCGCAACTTTTGGTTGAGAGAATCGCGGAGTTTGAGGAATGATCCAGGCAGATCATCGAGCTCCTTAAAGCGATTGCGTAGTGCGACAAAAGGGATATCGGCGAGATGCAAGCGAGCGTCTTGCGGGGAATACGTGGCACCATTGGATGAGATGAGTGGGACATCTGGCTGGCTGGGAAAAAAGAAATGAGGCAGGGTATCAAATGGCGGCTCGAGGAGAACGTGAGTGATGCGGTCCGTTTCACGACCGATGAGAGATACGGCTGCATGAAGCAAAGCCCCCATCGTTTTGCGTCCTCCGGCGATGGAGGCGATGAGCTGATGATCAGGATCCCTGACGACATCCCAGACAGCGGAGAAGATCGCCTCGGCGGCAGCATGATTGTCCAGAGGAGAAATGATGTCATCAAGCGGAGCCTGTCGGCCCGAAGCAGCATCAGGATAAGAAATCAAACGCGGCTCGTCTGCAATCAACTGCGAGTCATGAGCCCCCAGTGCTCGACGCATCGTTTCCCATACCGTGCATCCGCCCCAATCGGGAAGCGGAGTAAACAACTGTTCTTGAAGACGCAGCGCTCCAGTGATGGTGGTGACAAACACCACACGTTCCGGCAACGTGGAGGGGGTTTCGCGAGAGAGTGCATAGAGAGTCTCGGTGACAATGGCAGGAGAAAGACCGGTGACGGCGAGGAGAGTAGTCATTCAGGAAGCATGCAAGGTTGCAGGAGATAAGCGAGGGTGGGGATGTTCGGGGATGTTTGGAGATTAGTAGAAAGGAAAGCAATTAGCCTGGCGCTGAATTCGTTTTCGGCAGTGCAGTGGTAACATCGTCATTTTAGCTTTTCTTCTTATGCTCAGGAAGAGATATCCGAGTACTCAGCGGGCAGATTCACGCAGGTTTTGAATGATTCGTGCAGGTAGTAAACTGGGACGGATTGTGAACAGCCTATGGCGTAAATGACGGCAGCTTCTGCCTTGAATCCGCCGCTGATATTGATTTGGACAGACTGGCAAACAGGCTTCATTTTTTCGATGTGTTTGCGGAGTTTCGTTTGGAGATCTGCGAGAGATTTTTCTGCCATGCTCTGAGCATCATCTTGGGAGTAGGCGGCATCAGAGGCGCGATCGATGCCTACTAAGGGAATCATTTGAATTGCTGAGACTTTGTCTTTGAGGAATTTTTTGATCAGAGTAGCGGCTTTTTTGCCGTCCGCTGTCTCACTGAAGATGAGAGAGATACTGAGTTTTCTTGATGCTTTTGTATCAGCTAGGAAATTGGTTTTAGCATGGAGGGAATTGATTTCCGCGCTGGCTTGCGTTGGGTTAGCCGCGAGGTAGGCTGAAGCTGTTTTGTATGCGCTGGGTTGGTTTTGCGATCTTGAAAAATTGGTAAGAATGCTGGTGCCTACGGAGATTATGTGGAGTTGCGGTTTCATCTTTTTTCTAACGTTTTTGGGAATGAATATGGAATGGGTAACGAGAGGTGTGACAATAAATCGGATACAGCTCCTACGCAACGAAATGCTTCGATTTTAGAAATGGTGCAAAGATGGTGTGCGAGGCTATTTCGAACTTGAACACAATTTTTGGCTATGGCAGATTGTTGGTAATCAATCGCAATGGGAGATTGTAATTCAAGCAACACATCAACCAAATCGCGAAAGCCCAAGCGAACATGATTGTCTTTTGTGTTCGCTTGAATGCGTTTGCGCAAATTGGTTGATTGTTTGCTGATGGAATCAAAATCGCTCGGGCGATACGGCTCGGATATCTGTAAGACATTGTATAATTCTAAACGTAATCCCATTTCTAGAGCTTTGCTTGCGCGCATGATCGACCATTCGAGTTCACCAATACGTTGGAGATGTTTCGCGGATCGGTTCAAGTCAGCGACGATTGCCGGTGAAGGGGCTCCTGCTCGGCTCCCATCCATAAGCAGATCCAAATGGTGAAGCATGTTCGTTCGAGCAGGATGAGACGAAGATTTGATGATACTAGTGGCTTCTGAATAATTATTTCGCTCCCATTCGTGGAGGCAGCGACAGAAGGAAGATTCGTTTTGAAATTGGGCAAACGGTGCTAAAATTGCTGCTGCAGATGAAAACGATCCTATTTCATACATTGCCTTTGCGTTAGTGAAAGCCTGCTCTGCGAAATATTCTGTGGCGTCAAATGTTTCCAGTCGCTCGGTGCCTGTTTTCACGACTCCATCAGCTCTGTCACCAATCGTAAACACTAACTCACCAATATTCTCATCGAGTGCCGCCACCGTAGCAGCGGCGCTCATCTGTTTTGTTCCGGAAGTTGGGTTCACGATCAGGCGTTCGTTTTTTTTCAACTCTTGCCTGGCTGCTGCAATAACCTCGCGCACCACATGGCGGCATTGTGAGAGGGAATCTGGGTTTTCAATGAGATGATACGGCAAATTCTCTTGCCACATGGCGAACGAGTCGGGAAATTCTGACCTGAGATAATTGGCAATGACGATGGACTCTGGGGAAGTCGAAGGAATTAACCAAAATTTGCGTGGTGCAATGAGCTCGATGGTTTTGCGAAGCCCATCCCATAGCGAAGAGTGCTTGCCCGCGGTTCCAGTGCCGACTGTTAATACGAGTAAACTATTCGATTTCACAAATTGAGCGGTTAATTCGAGGGTGGATGAAGAAGATGGAGTCGGGAATCGATACGATCATCACATCATGCGGCTGAGCATGAGATTGATGGCATGGTCGAGGACGGGTAGGTGTTCCTTGACGTGGCATCTGATGCCGAGAGCGGTGGCGGTGTTGTGGAGCAATGCTGCAGTGACAGGGGAGGCGAGATTGAAGCCACTGGGGCAGATTGCGTGACGATCGAACATGCGCAAGAGGGAATCTACGACGGCGGAGGGCAAGGTTTCATAAGGCTGTTTTTCTACATCGAATAGATCGCAGCCGATGACGAATTCCGATGAGGGTTCCATGACCATTAGCATGTAGGGGAAAGTGGATGATTCGCGATTTCTGCCGATGGGTGTGGGCAACATTTGGAAGCTGATATCGACGAGGCCCACTTTTTGATGGCGACTGATTTTTTCGCATAGGAACGAGGGGGCCTCAGGCTCGGGGAATGCGTAGAGAGTGGTATCATTCTCCGTCCACTCCGTGACCCACTCGCCATCGCGTTGAACGCGAGTGAGAATGGTGTGATGGCCATTTTCGTAGCGCATGGTGTCTTCAAAGTCATCGAGCTGTTCTGCGACGACAAGAGCCTGCTCGATGGCGTGGCAGAGCAGGGTGACTTCTTCTGGGCTGGCGGGGGACGGTCCGTAACCTGGGCGAAAGCGGCGGAAGCTGGGCCAGCAGTCGCCGCGATATTTTTTGCCGCTGGCCTTGATGGCGGCGAGCTCGGACTTCATCAGATCGCTGCGTTCGGAAAAAGCGCATTGGAGTTGCGGGGTGGTGAGGATCATTTCGATGCGATCGCTCTCAGGCATGGGCAACTCTTGCATGGCATTGAAGCGCCTGCGCCCGGTCTCGCCGAGATAAAGTGCTAGGGCGAGGTGATTGCCATTGGCTCCCATGAGGGAGATGTGGTGGCGCTCGTCAGTAGCGGGGTCGATCAGGGCGATCAGATAGATTTCTGCCAGCTTATTCCAGGGTGCTGCGGCGTAAAGTTGATCGGCGAGGGTGTAAGCGGCAGGTGTCATTGTGTGGTGTTAGCATGCTAGGCTTGACGGGAGGTGTAAACCGAAAAATCATGCTGTCCACGATGTCGAAGGTGGGGAATGATGAGGTGAATTTTGATTACGGTGTTGCGTTGGTGATTTCCTGCCCAATGTCCTCAAAGATTCCAGAGATACAAACGAATTTCAAGGGAAGAGTTCGATTCGTTAGGTAGAGTTGTGTTTTTCACCTGTGGGTGAATGTAACAAAAAGGACCGCTGAATGGATCATGGGGGTAGCTCGGCACGTGGGCTAGAGTATAGAGACGTAGGAGATGACGTTGAGGTAGTGGTGTTAAAGGGCGTGTTAGAGTGGTCAATATCCTTTTTTGTGAAGAGAAGGCGTTGGTGGACTGCCATCAAACGTGTAATCATCCAATAAGGGCGTATTTGCTGTCGCGCGAGCAGCGGGGCCCAAAACACGGCTGTGGGGAACTTCGTAAGCAAGCCAGGTAAATTGTCCATCTGGAAGTTTTATGGGGCGAAAACGGAGGGCACTGGCTTGCCTAGGCGTGCTAGTTCCTAGCGGCGAGGGACGTTCTGCTTTCCATTTTTTGCGGAAGTCATAACGAAACCAAGCGCTGTAATCTTTAAGTGCACTCAGGTAGTCACGGAAAGTGCTAGGTTCGGTGCGCTCGCGTATTACAATGCCTTTTTCACGTAGTAGAGGAATTTGTAATTCGAGTGGCTTTGCTGCTACGCAAACAAAAGCTCCCAATCCACGAGTCGCCCGTAGTCCGATGGTTCCCAGTGCGAGGAAGGCGTGCAGAGATTCATCGAACAATATTTTTTGAGCAGGCGTCACGGCACGCGTCCAGGAAAGTTGCAGGGTGAAAGTCGATTGTGGCGGGACTGCTCCATCTTTTGTCCAACGGGGACCAGTTTGCCCTTTGGCAGTTGTTCCCGAAACAGAAGCGAAATGCCAGACATAGTTTTCTGCCTGATTTGGATTGATGGTAGGCATGTTCCAAGCCGGGCCTTTTCTGAAATTGGCAACACGGACCTTCAAAGCGGACGCGCCACTACCTTCCTCTCCCGCTGCCATGCCGGCCCCCCAGCACGCGGAACCACCAGCGGAGTTGGCCGCGAATTGAGGCGGCGCGGATTTCAGCGATTCCTTGATCTGCACCAGCGCAGAAGCAGGGAGTGATGATTTCAAGTTGGTAGTGAGAAATAATCATGGAAGGATCGTTGGATTGAGTGTTGCGAGAAGGCGCTGGATATCCTGATGCATTGCATGACATTGTGGATAATCAGGTTCCGGGTCTGGTGAGTCATCGACGTAGCGTTCGGTGAAGTAGAGTTGACGCAGATGCACGGCGGTGGGAATGCACCATGTGAGGTCTTGGCCATAACCTGCGGCTTCGTGGATCATGCGTTCGAGATCGTGCGTTTTGATCAGTTGCCAGTTGTGACCGATCAGCCAGCCCTTGAGGGCTTTCTCTGCCGCTTGCTGGAGCCACAGGCAGCAGGCGGAGAGGTCGTTTTCTGCCAGTGCCTTAGTGGCGCGTCGCAGATCCAAATCAGCGATTTTATACCAATCAGAGGGATTTTGGGGATTACCTTTCATAGAGGGTGATGCCGTGTTGGATGACTTCTTGCATGACGCCAAAGGGTTCTTTTTCTGCTTGTCTCATCTGCTGAGGAGTTCGGACCAAAAGATCTTTCGATAGCGTTGTCTTGAGTTTGCTTAGAACCAAACCGGCCTCAAGAGTAGGGTGTGTGCAGCTACGGGAATGATCGCGCACGATGCAGAGATCGATATCGCTATGGATGGTTGGTTGACCGCGAACGATGGAGCCGAAAGCAATGATTTTCTCGCAATGGTAATCGGTGATGAGAGTCTGAATGATGCGCTCGAGTTGTTCACGCGCATCGCTTGGTGAGGGTGGGAGATGTAGTTTTTCGAGGTTTTCGATTTTCATGGCATTTTGTCTCCGTTGAGTTGTTTGTTGAGTGTTCGGATCGCATTGGCAGCTGTGGCAAGATCGCCTTTGGAGGCTTTTTGCTTGAATGCTTCCCAAATCGCAAGTCGAGTACCGCGTAAGGCGCGGATGATGGCTTTCTTTTCCTCTTCTGATGGTCCTCCTTTTTTGGGGTCTTTGTAAAATACTCTGAGCTTGGCTCCTAGCTGCTCATCAGAGAGTAGTTCGATTTTTTTGTCTTCTTTCTGATCAGGAGTAAGCCCCTCTAGGCTTTTTTCATATTCTGCCTTGGCAGTAGCTTTGCGCAGGGCCTCGGCAGCGGCCTCCGCCTTCTTTCGATTTTGTAATTCCTCAGCTTTCTCGCGTTCCCGCTGGGTGTGAAGCTGATCGATCGTTTTTGTTTGCAAGGACTGTGAAGCATCAAACCAGCCATATCCAGCGTTGGTTTTAGCGCCCAGTCCTAACAGTTCCAATCCGTGAGCGAGCCAAGTCTTGGCAAGTTCGATGTCTGTGGTTTTGGCAAGTGGGAGCGGAATGAGGGGGAAGGTGAAGTAGTCGCCGTTTTTCTGGGCCTTGATGGCGGGGAAAAAGACGGGCACGGGGTCTTCGGTGTCGGTGGCAATGTTTTGTTTTCCTTCATAATACCGAGTGTGATGGGGGGTGAGGACGTCGAGTTCTAGTCCGGGATCGGTATTGGGTGTGGCGGGGAGGAAGGCGATGGTGCCGGCGAAGGTCTTGTAGCCTGGTAGGAGCGCTCGGGCGGAGTCAATGAGGGCAAGATTTTTACTGCAGGCCCAGGCGAAGTCTGACTTCCATGTGGTTTCTTGGTTGGTCTTTTTATCGCGATTTTTTTCTTTGTCCCAATCGTCTTTTGTCCAGCCGAAGATGTGAGCGATGGCGGCGAGCATGTCGCTGGGATTCTCAAAGGATTCGCAGCAGGGAGCGCAGGCGTCTTCCTCACTCGGGCGAGGGGTGCCAGCGTCGATCCAATCGTGGAGTGCTTGCAATGCCATGCTGCGGGCGAGGCCTTTGACGGCGGAGCCGGGGATGTGGGGGCGGCCGTAGCGATCAAATCCGAGGTTGCCATTTTCCATGACTCCGCCGCTGAGGTCGATGAGAAGGCGTGACATGAGGCGGGCGTAGAGGACCGTGGTGTGATCGGGCAGCCACGAGGTATGGGGGATTTTTTCGGCGTTTTTGCTGATGAGGTTTTTGAACCATGTTTTGCGGGCATCATCTTTTGCTTGAGGATCAGCAAAGCGGCTTTGAAAGAGACTGCGGGAATCACAGTGCTGTGCATGTTCTCCCACGGCGGAGCGAGTTTTGGAAAGCATGGAGATGGACATGGGGAATCAGGGTTGAAAAGGATTGATGAGAGTGACACCACACGACGTGAAATCGGCGGTATTGCGTGTAGCGAGGGGGCGTTTGTATAGCAGGGCTGTGGCGGCGATGAGCATGTCGTAGGGGTCGCGAACGATGCCTCTGGCGGCAAAGCTACCGCGAATGGTGCCGGCACTGAGAGAGACGGCTGTGGTAACGGGGAGGATTTCGCATTGGCGAGCGAGAAAGCTATCGAGCCACTGGCGTTTGAGTGGAAGGGATTTTTGAGTAAGGCCGAAGATGAGTTCTTCTAAGGTGATGACGCTGACGGCAAAACCCGACTGCATACTGGCCCATGCCACGACCTGAGAATCGGGCTGGCGGCGCATGAGTTCGCTGATGATGTTGGTGTCGATGAGCGGGTGCATGATTCAATCATCATCGGGGAAGATTTCGCGGGAGGAGGAACGAATGGAATGGCGAGGCGGGATCTCGAGGTCAACATCCTCTGCTTGAAGGAGCGGGCGAAGACGCTGAAGAGTTTCGGAAACAGTTTCCTTTCGTTGTGGGTCATCGACCCCCGGAGGGGTTACAATAGCGAGAGTTTCACCACGGAGAGTGATGGCGATGGACTCTCCGGTATCGTGTACTTCCTTCAGAAGACCGAGGCAGTGAGCTTTGAATTTGGATATTTGAAGAGTTTTCATCGCGATCATATTACATAGTCATTTCAAGTGGTCAATCCGATTTTTCATTGGGGGCGAATCGCTTGAGGAAAGAAAGATAAGCGAGGGCTTCGGAGGTGGCGCGCTGGAGAAGGTAGGCGGATGGAGCGTTACTTAGGTCATTGATCATTCCTTGTGGGGTGGTGACATGTTGGGAGAGAATGCCGCGAAGGGCGAGGTAGCTGGCAACGGCATGCATGGCATTTTTCAGATGCTCTTTGTTATCGCCTCCACCGCCTGCTTCGGCAAAGGCAGCGGTGGCGAGCAGTCCGTTATTGATGATGAGCCCGGGGAGCTTGCTGATCGCGGCTCGTTTGAGGCCCTTGGCATGAGTGAGAGCGTGCTGAGCGCGGATTTGATCGAGATTTTGCATGAGGATGAATGGAAGTTTGTCTTACGGGTGCATGGATACCGAGCAGAAGCCGAGTCCGGTGGAGGCGTCGCCGCCAAATTGCATCACTTTGATGGAAGAAACTTTCGCGCTCAAAGCGGCGAGGGCGTCGTCCGCTTTTTTCTCGCTCAATGGATGATCCTTCGGCACGCGACTATCGGTGGCGTGGATAACCGAGTAGAAAAGGCAATCGGCAGGTACGTTTTCTTGGTTGAACAGAGCTCTTTCCTCGGCCGTTCCGGTTTCATCAGAAATGCGCACATGCTGGGCGACATCGCAAGCGGTGGTGGCGAAATGTGACATCATGCCATTGGAGAGAATGACGAGTCGCTTCTTAATGGAATCAAAAAGCTTATCGTCGATGCATTTCGATAGCTCATCGGCGAGTTCTTGCGGGTATTGCCCTACTGAGTCAAAACAGTAATCCTCAAGGACGATTTTTCCATCGATGGAGAGTGGGCCATCGGCGAGGAAAATGGCCTCGTGATCCGCGGGTTCGGTGGGAGATGGTGAGAGCAAGACACCGTCGCGCGCGGCGCGTGCGAGCATGAGTGGGCAAGTGATCCATGCATAAGAGCCGCGGGCCGAACGGATGGGAAAAGCGATGAGCCTTACTTCTGATAAGATGAGTGAACCTGCGAACGAGGGCTTGTCATTGTCCGAGCCGAACAGCCATGCCGCTTCGCTCATTTCGCCGGATTGGGTAACACGCACGCGTTTGGTTTTGCCTTCTTGTGAAGGTTCTTCTTCGAGCAAATGTTGATTCCATTGATTCGCGAAGCTTCCCTTGAGTGAAGATGCTGGAATGATAGGGAAACCCGTGTGGCGTTCGCGTTGAATGGGTTGATCAATGGCGCCGACAGATGCTCCAGCCCCCACATGAAGCGGAGTTCTCGTGAAGATATAGAGTATTTTGGTTTGCATAGTTGTTGTGTTTTCTCGGTGTTACCAGGTGGTGGATAGATTGGGATAAGCGTGTATGTGTGGATCGGGAGTGACGAGGGTGAGTTGGTGATGCATGGCGGTTGCGATGAGTAATCGGTCGAAGGGATCTGCGTGATGATTGGGTAGTGCCGCAGCGGCTACGGCTGATTCTAGGTCCAGTGGTAGCAATCGCAATTGATGACTTGCCATCGCAGTTTCGATCCATTCGCGCGGTGACAATGGGAGGAGCAATTTTCCCTTGGCGTGTTTTTGTGCAATTTCAAAAGCGCTGATGGCAGAGATCCAGACGATCGACGCTTGATCGAGAGTGGTAGAAGCATGAGCAGAGAGCTTTTGTGGCTCCATGGCTAACCAAAGCAGGGTGCATGTATCGAGTAGGATCATCGGAATTCAGTGGGCCAATCTTCTTCTGTGGCGGGTTCGGTGGGATCGTAGAGAATTTTTCCCGCTAGTCTTGGGTCAGGAGTGAGTCGAGAGCGTTGTCCAGGCAATGGTTGGCTAGGTCGACGTAATTCGGCGACTGGCTTGCCGTTACGACAGATAATCACCACTTCATCCGAATTCTCTACGGCTGCGATGAGAGAAGATAGCTGTGTTTTTGCCTGGTGTGTGTTGATGGTTCGCATGTGGACTAAGCTAGACTAAGCTTACAAATTTTCAAGAGATTTGATGAGGCATCCAGTTGCTACAAACTCCTAAGCCGAATCCCTTTTCACCCATGAGGGTAGAGCGGCGGTTGCGGATGGTGGTGATTACCGTTGAATTGCCGTGCCAGTTCAGTGCTGTCGCGAGACTTTCCGCGGCAGCAGCACTGCTGCATTCGAAATAATACGCGGAGCCAGGAGGGACGGCGAGGAGGGTTGGCTTGGGGCCAGGTTTGCGGTCTTCTAAGCCACTATCAAGAGCATAGCCAGTGACTACGAGGGGTTTGCCTGTGAGCGCGGCGACGAGAGTGGCGGGGATTCGTTGGCCTGGGGTGCCTCCGTGCCGTTTGACGAAATTTTTTCCTGGTCCATCGAGTAGTTGTACTTGCCCAGAAATATCGATCCACGAGGGCAGCCATCCACCAGAGTGGAAGTTGATAGCGGGAAA
Source organism: Verrucomicrobiota bacterium (assembly GCA_004293285.1). Lineage (GTDB taxonomy): Bacteria > Verrucomicrobiota > Verrucomicrobiia > Verrucomicrobiales > Akkermansiaceae > UBA956. Next base: position 10,370 of record RDYF01000081.1, on the reverse strand, counting down.
AATGGCGGGGGTGAGGAGAACCCATTTGACGAGAAACTTGCCATGGTGTTCTGGAAAATTGGTGAGTTGCCCTATGGGCAATGGGATGGTTGCATCATTCGAGCATTCGGTGGTACAGATACGCTGTTGGCCACCGATGATAATGGAATTTTCGGTGGAGAAGAGTGCTGGGATTAAGTCTCGGGTTTTGTTTTTGTCATTGTCTACCTTGTCAATGGCTTCGGCAAGGAGGCCGAGGCGGGCGTTTTCGCGTAGTCGCAGGTAGTGGGCGGAGTAAAATTGTTTTTTGTCCTGAGTGCCGGTTATGGGATCGATGCCGATGCCGAAGGTGGATTCGGTGTTGGCAAAATCGCTGTCATGAAAAAATTTGACAGGAGCGTCGTTCGGCCTTGTGCCGAGATATTGATGCCAAGCAGCAAGATTCCACCAAGGTTCTGGTGCCATTTTAGAAGGATCTTGCGAATTGGCGACAGGGTATAATAGGGGCTTGGCTAGAGAGGAAGGTGGATGAGGCAGATCAGCTACGACGGGAAAGTAGGTGGGGCAAGTGGGGGATTGACCCTCGGCAGCTGGGCCGACATCGAGTGGGCGTGGAAACAGCCATTCCCCATCGACAACTGGGAATGGGCCAGCTGTGGTGAGTGAGCCGAATTTGCGATCGCGATCCTTTGTTTGGTTAGAATAATCGCCACTTCGGCCGCGGCGGTGTGCATGGACGTCCGTGATGCTTGCGCGATGTAAGGCGGCGTGAAGTGCCGCATTAGTGACAGTGGGGAGTGGCCAAGCGGCGCCGTGGCCTGAGAGCGAGCCAGACATCGGGCGGCCATCGCGGAAAAAGAGCACATCAGTAGGGCGAAGGAGAAGGGTATTCATGCGGGGACGGGTGATTGCTTTTCAACGGCGGGAAGCGTGCGGTGGGTGAAAGCGACGGTAGTGCAGAGATCGATGAGGGAGGTCAGGAGTTTTTGTGGGTCCCCGGAGAGTTTTTTTAGGTAGTTTTCAAGCACAGGTGCTAAATCCTTGGCAATGGCTACTGAGCCTTGTTGAGAGGCTGCGAAAGCGAACTCGCGGGTGATGATTTCGAACGTTGGGAAATTCAGGGCATTGGTTTGATGCGAGATTTTTGATCGCTCCGTGAGGTAAGGAGTGAGCAACTGAGTGACGCGGTGGGGAAACTTGCCGCTGAGCTTCTTTTCGACGAGATGCTTTGCGATGGCTTGATAGAGTTGGAGGCCGCCGCTTGACCATTTGCTGCCCCAATACGAAATTTCGCCAGAGCGCTTCATGAGAGTGATGGAAAATGCTGGGCGTCCCACTTCATTTTTAGCACGTTTTTCCGCTTTTTGCGCTTCTTTAATGAGGTCCTGAAGAGGAGAATGGATGTGGGCGATGGCAATGCCGACGGAGGCATCGGGTTGCGGGTGATCCGCATCCTTTCCGATGATGTGCTTGGTGGCATCACAGAATGCAATTCGCAATTTCTCAGCAATATCCAGTGCTCTATCGGCTGGCGCCAGCGCGAGAACGTCGTCGCCACCCGCGTAGATGAGTTGGCCGAGTGGCTCGACAATCGAGCGTACGCGATTCATCGCAAAATCCGAGAGTGCAGCGCTGAATGAGGCGTGATGTTTTTCGAGGTCAGCATTTTCAGGAAGAAAATCACCGCTGACCCATTTACCGATTTGGTCGCCATCGAAGGCGATGGCGGCGATGTATCTTTCTGCACCGCTTGTTGTCTCCTTTTTCTCGTCATCATCGTGAGTTTTCTCTCGTGCAGCGATGGCAGGGATGGAGCGGATGGTGAATTCTTTCGAGGATGTTTTGAATTTTTTGACATCCTTGAGATAAGCAAGATGCCAGCAACGTTTGATGATGGATACGGCACCTAGGTAGTCGGCATGTTTAGTGAAAAGCGCGCAGTAGTCGTTATTGTTATTCTCGTGTTGCACTATGAAATTCGTGCCACCTACGAGAGCTTCCTCCTTGCCCGATAAGCTGTCCTTTTCCGAGAGGTTGTGATGTTGGGCAATATCGATGCAGGAGTCCCATGCGCAGAACTCGCGAGTTTGGCGGACGGCGTCGAGTTGCTGGCCATTCCTCTTGTAGGTCGAGGCATAGTTGCTTTCGAGTGGAGTGCTTTGCCACGAAATCGAGACCTGGCGTGCGACTTGGGAAAAATAGCGATCGCGGCAGGAGATGGGGAGGTGAATGACATCGCGTTTATTCCAAACTGCTTCGGCGATTTTTTGCCATTCTGCTTCGATGGCCTTTTTGACCGCTGTGGCAATTTCTGTAGGATCACCCTCGATTTTGGCGATGAAAACATTCGGGAGATTGGGGGTTAGTAGCTTGGTGTGATCAGCTGGCAGAGGAGATTTGTCGATTTCAAGTAGAGGCTGATCATGAAGATTCGGGAAAATCAGGGTGCTACGTAATGCAGGTAGACTGCGAATGCCAGCTGCCACAAGCCAGCTAAGCAGGTAAGAGCCACTCCAAAGGTCGCGGGTAGAACGAGCTTGAGCGATGAAGTCTTGTACAGGACCTATTTGGAATTTAAGGAGATGCATAGCGATCATCTTATTATGAAATTCTCATCTTGTCCGAACTGATCCAATGCCGAAATCATCTTGGCGCGATTTTCATGGCCGGCGATGCTTGCCGCTTTGTCTGGTGAATCATGGAGGAAAGCGTGCAGTTTTCTACGCCAGTAGAGTTGATTGGTCGGACGTGGCATGGTGACGGAAGATAAGAGTGATTTTCTTGAGAAAATGAATTGCGTCGAATTTTCAGTAAAAGAATCAAAGACAATCGTTTTATTCCTTAACAGCGAAAAATTCGCTTTGCAATGATCCATATCTAGCAAACGGCACTTTCGGCCTCAAGAAAAAAACGCTATTAGAACATCCAGAGATGTTTTTTTCTGTTGGAATCGATAGAGGATGTCTCTGTCAATGAGCTAAGAAATCACCCTTTTTTGGCGCTCGTAGGCTCAAGGAGAAAAGTCTTTCGCGCTAAGTTCCAGTGCCTTGCCTGCTTGTGCGGGGAGGGTGATTTGTTTGGCGCCGTAGCGGAGAGTGATTGGGGTGAGCTTGCCGTTTTGCCAGGTGATATCGACTTTGGCTCCGCCGCGGGCGATGAGGCCTTCGATCGCCCCTTGTTGCCATTCGCTCGGTAGGGCGGGAAGCAGATGCAAGATGAAAGGATGAGGTGCCGATCGGGTTGGGGCCACTTGCTCTGCATGCACGGGGATGTGTGATTGCAGAAGCATTTCCACCACGCCAGCAGTGGCGCCGAAATTGCCATCGATCTGGAAGGGGGGATGGGCATCGAACAAGTTCGGATACATGCCGCCGCCGCTGAATTGTCCTTTTTCGCCTTTCATGCCGATGGGTTTGAGCAGGTTTTTGAGGATCAACATGGCGTGGTCGCCATCGAGGAAGCGCGCCCACAAATTCGTTTTCCAGCCCATCGACCAACCCGTGGCTTCATCGCCGCGAAATTCTAACGATTTCTGCGCGGCAGCGAAGAGTAGAACCAGGATAGGCGGCCCAGAGGTGTGAGACGTGACGATGCTTGTTGCGCGGATTGTCTTTGTCTTCCAGCCATTCTTGCAATTGTCCGTGCTTGCCAATGCGATCGGGAGCGATCTTGGTGGCGGTTTTTTCGAGCTTGGCGGCGAATTCGGCGTCGGTATCGAGGGTGCGTGCAGCCTGTGCGCAGGCGCGAAAGAGCGAGCGGGTGATTTGGTGATCCATCGCCGGACCCATCACCAGACCACCTTGTTCGGGGCTGTGGGAGGGGCCGGAAATGAGCTGCCCCGTTTTGGGATCGGGGATGAGGAAGTGCAGGAAAAACTCGGCACTTCCGCGCATGATGGGCCAGACGCGGCGCAGAAATTCCGTATCGCCCGTGTGCAGGTAATGCTCCCAAAGATGTAGCACCAGCCAGGATCCGCCGGAGACCCAAATGCCGTGATTGGCGTGGTTGATTGGTGCGGTGCCGCGCCAGAGATCGAAGTTATGATGCAGCACCCAGCCCGGGGCACCGTAGTGTTCGCGGGCGGTAATGGCTCCTGACTCGGCAATTTCTGCTAGCGCCTGAAACAGCGGGTTATGGCACTCGCTGAGCGCGGTCGGTTCGGCATGCCAGTAGTTCATTTGCGTGTTGATGTTGCAGGTGTATTTGGAGTCCCAGGGCGGGTTGGTTTTATCGTTCCAGATGCCTTGCAGATTTGCTGGTTGACCACCATCGCGCGAGCAGCCGATGAGCAGGTAGCGGCCATATTGGAATAACAAGCCGACGAGATGAGGGTCACCGCCCTTGCGGAAAGCGGCGATGCGTTGATCGGTGGGCCGATCGGCGGCAGGGGTGCGGCCGAGATCGATATTGACGCGTCGGAATAGCTCGCGATGATCCGCTTGATGACTAGTGAGCAATTGCGGATACGATTGCTTGCGGGCATCACTCAGCGGTTTTTGGCAGCGGGCTGAGGCGTCGGCTTCTAGCGATTTCCAGCTTGCGACGTTGGTGGCGGCGCTGAGTCGGACCTCGATCCCATCGGCTTTGCTGACGACGATGGACTTGCCATCGTGCTGGGTTTGACCGCCGTGGACGATGATTTCCGCACGGGCTTCCCACCGCACGCCGTCTTTCTCGACGATTCCCTTGGCGATCAGGGTATTGCCGTCGACTTGCATCGAATGCTCGCGGTGTTGGGTTTCAAAACGAAACTTGGCACTGGTGCTGGCGGGTGCTGAGGCACTAAGTTTGACAACGATCAGTCGTGCGGGATGAGAGGCGAAAGTTTCGCGATGGTGGGTGACGCCATCGGCGCTTTTCCACCGAGAGCTGACGATGGCGGTATCGAGATCGAGTTGACGCTGGTATCCGCTCGTTTCCTTGGCATCGGTCTCGATCAGCAGGTCGACGCAGGGTTGGTAGGCTTTTTGACGCAGCGGTTCGCTCATGAACTCGCGCATGGCGAGGTCTTCGGCGGCTTTTTGTTTGCCTGCAACAAGCAACTGGCGGATTTCAGGCAGCGACTTCACGGCCCCGGGGTTGGCGTAAGAGCGCGGTTGGCCTTTCCAAACGGTGTGCTCATTGCACTGGATGCGTTCGAGCCCGATGCCGCCATAGACCATCGCGCCGAGGTGACCATTCCCCACGGGCAGAGCTTGTTCCCATTTCGTCGCAGGAGCAGTGTAGGAGAGAACCCAGTCTTTTTCTGCGGCGGAGAGCAGCGAGAAAGGTGCGATCGAAAAAATCAGCGAAAGCGCAGCGCGAAATGTCATACAGAAAAAACGATGGCCGACACCGAGATCTTTCATCGGGGTCAGCCATGAAACGAGAGCGGATAAATCTCGGATTAAGAGCGATCTACTGGATTCGTGGAGCGTGACTGCATCCACTTACGGAAATCGCCGCCTTTCCATGAAGGAAGCGTGCGCTGGTTGAGCCACTCTTGCAAAGGCTTGAGTGGGGTCATGTGGATGGGCAAGTGATTCATCGCCTTGCTCATGGTCATGGCCGTGCGCCACTCATCGGCACAGCGCCGGGAGAGTAGACTTTTTCTTGCTTCGCCTTATCGCGGAGTCGCAGCAAGAGATCAGGGATGGGGATATCCACCGGGCAGACTTCATTGCAAGCACCGCAGAGCGAGGAAGCTTTAGGCAGGTCGGCGAGCTCGGGGAAACGATCGCCGAAAAGCAAAGGCGAGAGCACCGCGCCGACGGGGCCACCGTAGGGCGAGCGATAGGCGTGTCCTGATGCTTGGCGATAGACGGGGCAGACGTTCTGGCAAGCACCGCAACGGATGCAGCGCAGGATTTCGCGGCATTTCGATTCAAGGACATCGGTACGGCCGTTGTTCATGAACACCACGTGCATGTTGTTCGGTCCCGAGGGCTGCTCGGGTGATTTCGGGCCTTTGATGAACTCGGTGTAAACGGTGAGCTGCTGACCGGTAGCGGAGCGACCGAGCAAATTGAGGAAAACGCCGAAGTCGCGGTCGGTAGGCACGATTTTCTCAATGCCAACGAGGGCGATGTGTACATCCACGGGAGCCATGCCGAAGCGGGTGTTGCCTTCGTTGGTCACCAGAACCAAACGACCGGTTTCTGCCGAAACAAAATTCGCGCCGGTGATGACAGCCTGGGCGTCCATGTATTTTTGGCGCAGGTGATAGCGAGCACGATGCGTGATCGTTTGCGGATCATCATTGTAATCCTGGGCAATGCCCTCGCGCAGGAATGTCTTGGCGATATCGCGACGGTTCTTGTGAATGATGGGCTTGACGATGTGCGATGGCTCATCGTCATCGAGCTGAATGATGAATTCGCCGAGGTCGGACTCGAGGCATTCAATGCCATTTTCGATGAGGAAAGGATTGAGGTGAAATCGGCGCTATCGGCAAAGTGCACTTTGGCCCCATTGCGGATCAATGCGGCCTCGGCCTTGGGAAGATATTCATCGAGATGATGAAGCGTATGATCCTTGATTTTGCCAGCGAGTTTGCGCAATGCATCAGGATTCTCATAATCGTGAAACAAGACCTTATAACGTTTCTCGGTGCCAGCTGCGGAGCCATCGAGAACGGATGCTTGTTTTTCATCTGAAATCTGTTGGGCGTAGGTATCGATGAGTTGGTTCATGAAGTTTCGTAGGTGCGGAAAGATGACACAGTTGCTTAGAAAAGAAAATGGAAGATTATGCGAAACACAAAAAAAGCGCCTTCCGTGATGGGAAAGCGCTTTGTTTCGCGGAGCTTGAAGCAATTAGCTTCTTCCGACTTCTCCTCTTTGGGGGCAACCACGTTGATGGTGAGGATGGTCGAAACTTGTGGGTGAACGCGCACATTGACATCGCTCTTGCCCGACTTCTTGATCGGCTTGTCGAGTTCGATGCCGTGACGGTCGATGACGATACCGGCGGCTTCGAGTTCGCGATGGATGTCGATGGAAGTCACGGAGCCGAAAGCCTTGCCGTCTTGACCGATTTCCAGAGTGAACTTCGGACGAAGTTTAGCGATCTTGGCAGCGACTTCTTGAGCAGCGGTCAATTCCTCGGCTTCACGCTGAGCGCGGACGGCCTTGAGAGCATTCACATGGCGCAGATTCGAGCGAGTTGCTTCGAAAGCCTTGCCTTGTGGGATGAGGAAATTGCGGGCATAGCCGGCGCGGACTTTGACGACATCCGATTCGGCGCCGAGACCTTCGATTTTTTCTTTGAGGATAACTTGTGCGGTAGCCATGACGTAAAAAATGCTGTTGCGGGGCGCGGAAGTTGTTCGATTCCGTGCGTGGAGTCAAGAAATTATTTTCCAAAGTCGTGATTCTTTTCCATTCGCACTCATTCGGGCCAAGAAATGATGGCGCTGACGGGGAAATGATCCGAGGCAGGCATTTCTCCTGAGTGGGGGTAGACGATTTCGGCGGCTTCGACGGCGACCGGTGCTGAGACGAGGATGTGATCGACCTTGAGCCAGCCAGCGCGCGAGTTGCTCCAGAAGTGCAGGGTGCGACGTGATTTGACCTGGGGATGCAGGGTGTGGTAGGTATCGACCAAAGAATGCTGCCATCCTTTGACGCGACCTGCGAGCACATCGACAGCGGGGTTGCCTTCCGTGGCATTGAAGTCGCCGAGAAGGATGACGGGAGCGTGCGCTTTTTTTCGAGAGTCGATGCGCCGCTGCAGCAAGCGCGACGACTCCAAGCGCGAGCCCTGATGCCGATGGTCCCAGTGGGTATTGTAGACGGTGAAAACGCGTTGCGTTGTCATGTCATGCAAGGCCAGCCACGTGGTGATGCGCGGGATTTCATTGCCCCAAGTGCGAGAGCCGGGGACTTCTGGTTGCGCCGATAGCCAAAAAACGCCGGCATCGGTGAGATCGGCGCGCAACCGAGATTTGCGATAAAAAATTCCGGCGTATTCACCCGCTTGCTTGCCGTCATCGCGACCTTGTCCGTAAAACTCGTAGTCGGGCAGCGAAAGCCGCAGATCCGCGACTTGTCCGTGCAGGGCTTCTTGAATGCCCAAAACATCCGGGTCCATCCGTCGAATGGTCGCGATCAGACGCTGCAATCGCTCGGGCCATGAGCGCCACAGGTGATCCTTCGGCTCCTCATAGCGGATATTGTAGCTGGCAATCCGCAGCGTAGTTTCCGCCGCATGGCTCAGCCCGATGAAGAGCATGAGCCAGCAGCAAACGCGTGCGAGAATCGCCATGATCGAGGATCAGTCTTTTTTCTTGAGCTGTGGGAAAAGCACGACGTCGCGAATGGTCGGCGCGCCGGTGAGCATCATGATCAATCGATCGATGCCAATGCCAATGCCGCCTGCGGGGGGCATGCCGTGTTCCAGCGTTTCGATGAAATCGTAATCGACCTTCTGCTCCTCGCCGCCCGACTGGTGTTCGAGGCGTTGACGTTGGACATCGGGATCATTGAGTTCCGAGTAACCAGGTGAAATTTCTTGGCCGTTGATGATGAGCTCATAGACCTCCACCGTTTTTCCGCCGGGAGTGACCTTGGCCAGCGGCACCAGTTCTGAAGCCACGCGGGTGACGAAGCAGGGGTCGAAGGTTTTTTCCTCGACCAATTTTTCAAAAACCTGCTGGACGACCTCGTAGTCTTCCATCTGCGGCGAAATTTCCACGCCCAATTCCGCGCAGCGCTGGCGGCGTTGCTCGGCGGAAATGTCAAAAAAGTCATCGCCAGCCGCACCTTTGATCAGATCGTGATAGCCTGCGCGCTTCCATGGGCGCTGCAGATTGATGGGGCGGATCACATTGCCCTCTTCGTCCTTGTGTTCGATTTGCAGACCGCCGCAGAATTTTTCCGCGAGCGTGCAAGTCAGTTCTTCGACGAGGTTGGCCATTTCTTCAAAGTCCGAAAACGCCCAGTAGGCCTCGAGCATGGTGAACTCGGGATTGTGTCGACGCGAAATGCCTTCGTTGCGGAAGTTGCGGTTCAGTTCGAAAATTTTCGTGAAACCGCCGACGAGCAAGCGTTTGAGGAAAAGCTCGGGCGCAATGCGCAAGGTCAGCGGCATGCCAAGGGCATTGTGGTAGGTTTCAAAAGGACGCGCCGCCGCACCACCCGCGACGTCTTGCAGCATCGGGGTCTCGACTTCTAAGAAACCGCGCTCTTGGAAAAAGCGTCGGATCTCCGCGACCATCAGCACGCGTTTGACAAACACCTCGGCGCTCTGTGGATTGCCCATCAGGTCGAGATGGCGTTTGCGATACTTCAGTTCGCGGTCGGCCACACCGTGCCACTTGTCGGGCATGGGTCGCAGGGATTTCGAGAGCACCGTAAAACGCTCGACCTTAATCGTCGGCTCGCCGGTGCGGGTGAGAAAGGTTTCGCCTTCGATGCCGATCCAGTCGCCCCGATCGAGACATTGCCAGATGGCGACGTCCTGTTCGGAGAGGGTTTTCAGGCCGACGTAACCTTGGATCGCGCCGAGGACATCGCCGAGGTGGAAAAACACCGATTTCCCCATGTCGCGCAGTGCGGTGATGCGACCGGCGACTTTCACCGTGACGCCTTCTTGGAAATTTGCTTGGAGAGAAGCGGGAGTGGTGGTGGTTTCAAAGCGTGCACCATAGGGATCCACACCCAGTTCGCGCAATTTGGTCAACTTCGCGCGGCGGACGGCGATGAGTTCTGCTTCGGTGGAATGAGGCGTGGCTTCTTCAGACATGGCGGCACCTGACTTACGCCAGGATGCGGCTTTGGGAAACAGCAAAATGCCCGTGCATGCATTTTTTGTTGGCTGTGGTGCGATCGCGCAATCCGCAGAGGCTTGGACGTGAGAGCGATCGTGGCGGTTTTTCAGACAGAATTTCAGAATTTTCAGAATTATTGGCGATGGATTTTACGGATTAAAACGGATTTTTCGGAAACATGGTGCTATTGATTTGAGAAATGCACAGAGAAATGATGGCAAGAATGAATCAAACAAAGGAATGTGTCAGATTTTCGCCTGATGTGGCGTAATCCTGCGAATCCCATGCAAAAACCACTCCTTTTTCCGATCATTCTTTTTTCCTGCTCGTTGCTTGCCTTATCTAGCGCAGCTCCCAGTGCTCCGTCGATTCTTCCCGGTGGGGCAGGGAAGTGGCAACTGCGCTGGGCGGATGAATTTGATTATCCTGATGCGCAACTGGATCAGTCTTGGATTTCACAAAATTCCGCCAGCAAGCACATTCTTAGCAGTCGATGGCGTGAAAATGCGGTGGTGAAAAATGGCACGCTCAAGCTCATCAACCGCAAGGAATCGCGCGGCGGCAATGATTGGACTTCCGGCAGCATCTGGACCAAGCAGCAGTTTCAATATGGTTACTTCGAGTGCCGATACCGCTATGCCGC
>RDYF01000206.1 GCA_004293285.1 Verrucomicrobiota bacterium | reverse complement strand
GATATCGTTACTTGCGAGTGCAGGTTATAAACAAACGGTGAGGCTGTGGGATATTGTTATGCCCTTGCAAGGTTTTGAGGCATTCGCCAGTAACGATATCCCACAGCCTCACCGTTTGTTTATAACCTGCACTCGCAAGTATTTCACCATTTGGACTGAATGTGATCGACCGTACTTCATTGCCAAATTCTGGCAAAGTATGAAGGCATTCACCACTGCGAATATTCCACAGCCTCAATGTTTCGTCATAACTACCGCTGGCAAGTATTTCACCGTTTGGATGGAAGGCAACTAAGTGTACCCGATCGAGATGCCCCTGCAAGATTTGGAGGCACTCACCAGTGTTGACATCCCACAGCCTGACTTTTTTCTCGTCATCGCCGCTGGCCAGCATTTCATCGTTGGGACTGAAGGCGATCGACATTACTTGATTGCTATACCCTTGCAGTGTATTCAAGCATTCACCGCTGTTGATATCCCACAGATTCAGCGTTTGGTCGTAACTACTGCTAGCAAGTATGTCACCCCCAGGATGGAAGGCAACTGACCCTACTTGATTGCTATGTCCTTGCAAAGTATTCAAGCATTCACCAGTGCGGATATCCCACAGCTTTGCAGTGCGATCGTAACTTCCACTTGCAAGTATTTCGCCATTTGGGCTAAAGGCGATCGACCGTATTTGATCGAAATGTCCCTCCAAAGTTTTGAGACATTCACCGCTACCGATATTCCACAGCTTCACTGTTTTGTCGCCACTGCCACTAGCAAGTATTTCACCAGTAGAATTGAAAACAACTGAAAACACATTTTTAGTATGTCCCTCAAATATTTTTAGACATTCACCACTGTTGATATTCCATACCCTTATTGTTTGGTCACCACTCCCAGTAGCAAGTATCTCACCACCAGGATGGAAAGCCACTGAAAATCCCACTTTAGTATGGTCTTGCAAAATTTTGCAGCATTCGCTAGTACGAATATCCCATAACCTTACCGTGCCATCAAAACTCCCACTGGCGAGTATATTTCCATCAGGATTGAATCTGACAGACATTACTGATTCGGTATGTCCCTGCAAAACTTTTAAACATTCACCAGTTTTGACATCCCATAACTTAATTGTTTTGTCATAACTTCCGCTAGCAAGTATCTTACCATCAGAACTGAAGGCAACTGACTCCACTACGTTGCTATGTCCTTTACAGGTCAATATTTCTCTGCAACTGCTAGCTTCCCACAAGCGAACTATGCCATCAGTATCACCTGTAGCTAACAGTTTGCCATCAGGACTAAACATTACTGACCGAATACTGCTGAAGATTTTAGTAAAAGCAGAATTAGCTAAATTCGCTTCAGCAAAGTTGACGCGGCGCAAGCTAGCATTTGTAAAATCAGCACCTAAAATAACTGCACGAGAAAGGTCTTTTGTTTCTAACGCAGTGCGATCGATTTTCACCAACAGCGTCGCCGCATTCCCTCCCACATAACC
>RDYF01000205.1 GCA_004293285.1 Verrucomicrobiota bacterium | reverse complement strand
TGGCGCAGGGTATCCCATGTGGCGCAGATATCGCCATTCCAGCAGACCGTGCCGTAGCGATGCTGACCAGCATACGACGAGCGAGTGAGATTGAGCACGCGTTTGTCAGTGCTTGCGGCGCGCTGACCTTCATAAATGCCTTGCGAATGGGGCAAGGAATAGGTGTTGATTTGTGTGCGATCGAGATACGTGGCGGCGGCCTCGGTGTTGATGCGCATGCGCTCTTCCGGCTCGGGCTTTTGTGCACCAGACCAGTCGGCTTCGAAGGGCTCGGTGCAATCGCACCACCAGGCATCGACACCATGGGCGAAGAGCCCGCGATGCGCTTGATCCCAGTAAAGTTGGCATGGCATCGTGCTCCTGCATTTCCCGCTGATTGGGGCAGTCGCCAGTCATGATGGGCCAGATCGAAACCATCAAGTGAGCATCTAACGCATGAAGCTGTGCCGTCATCGCAGCAGGATCAGGAAAGCGGATGGGATCAAAAGATTTCTGTCCCCAACCAGCCCCATTCGGCCATGACTTCCAATCTAACACAATGCCGTCCAAGGGGATGGCGCGACGACGGTATTCGCTGACGACATCGATCAATTCGGCGGCGTTGACGTAACGTTCTTTGGATTGGATGAAACCAAACGCCCACTTCGGCAACAGCGGCGCATGTCCGGTGAGTTCGTGATAGAGTCGTGTGACGCCATCGAAATCACCACCGTTGAGGAAATAGTAGTCGAGCTCATCCACCGCATCGGCCCACCAAAACGAGCCTTCTTGGTCGTCGTGAAATGTCATCAGCGAACCGCAATCCCAAAGTAGGCTGTAGCCTTTGGTGGAAACCAGATGCGGCACCACCATTTTCATGTTTTGTTGATAGAGGTGTCGAGATTGCCCACGCAGATTGCCGACGCCTTCTTCATGGGAGCCGAGACCGAAGAGAGCTTCGTCTTTGGCCCAATCGAATTCTAACGTTGCCTCAAACACTTCGCGATCAAAGACTGTTTCGAATTCCCCTGCTTTCGCGCGGGCGCCGTCGATGCTTTGATCCGCCGCAACGGCGGCTTGTTTGGCGAAAACATTGCGGGTGATCGCCTTCGGTGTTAGCGACTTGCTGTGAGCGGCCTCCGCGACCAACAGCCGACCATGCGAATCGAGATATCGAATGGCTGCCGTTTCGCGCGATACCTCGAGCGTGAGACAAGGAGTGGTGATGGTGAAACGCTCTGCCGTTTGCTTTACGGAGAAATCGGTAAAGCACTGAGTCGAGGTCACGATGCGGCTTGCAGTCTCCTGAAAGGGCTTGCCTTGCGTGACCGTGATCCGAGCGATCGCGGGAGAAGGGAATGCAATACGCAGTCGAAAATTTCCCGCAGCCAAGATCAAAGCATGCTGCTGGGATTCGATCGATAGAGGTAGGGTCGTAGGCGTCGTAGTCACGGTTGATCAGAAGAGGCGAGTGAGCGTCGGGTTGCGAGGTCGGCGTGGATTTGCGATTCCATGCGTTCGAACTTGCGATAGAAAAAAACAGGGATGAGAGCGAGTAGGTAAAAGCCTGCGGGCAGCCAGATGAAGCCGACTTCAATGCCGAGAAGTGCTTGTGGCGTTTGGGCCTGATTCGCGACATAACCGGTCGCTTCCAAGATCCAAGCGGGAAGTGCGCCGCCGAGACCGCTACCGGCTTTGAGACAAAAAGCGGCACCCACGGCAGTGAGCAGACCTGCCGCACGCACGCCGGTTTTCCATTCGCCGTAATCGACGCTATCCGATAGCAGCGCAAAAGGCAGCGCCATCGCTGCGCCGCTGGTGATGATGCCAGCGATCCAGCCAGCGAAAAGAAGCGGCGTC
>RDYF01000080.1 GCA_004293285.1 Verrucomicrobiota bacterium | reverse complement strand
ATCAGAGATTTTTAAGCATTGCCTCATCCTGAAGGAATGAACGGTGGTAGCGGGTGGTCGAGAACGTTCGGGCGCATGACTCCATCGGGTCATGTTACCGGAAGGGGTGTCGTGTTGCCACAAGTCTGGCATCCCTTTAGGATGCTGGATGCCGAGGCGTTTTTTCCGGTGGTATCGCCCATGGGCTCAACCACCGGCTACAAGATGCCATCCCTCCGTCCTTTGCAAAATGATGCGAGATAGGATCAGTATTTTCTCATCCCGAAGGGATGAAAGGTGGTTGGCGAAGGTCGAGAACGTGCGTGTGTTTAATGCCGTTGGATCACGTCACCCAAAAAATTCCGTTCGCCCCTTCAGGGCGCGAATGATTTGTGGGTGGGAATCATGTTCCAGGGTGATTTTCTCAGAAAAATCACCCTTCGCTGTCACCGTTCTCAGCTTTGGTGTGAGGGGGAATCTGTATCATGGCCCCAAGGGGAGGGGGGGATGGGAGATGGGAGATGGGAGATGGGAGATGGGAGATGGGAGATGGGGAAGGCGGTGGGCGGTGGGCGGTGGGCGGTGAGAATGGCAAATGGGAACGTCCAACTTTGAACTACGAATGGCAAATGGGAAAGGCAGGGAGATGGGAAAACGGCGAAGGCTTGTAGCCGTTTTGGTCATGAACAGGGCAACCAGGCGGCTGGGGCTTTTTGTTGGTTGTGGTTTGTCGATGGAATGAAGGGTGCTTTTCTGAGATAAGATGAGTTAGATGGGCTGGGAGGCGGGACACCTCCGCCACGGGGGGAGGGATGGGTTTCCGTAGCTTGATCGCCGTAATTTTCTTATCGTCTGATGAGGCTTGACCTTTGGACGGAGTCTGTGCATAGACATCGGTATGCGAGCGATTGGTGTTGGTTTCTTTACGATCTTCTTCTCTGTTGCCAGTTTTGCGCAAACAACGGCCCCCTTGGAGGTGGTGAATTCTGCGGTGGCTGCGGTCAACGATCTGGGGCGTCAGGTCGTGTTAGGGAAGATGAAGACATCGCTTGAGCGCATGTATCCGCAGTGGAAAGAGCGCTTAAGTCGGAGGTTAGGAGGGGAGCAGCAGCTCGAAAAGCAATTCGATGATGCATTGGCCGAGATGATGAAGCAGGGCACTAGCATGGTTTCCTTCAAGACCTATGGTTTTCCCAAAGTGTATGAAGTTTTTCCCGGCAAAAAGACGGAGATTGTCGATGGCAAAGAAGTCGAAACATTGATCAATACCAAATGGCTGTTGTTGATTCCCACAGAAGTGCGTTACCGTGTAATTCAACAGCAAGAATCCTTTGTGATCGAGAGCAAAGGCTATCAAGTTGCGATTGCGACCAAGAACAAACTGGAGTGGACCTTCATCGATGGCGCTGGTCTAACGGTGCAAGATCTGCGTAGTTTGTTTATCAGCTTGCCGGTGGACATGGAGTTGCCAGAAATTCAGCGGCGTGTGGTACCAAAAGAAGAACTTCTCAAGCAATAATCATCGATCATGGGCAAGAGCAAAGACAAGACAGCAAAGTCCGCAAAATGGATTCGGCGGATGAAGGAAATGTGGCAGCAAGCTCAGAGCGATTTGTGTGAAGTGCGACACTCACAGATTCATGGTCGAGGTGTGTATGCGACCTGCGACATCGCCAAAGACGACAAAATCATCGAATACGTTGGTGAATTGATCGACAAAAAAGAGAGTGAAAAGCGCGCCAACTTGCAAGCCGAGCGGGCTGCCGAGCATGGCGAAGCGGCGGTCTACATTTTCACGGTCGATGACGAATACGATCTCGACGGCAATTTACCTTGGAACACGGCGCGTTTGATCAACCATTCCTGCGAGCCAAATTGTGAGGCGTGGATTGATGATACGCGCATTTTCATTCATGCCCTGCGCGACATCAAAAAAGGCGAGGAATTGACCTTTGACTATGGGTTCGATATCGAAACATGGGAGGACCACCCTTGTCTCTGTGGTCGACCCAGCTGTGTGGGGCACATCGTGAGTCGTACCCAGTGGGACGAGTTAGCCAAAAGAAAAGCGGCGAAGCAGAAGCATCACCAGTCGCGCAAGCGCAAGCCTAAGGTGAAGTAGCTGCCGCCATCAAATTCATCGCGACGGATGGTGTCGTTTGCGTTGTCCTGCCAGCGCAGTTCATTCGCCATGGTGATACCGGCGCCAGCGACGAGCCAGAGATCTTCAGCGAGTTCACGTTCGAGAGTGAGGCCCATGCGATAGGATTGCAGGGCGAGGTAATCCGAATCGGGGGTATCGATGTTCCAATAACCGCCAACCACTTCTCCGGTGAAGCGCAGCACCCAGCTAGGCATCACGCGGTAGCGGGCTTCCACGGTGAAGCCGCGCCATTGGAGGCGTAGTTGGTCATTTGCTTGATAGACAAAGCCAAGATTCTTTTCATTCCAACGGTAATTGCCACCGAGGCGGGCGTCGACAAACATGTCATCGGTCGTGATCGAATCGAGATCGCTCGATAGACCTGGGCTGATGCGGGCGTTGTAGCTCCAATCGCTGCCTTCCGGGCGATAGAGCAGAACCATAGGCAATTCGAGCAGATGCAAATCTTCTTCAAAAGCCGCCCCCGTGGCGCTTGGGCCATCGAGATGAATTTGTTCATAGCGTGCTCCACTGAGGAGATACCAGTCCTTTGTTAGCGACAGTGGTTGATGCAGAGGCGACTGCAAGCGCCACTGATCGAACTGCAAGTCGGTAGCGCCACGTTCCGAGTCGTGATTGTCATACGAATGCCATTGCAGCTTCGCGACGCCGAAGTCGAGATCATCCGCCCAGCAGGAAACACCGAGCACAGCGAGAAAGGAAAGAGAAAGTTTCATTGGCATGGGAAGAAAATCAGCGCTATCCTAGAGAAGTGGATCGAGATGACAAGCCCTCAATTTTTGCGCAGCGCGTCTATGACCTGGTGAGGCAAATTCCTCGCGGGAAAGTCGTGACCTATGGTGACATCGCCCAGGCGCTCGGAGGTTCTTCACCGCGTGCGGTAGGGCAAGCACTGCGGCGCAATCCCTACGCGCCACAAGTGCCGTGTCATCGGGTGGTGGCCAGTCATGGGAAGATTGGTGGGTTTTTTGGAAAAACCCGTGGTGATGCATGGATGCAAAAGAAAATCTTGTTAGAGAAAGAAGGCGTAGCGATCTGCGAAAATGTGATCGATCTCGCGCGATTTCGGCATCGATTTTGAAAGCTCTCGACTCATTCTTGCGTAATGATGGTTCGATGAAATGGCTGTTGGTCATGATGCTAGCTTCCGCTCCGTGTGTTGCTGATGTGCAGCGGCAGTGGCAGAGCGAAATCGTGCCGATTTTAGAAAGCTACTGCTTCGATTGTCATGCGGATGGCATCAAAAAAGGCGACTTCAGCTTCGATGCCTTTCCCGATGTGGCATCGATGCAAGCCAAGCGTGATGCGTGGAAGCGCGTTCGCGAAAACTTGGCCTACGAGCTCATGCCGCCGCCCGATCGCGATCAGCCGACATCGGACGAGAGGAAAAAGCTCATCGCATGGATCGACGCGGCCGTTTTTCCTGTCGATCCCAACAACCCCGATCCCGGGCGCGTGACGC
This sequence comes from Verrucomicrobiota bacterium, assembly GCA_004293285.1. GTDB lineage: Bacteria > Verrucomicrobiota > Verrucomicrobiia > Verrucomicrobiales > Akkermansiaceae > UBA956. The sequence continues at coordinate 7,572 of RDYF01000080.1, read as the reverse complement.
TGCGTCGATTGAATCGCTTCGAATATCGCAATACCGTGCGCGACTTGATTGGCGTCACTCCCGACATCCAGCTACTGCCGCCCGACGATGCGGGCTATGGTTTTGACAACATCGCCGATGTGCTCACGCTATCACCGACCCACCTCGACTCCTACCTCACGGCGGCATCGCAAGCGCTGGATCAAGCCTATCGCAAGGCACAGCCGCCGCGCCAAAAATTGCCAAGAGAGAGTTTTCAAGGGCAATACGAGAAATACGCCCAACACATTGTGATTCCGAGCAACCGACGCCTCCACCGCAATGTTCGGCTCGAGGCGGGGCGTCATCGGGCGGTGTTTTACATCAGCGGACAGCAAGCAGGTCCAGACCGCGTCAAAGCGCGATTGAGCTTCGGCTCACAGACCAAGACCATTTCCCTGGCGGACAACAAGCCGAAATACTTCTCGCTCGAGCTCGAAGGCAAGGCAGGTGAGCAGACCGTGGCGATAGAATTTCTCAATGATTACTACGAAGAAGCGACGAAAAAAGATCGGAATTTGCTGATCCATCAAGTCAGCGTTCTAGGGCCCATCAAGTCAGATGTCGCTCGCCCGGCGTTCTTCCCCGAGCGTCCGAGTGCCATGGGCGATGAGGCCTATGCGGCTCTTGCGTTGCGCCATTTTCTCTCGCGAGCCTTCCGTCGGCCAGTGGCCAACGAGGAAATTGCGCGCTATGCGGCGTTAGCGAAATCCCAGCGATCACCGCAGCAAAGCCTCGAAGAATCCCTGCGAGTTGCCTTCGAGGCAGCGATGGTATCCCCGCAGTTTTTGTTTCGCGAAATGCATGCCGTTTATGCCAAAGAAAAACCCGGCACGATCTTGCCCGTGCCCGAGCTCGCCTTGGCGTCGCGCATTTCCTATTTCCTCTGGAGCTCCGCGCCGGAGGATTCGACCTTATCCCTCGCGGCGCAAAAGCAACTGCGGCAGAATGCACAGCGCGAAGTCGAGCGCATGATACGCAGCCCCAAATCCAGTGCCTTGATCGAGCGCTTTTTTGCGCAATGGCTGCAGTACCAAGACGTCGCCTTCATTCCCATCGACAAACAGCTTTATCCATCGGCGCGACAACTGCGCAAAGACTTCGTCGAAGAAACGCGTCGGTTCTGCGATGATCTGCTGCGCAATAACCAGCCGATCACGCGCTTGATCGATGCCGATTATACCTTCGTCAACGAGCGCTTAGCGCAGCACTACGGCATCCCGCAGATCCAGGGAGAAACCTTTCGCAAAGTCAGCTTGGCCCAGCAGCAACGTCGGGGAGTGCTCACGCATGCAGCGATATTGGCCGTCACATCCAATCCGAATCGGACTTCACCGGTGAAGCGCGGGAAATGGGTGCTCGAGACCTTGCTCGATGCCGCGCCACCGCCACCACCGCCGAACGTGCCATCGCTGCCTGCGGCGAAGCATGGACAGAGTGCCGCGACACTGCGACAGCAGCTTGAAACGCATCGCAAAGATCCTGCTTGTGCTTCGTGTCACAAGTTGATGGATGGCATCGGTTTTGCCTTCGAGGGATTCGATGTCGATGGTCGTTTCCGTGGTCCCGACATCGATACGCGCGGTCAGCTTTCGACCGGAGAAACGGTCGATTCCCCCGCAGCGCTGGCGCGATTGATTGCGGGGCAGCGCGTCGATGAATTTCATCGGGCTTTCGCGGCAAAATTGCTCACCTTCGCGTTAGGGCGTGGGCTCGACTACTACGACAAACCTGCGATCGATCAAATCGTGGCCTACGCGGCAAAACACGATCACCGGGTGCAGAGCTATCTCCACGCGGTGATTCAGTCCTATCCATTTCAGCACTATCGACGCTGAGGAGAGTGCTTGGCTTGTTCAGCTTTTCGGTGATTTTTTCGCAGCCTTCTTGGCAGATTTTTTCGCGGCCTTTTTCGCTACCGGAGCAGCTTCGGCTCCTGTTGCGGGGCCAGTTGCGGCTTTTTTCGGGAAACGCGGTTCGCGCTCGGGGAAGTCAAAGCCGATTTGATAGGTCTTCGGATCGAGCTGCAGATAAGCATCGAACTTGCGCTTGGTTTTGTTCGACACAAATCCCTTCAGCAAGTTCGTCTTGCCTTCGCTGAGCAATTTCAGAATTTCCTCGGCAGGAAGTTCTTTTTGCAAAATGGCTCGACCAATGCGCAGTCCATCCTTGTCCTTCGGCGTAACGATCGCGGGCACGTAGTAGGCCTTTTCCGTTTGATAGACTTTGGCATTCGTGCCATCGGCGAGCACGGCGGTGCCGACGATCATTTCCTCGGTCAGCTCGACCTTGGTATCGGGATCGTCTTGATCGAATTGGAAATTGATCTTGAACTTATCATCAAGCTTCAGCGAGGCATCGAAGGGCTTGTTGAAGCGCGACTTGAATCCTGTGAGCGGACCGACGATGCCTTTGGTGAGAAGTTCACGCGCTTCATCCATCGAGATTTCGCGTGAGGCGATGTGCTTCTTGATCGAGAACTTGCAATCGGGCGTGCGACACTCATACGTGGCATCCGTTTGCTTCAACGCCGCAGCACCGCAGCGTGGGCAAGGCGCGGCGAGGTCGGGGAAACTGCGGCCTTTCGAGGCTTCGGCATGACTGCGGGCTTTTTCCACAATTTCACGAGTGTAGGCTTCAATCTCCTTCATGAAGACATCGCGCGACAACTCGCCTTGTTCCATTTGTCGCAGTTTGTATTCCCAATCGCCCGTAAGAGCAGGGGAGCTGAGTCCATCGATTTTCATTTCGCGCACCAAGCGGATCAAGGTCATGCCATTGGGAGTGACATGCAGGTCGCGACCATCGCGTGCGAGATATTTTTGCGCAATCAGGCCTTCAATGATCGCGGCACGAGTAGCGGGTGTGCCGAGACCTCGTTCCGACATCGCTTCGGCGAGTGCCTCGTCATCGACCAATTTGCCTGCGCCTTCCATTGCCGAGAGCAGTGTGGCTTCATTAAAGCGAGCAGGAGGTTTGGTGGCATCGGCCTTGACCTCGACTTCGAGCGCTTGGGCCTTCTCTCCGGCGGAGATCCCGACCAGTTCATCCTTATTCGCGGCGACGCCGACGCGGCGACCGTAGACTTCCATCCATCCGGGCTTGGTCAAAACTTTGCCAGTGGTGAGGAAAGTATCCGTGAGCGTGGGCGAGTGCGTGATGCGCGTGTAGCGGCGGGTCAGTTCGAATTCGGCGGCAGGGTAAAAAACCGCGATGAAGCGTTTGGCGACCAGGTCATAGACCTTCGCTTCCAGATCATTGAGCTTGCTGAATGCTCCGGTAGGAATGATGGCGAAGTGATCGCTGACTTTCTTGTCATCAAACACGCGCTTGCTTTTCGTCAATTGCGGGCCGCCGGGTTGATTGCCTTGCAGCACGGCCTGGGCGTAAGGAGCCAGTGGTGCAAAACCGTCCGCGATTTCGCCAAGCGTCTTGCGCACGGTGCCGATGTAGTCTTCGGGCAGATACTTCGAATCCGTTCGCGGATAGGTGAGCATCTTGTGCTTTTCATAGAGCGCTTGAGCGATTTGCAGTGTCGCTTTGGCCGAGAGACCGAGTCGAGAAGAAGCATCGCGCTGCAGCGAAGTGAGGTCGTAGAGTTGGGGAGCGATTTGCGATTGCGGCTTCGTTTCCTCCGAGGCAACACCAGCTTTGCCAAGACAGCGTTGTTTGATTTCTTCAGCCGTGTTCGAATCCCAAATGCGTTCGGCTTTGCTATGGGGGTGCGACTCGTCCTTTTTCCAAGACTCATCGATCCACGTGGCGGGGTAATTGCCCTTGCTGACTTGGAATAGTGCGGCGACTTCCCAATACGATTGCGGGACAAAAGCTTGAATCTCCGCTTCGCGTTGCGCGAGGATCGACAGAGTAGGGGTTTGCACACGGCCCGCAGCGGTGATGTTAAAGCCACCGTGGCGCGAGCGGAAGCAAGTCAAGGCGCGCGTGGAGTTGAGTCCGACCAACCAATCGGCCTCCGAGCGGCACTTTGCCGCATCGGCGAGGTGTCGCATCGCCGAAGACGGGCGCAGATTTTGCCATGCTTCGAGGATGGCGTTTTGGGTCATCGACTGCATCCACAAGCGTTTCACCGGTTTGTCGATTTTTCCGTATTCGATGATGTAGCGGAAAATCAGTTCCCCCTCGCGGCCGGCATCGCAGGCGTTGATGATTTCGGAAACATCTTTGCGCTTGGCCAATTTCAGCACTTGTTTCAGGCGACTCTCACTATCTGCGATCGGGTCGAGCTCAAACTGCGGCGGAATCGCGGGGAGCACATCAAACTTCCACGGCAGATTCTTGCCATTCGGCCCTGTGGGCATGCGCAGCTCAATCAAGTGGCCGACGGCCGAGGTGATGATGGCTTGGTCGTTCTCGAACCAAGTATCGCGGCCACTGCCTTCTTTTTCAAACTTCCCGAGAGGCTTAGCAAGGGCGCGGCTGAGGTCGGTCATGACACTCGGTTTTTCGGCAATGATCAGAATTTTTCCCATGGAGTCGGTGGCTGAAGCTGTGTTAGGGCAATGGAACTGCGTTTGTTGAGAAAGTGACTAGGGGCAGAAATGACGGAAATGCAAGCGCATTTTTCAAAAAGTGGCGCAAGATCGGTAAAATGGCGTGAAGTGATGAGCAGGGGATCAAGCTAGGGAGCGAATCTCCCATGAGAGGAACGCAACCGGCCATCGAGACTGGTTTTGACAGAATTTCAGAATTTTCAGAATTTTGTCATGAAAATCATCCCGAGACTCAACAGTCCGATACCGCTTTGTTCAGAATTCCAAAAGATGGGGCTCATCTCCTTCTGGGGAAATTCTGAAAATTCTGAAATTCTGTCAACTCGGCTTCCCTCCATCGAGACAAACAATTCTCCTTGGTCTGCCTTAAAGAGCATGGCTTTCCCTTGCTTGATCGCCGTGAAGTGATGAGGGCTCAGGTTGATTTGACAGAGCGCGGCATCTCGTTTATGAATAGGACCTTTCCCATTCGGTATGTCTGCTCTTTTTTCTCCGTATTCCCTCAAGTCCGTCACCTTACGCAACCGCATTGGCGTGCCGCCGATGTGTCAATACCGAGCCGAGGAGGGTTTGGTCAACGATTGGCATTTGTCGCACTACGCTAGTCTGGCTCGCGGCGGTGCAGGGTTGGTCGTTGTAGAGGCGACGGCTGTGGCCCCGGAGGGTCGGATCAGCCCTGGTTGCACGGGATTGTGGTCGGATGAGCAAGCCAGTGCCATGGCGCCGATTGCTGCAGCGATTCGGGCAGCGGGAGCGGTGCCCGGCATCCAGATCGCTCACGCAGGGCGCAAGGCGAGCGCGAATCGTCCTTGGGAAGGCGATGATCACATGGCGATCGAGGATCCAAGTGCGTGGGAAACCATTTCGCCCTCGGCGGTCGCATTTGGCGGTGGGCTATCGCGTGTGCCCCGTGAGATGAGCTTAGCTGATATCGCGCGGGTGCAAGCCGATTTCGTTGCGGCGGCACGTCGGGCGCTCGAGGCGGGATTTGAATGGCTGGAGCTGCATTTTGCCCATGGCTATCTGGGGCAAAGTTTCATGTCGCGACACGCCAATCATCGTAATGATGCTTACGGAGGCAGTTTCGAAAATCGGAGTCGTTACCTCATCGAAACCTTGCGTGCTGTGCGTGCCGTGTGGCCAGCGCATTTGCCGCTGACCGCGCGCTACGGGGTGATCGAATACGATGGTTATGATGAAGAAACGATGGCCGAATCGGTAGAGCTTGCCAAGATCCTCCGCGCTGAGGGGCTTGATTTGTTGAGTGTGAGCGTCGGATTCTCTACGCCCGATGCAAACATCCCATGGGGGCCAGCATTTCTTGGGCCTGTGGCAGAAGAGATCCGTCGTGAAGCTCAGATCCCGGTGTCCTCGGCGTGGGGTTTCCAAGATCCAGCAGTCGCGAATGATGCAATCGCATCGGGTCAGCTCGATGTGGCATTGATCGGTCGGGCCCACTTGGCCAATCCGCACTGGTCGTATTTCGCTGCTCAGGCTTTGGGCGAAGAAAATGCTGCTTGGGTGCTGCCCGCGCCCTACGCGCATTGGCTTTCGCGGTATCAGGGTTGATGCCGCGTAAGAGTTCTCAGCGCAGAGCCGAGGCGAGGCTCTTGAACATGTAATACCCCCAGCCGTAGTCCGGCGTCAGATTCCAATCGGGATCGTAGTGGTGGTTTTTCTGAATGAAGCGCTCGGGGTGTGGCATCAGGCCAAAGGCGCGACCTGTCGAGTCTTGCAGACCAGCGATGGCGAGCGTGGAGCCGTTGAAATTTTCGGCATAGGTGAGTGCCACTTGGCCCTCGGCGAGATACTTTTCGGCATCGCCGGCGAAAGTCACAAAGCGTCCTTCGGCGTGAGCGACGGGGAGTTCGAACTCTTCTGGAAGACCTTGCAGATAAGGGCTGGAGCTATTTTTGACTTGCAGCTTGGCCCAGCGGCAAACAAAGCGCTCCGTGGTGTTGTCGATCAGGCTTCCTGTGGGAAGAATGCCGAGTTTGGTAAGGATTTGAAAACCATTGCAAATGCCAAACGTGAAACCGCCGCGGGCGTGGTGATTTTGGATGGCGTCGCCCAATTTCGATTCCGTGACCAACTGGGCCAGGCGACCCGACATGACGTAGTCGCCGTAGCTGAAGCCGCCGGAAAACATAACCAACTGCGACTTTTCAATTTCCGCCACCGTGGCATTCGCGATGGGCACGATGGAAGTGGTGAAACCCACGAGTTGCAGGGCTCGGGCGGTTTCTGCATCGCAATTGGTGCCGGGATATTTGAGAAGGGTCGCGTGAGGCATGTTGGTCAAATGGCTAAAACGTCTGGCGGGGTTGTAGAGAGAAACGTGGCAGGGAGCAATTCTTTTTGTCGCGAATGCCGAAAAGTCGAATCAACTGGGCAGTAGGGATTGAGCGAAAGAACGAGCCCAGGCATCGGCCTCGATGATGGGTTCCAGTTCATGGGCCGATTGGGTATTGTGGGCGAGCATGGTTTTTTCGACCGTGCGCCAGATGCCGGGGAAGGGGATGCGACCGGCGATGAAGGCATCGACCGCAATTTCATTCGCCGCATTGTAGACGGCAGGCAAGGTTCCTCCCGTCAAACCTGCCGTGCGAGCAAGGCGCAGGGCGGGAAAATCGTCTTCGCGTGGGGCGATGAACTCCAGTTTCGCCAATTCTTCAAATCGCAGTGGACGCAATCCACCGCGGACGCGGCGCGGCCAAGTGAGAGCGTATTGGATCGGGAAACACATGTCCGTGTGGCTCATCTGCGCCAAGACCGAGCCATCAATGAACTCCACCATCGAGTGAATGATGCTTTGTGGGTGAACAATGACATCAATGCGATCCATGCCGATGCCAAAAAGCCAGCGTGCTTCGATCATCTCTAGGCCCTTGTTGAACAGCGACGCGGAGTCAATCGTGATCTTGCGACCCATTTCCCAAGTCGGATGCTTCAATGCTTGGGCGAGCGTGACGTGCTCTAAGTCCGACGCAGGAGTATTGCGGAAAGGGCCGCCCGAAGCGGTAAGGATCAATCGTGATACCTC
>RDYF01000024.1 GCA_004293285.1 Verrucomicrobiota bacterium | reverse complement strand
CGATGCCGAGCTAGGAAGAATGCTCAGCCCCGATCCCTACGTGCAAGTGCCGGAGTATAGCCAAAATTTCAACCGCTACAGCTACGTCCTCAACAACCCATTAAACAAAACCGACCCCACCGGCTACAGCTGGCTCAGCAAAGCTTTCCACAAGATCGGGAGTTGGGTGAAAGAAAATTGGCGCAGTGTCGTGAGTATAGCACTAGGCGCGATCCTCATGTTCACGCCGGGAGGCCAGGCATTCTTGGGCGCGATCTTTTCAGGAATCGTAGCGGGCGTTGGCGGAACAATTGTGGGAATGTCCTACGCAACGTTTCAGGTAGGCATGGCTGCGGTAGCTGGAGGGATCATGGGAGGAGTAAATGCCGCAATGGCAGGTGGCGATCTCGGAGATGTGTTGCGCGGCGCCGCCGTCGGAGCTATTCAAGGAGCCATCAGCTCTGGTCCACTGCACGCGATGGAGTCGGCAGCCACGTTGGGTGGAAAGCTGGCACACGTCGTCGGACATGGCGTAGTTGGCGGAGCGGCCAACGAAGCCCTGGGAGGGAAATTCCAAGATGGATTCCTCTCTGCAGCAACAGGAGCTGCAGCGGTTCACACAGGACTCTACAGCGCATTCAAAGGAAATAACCTCACAGGAGTCGTCGGAAGAACTGCCGTCGCAGGTATCATCGGAGGCACTGTATCCGCATTTGGTGGGGGCAAGTTTGCTAGTGGGGCTTGGACAGCCGCATTCCAGCATTTGCTGAATCATGAAATGAGCTACTTTGAAGAGGTTTATTGGTCTGCTGCAGGTGCTGCAACAGGAGCACTAGAAGCTTTAACCGGTGCTACCTTGATAGATACCTGTCGCGACAGAGCATAAATAGAGTATAGAGGTTGTAGGGATCACAGGTGGGAGAAGCCGTTCCGGTGTCGCGACGCGACACGGGATATGGTGCGGGCGTTCGGTTCCGTGGGTTGAAACCCACGGCTATGGTCCATCACCGCTACGCGGTGGGTGGATAGATGTTGCACCGCGATACGTCTCAGGGGTCATCTCAGGGGTCAGTCCTCGCTTGGTAACATTTTGATTTTTGTTAGGCTGTAAACGTTGAATTATCAATGAAAAATGAATGCCTAAATGAGGTCAGATTCGGTGATGAAATCCATGGATCGATGCGGAAAAGTTCATGATTTTTGAGTATGCGGTCAACAGAACCCCTCGATTCATCATGGGGAAATTTTGGATAGGATGCGCGATTATGTCTGACATCCATCCGCTATGAAAAAAATGTGAGAGGTCATTTGTTGATCACTTCCACAGGTCTGGCATCCCTTCAGGATGCAGGATGCCGAGGCGTGTTTTCCGGTGGTATCGCCCGTTGGACTCAACGACCGGCTACAAGCTGCCATCCCTCCGGGATGCAGAAGTTTCGTGTTAGTGTTTCCTCTGCAAATCGATGCGAGGCAGTTCCATAAACATTTTCTCCTCCCGAAGAGATGAAAGGTGGTTGACGATGGTCGAGAACGCCCGCGTGTTCGACACAGTCGGATCATGTCACCCCCCAAAAAAATGGTGCACCCGGCAGGGGGGGGCGTGTTGCCGCAAGTCTGGCATCCCTTCAGGATGCTGGATGCCAATGCGTGTTTTCCGGTGGTATCGCCCGTTGGACTCAACCACCGGCTACAAGCTGCCATCCCTCCGGGATGCAGAAGTTTCGCGTTGGTGTTTTCCTCTGCAAAACGATGCTCACAACATTGGGATAAACCATGATTGAGCCCCATGTTGATGCTGCCATGCTCGATTACACTTGTGCCGTGCCATTCGGGGATCGATTTATCAAGAATCATCATTGTAAATCAGTGGAATCAGTGGTCAGTTCCAGCTTGATTTGAATTGAACTGCGGATTCTAGGTGAAGTGGTATGACACATGAGGCTGCTGTTGCGTCTTTCTGAAGGGATACTAGACATACGAAGATATGGCCCTCTGCCGGGGTGCGTAGATGATTTTTTGGGCGTATCCGCTGGTGCTGAACGCAGGTGGGTTTCCAACCACCGGATCCCTTCAGACATCCTTCTGGGATGGTGATGATTTTGGGTCACTGGTTCCTTAGTGCATTTCTCGAGGATGCAGAAAAAGCAAGTCCGTATCAGGCATCCTCTGGTGGTCCTGCGAGGGATGAGCCTTGGCGTTCGATGATGGCTTGAGCGCGAAGTTCTTGGGCGAGGTTTTTGAGAATGGCTTGTTTCCTTTCGCTGATGAGGCGATGGCGGATTTCCTCGCGTTTTTCTTCGAGCGGAGGCTGAAGGGCGGGTCGGACTTCGAGCGGATAGACGAGGTGCAAGGCGTTCTCGTGACTGATGATGGGACTCACTTCTTTCTCTTGAAGCGAAAACAAAATCGCCTCGAAGGGATGAAGAATGCGTTCCATGGGCACCCAATCGAGATCGATTTCCTTGGTGCTTTTTTGCGTATGCTCGCGGGCGAGTGTGGCGAAATCGGCCCCCGCAAGCACCTGCTGTCGGAGATCGAGCAAGAAGGCATATTCTTTCCAAGGCTGCGCGTGATCGGGGAAGCGCAGCAAGTGCAGCGCGTGAACAGCGGGGGCTTGGAAGAAGTCGAAACGATGTTCTTGGTAGTAGTGAGAAATCTCCTCGTCGCTGGGCTCGGCGATGTCGCGAAAGAGTTCTTCGGTGAAGCACTCCATGCGCAGCGAGGCAGTGGTTTCTTGATGGATGGCGCTGTGATGCGTTTCGATCAGTTCCCACGATGCTCCATTGTCGCGCCATTGACGCAGGGCTTTTTCCATCGACTGCTTCACGCGGTCGGGATCGAGCTTAGGGAATCGACGTTCGGCTTCTTGGGCCAGCAAAATGCCATCGATCACCTCCTCCTCGGCTTGGGCGAGAAATTCCTCATCGCGCTCGCAGCAGGAGACTTCCGTCATCAATTCGGCATGCGTCTTGATGCGCTGAAAGGCGTCTTCGATCAGCGCGGGGTCGATGGGTTCTTGATTGACAACGATCATGAGAAAAATGTGGTGCAAGCGATGGAGTCCGACAAAACATCGGGTCGATGCCTTTTATTGCGCTTCGCCCGAGGCATTGCCCAGATTCGCGTGCTCGGCGGGGAGGAATTTTTTGAAGCGATTTTTATCGATCGACTTCATGTAGGCTTCCTGAGGCGAAATGATTCCCTCGCAGAGTTTTTGCCAGATCGATTCATCCATAAACTGCATGCCCTCGCCCTTGCCGCCAGTGATGACGTCGTTGAGCTTTTGCGTGGCACCTTCGCGAATGATGGCAGAAACAGCGGGCGTGGCGAACATGATTTCGTGCACCGCGACGCGGCCAGGCTTGTCAACGCGTCGGCAGAGCAACTGAGCAAGCACACCGCGCAGCGAGGCGGCGAGCATGGTTCGCACCTGCGATTGTTGGTCGGCGGGGAAGACGTCGATGATCCGGTCAACCGTCTTGCGAGCGTTGTTCGTATGCAGTGTGCCAAAGACCAGTAGTCCGGTTTCGGCAGCGGTGAGAGCGAGCGAGATCGTCTCGAGGTCACGCATTTCGCCGACCAGCACGATATCGGTATCTTCGCGCAAAGCGGCGCGCAGTCCGTCGGCAAAGCTGGGAGTTTGAATCGGCACTTCCCGTTGCGTAATCAGCGAGCGTTTGTTGCGATGAACAAACTCAATGGGTTCCTCGACCGTGATGATGTGTCGGGTAAAATTCGTATTAATGTAATCGAGCAGCGCGGCGAGCGTGGTCGATTTTCCCGAACCGGTCGGTCCTGTGACAAGGACGAGTCCCGAGCGCATTTGCGCAAATTCCTTCACCACAGCCGGCACGCCGAGCGATTCGAGCGACATGATATCGGTAGGGATGAGTCGAAACACCGCGCCGAGGCCATTTTTTTGTTTGAGGAAATTGCAGCGGAAGCGCGATGCTTCGTCCATGGTGTAGGCGAAGTCGAGATCGCCGGTTTCGAGGAAGGTTTGGAACGCCTTGGGGTCACAGATTTCGCCGAGCAAGTCGCGGAAGTCATCGCCGGCGAGAATCGGCTGATCGGGAATCGGTCGAATGCCGCCGTGGACGCGGACCTTGGGTGGCTGACCTTCCGCGAGGTGGAGGTCCGAGCCTTTGACGTCGATCAGGTATTGGAAAAAAGAATCAATGCGAGGCATGAGAAAAGAGCAGGTTAGGATTTGAGATATTCGCGCATTTGGACCTTATCGACCGCGCGGTAGAGGCAATCCTCGGCGGAGATGATGCCCTGAACATAGAGTCGGCGCAGAGATTCATCCATCGTGACCATGCCGACATTTTTTCCGGTTTGCATGATGCCGGGGAGCATGAACGTTTTTCCTTCGCGAATGCAATTGGCGACGGCGGGGGTATTGACCAGAATTTCTAGCGCCAGCGTGCGGCCCGAGCCATCGGCTTTGGGGACGAGTTGTTGAGAGAGAATGCCGCGCAGTGATTCCGCGACCATGATGCGGATTTGTTCGCGCTGATCATTGGGGAAAACATCGAGAATTCGATCCAGCGTGCGGGGGGCATTGCCGGTGTGCAGAGTGCCGAGCACCAAGTGGCCCGTTTCCGCCGCGGTGAGGGCGAGTTGGATGGTTTCGAGGTCACGCATTTCGCCGACCATGATGATATCGGGGTCCTCGCGCAGAGCGGCGCGCAGGGCTTTCGAGAACGAAGCCGTGTGCAGGTGCACCTCGCGTTGGCTGACGTGGCAGCTTTGCGATTCGTAGACGTATTCGATGGGGTCTTCGAGCGTGAGAATGTGATCCTCGCGGTCGCGATTGATGAAATCGAGCAAAGCCGCCAGAGTGGTGGATTTTCCTGAGCCCACGGCGCCGGTGACGAGCACGAGTCCGTTGTGGTAGCGGGTGAGCGGCAAAATGTGTTCGCCCGGCAGGCCGATTTCCTCGATCGAGCGGATTTTGGTATTGATGATCCGGAAGACCATATCGAGGCCCAGGCGTTGACGAACCACCGAGGCACGGAATCGGCCTTCGCCGTTGTCGTAAGCGAAATCGACATCGCCCTTTTCCTCGAGTCGTTTCCATTCAGATTCACCGAGGAATGATTGGGTGAGTTTGAGAGTATCCTCTGCGGTGAGAGGGGGGTGGTCATCCCAGATCGGCAGCAATTGGCCGACCCGACGCCAAGCGGGAGGAAATCCTGTGGCGAGGTGAACATCCGAGGCACCATACTCTTGGCCGAGGCGCAGGTATTGGTCGACGTGATCGAGAACAACGTGTGACATGAGAAGGTTTTGCGAGGTAAGTGGGGCAAGCCGCGAGAAATCGGGGATTTAGCGCGGCCAGATGGGTTTTTTGCTTGCAGAACGATTGGGCAAAAGGCGTTTTTGCAGTTCGCTCAGAACCCACGATTTGATGGCGGGTTTGGCGAGACCCACAGCCGTCGTGAGAGCGAAGGCGAGTAGGCCGTTTTTTTTTGCAGGGGCAGAGGTGTGGGTGGTGCTGGGCGAGGGCGTGCGGCGGAACAGAGAGCTGGCCAAGACGCCGACTGCAGCCGAGCCCGCGATCCACCAACTGCGATGGCTGCGCAAGCTATCGCTCAGGCGCAATGGCAGGTCCACGGCGCGTTGCAGGCGAACGAGGTGTGTGCCGAGGGCGCGACGAGCTTGCTGATTGCGCGCAATCAGAGCTTGGATTTTGGGGTCTTGAAGCTTTGCATCCATAGTCGGTCACGGGAAAATTCTTCCTTCGTGAGAGGAAAAGCGGGTGGTGAAGGTTGGCGGAGTCGGGCAACAGCGATCAGCGCGCCGATCAGATGAGCGAATCCGAGAGCGAGTGCCGTGCCCCACCAGGGAAACGAGGTGAAGTGCGATACGAGCCCAATCACGGCGGCGAGCAGCAACTGCCAGCCCAAGGCTGCGCACAATACCAGCAGCACAGTGATGCGAGTTTTTTGCGCGAGAGTGCGCGCCACATCTTGAGATTCGTAGCGGATCAGTTCCACGCGTGCGGCGATGAGCTCAGCGACGGCAGATTGCCAATCGCTGGGAGCATCTTGGGCGGGGTGCTGAGGAGGTAGCTCGCGCATGCGGTGGCGGAGTTAGCGGCGGGCGATGAGGCCGATGAGAAAGCCCACGCCCAGTGCTCCGAGAACGCACTTGGTGGGATGTTCGCGCACGTAGTCTTCGGCTTGCGTGTGCCATTCGCGGGCCCGCTCACGGGTATCGTCCCACTGTTCTTGCGCGGCATCGCGCAGATAAGCGGCTTTTTCTGTGGCGACAGCGCGTGCTTCACGGGCTTTCTCTGCGGTGATGTCGCGCAGTTGCGCAGCACCCTCGAGGGCGCGATCTTTCGCGGCAAAGGCCTGTTCGGCGAGGTCTTTGATTTTACCTTCTGCAGCTGCGCGAAGGTCCTGAGCGGCTTGAGCCACGGATGGGCTGGGGGAAAATCCCGATGAGGTAGATGATTCGTTCATAATGAGATGAAATCTTGATTTACACGACGATAGATGTCAGGAATGGCCGACAATGGCAAGACTGAGTTACGCCAGTATGCCGATCTTTTTTTTGCGACGCGGCTGGAAGGTGGTCGACGCTGAGCTGGGTTGACAGAATCGGCGCAGGTTTTTACCGTCTGGGCAGATGAATGAACAAGACAGGCCGCATGTGGTAGTGATCGGTGGTGGGCCTGCAGGGCTCATCGCGGCGGAAGTCGCTGCCACGGGCGGGGCGAGGGTTACCCTGTATGAGGCCAAGGCTTCCGTTGGTCGTAAATTGCTTGTTGCCGGGCGCGGTGGTTTGAATCTGACCCACGGTGAAGACATCGAGACCTTTGTCACACGCTACCGCAGCGAAGGAGTCGAAGCGCATTGGTGGGCGCAGTGCTTGGCGGAGTTTTCCCCTTCGATGTTGCGCAATTGGGCCGCAGGGCTGGGGATTGAGACTTTTGAGCAAAGGACGGGTCGAGTCTATCCACGCGAAATGAAAGCCGCTCCCTTGTTGCGGCGATGGGTTGCACGCTTGCGTGAGCAAGGCGTGGTCTTTTGCATGAAACATCGCTGGCGGGGGATCGAGCGCGTGGGTTCTAGCCATCGCTGGCGGCTTCAATTCGAAGTCGAAACGGGAGGCAGCGAGGTCGAAGCCGATGCCGTGATTTTTGCCATGGGTGGGGCGTCGTGGTCGATCACCGGGTCCGATGGCCGATGGCGTGAAACCATGGAAAGTCTCGGCGTGAAAGTGACGCCATGGCAGTCGGCCAACTGCGGTTGGGAGGTCGAATGGTCGACCGAAATGCTCGCGGTCGAGGGCAAACCCATCAAAAATGCGATGGCAAGTGTTGGCGCAGAGAAGGTCAAAGGAGAATTGATGGTGACTCGCTATGGCATCGAAGGAGGAATCATTTACCAATTGGGACCCGCCTTGCGTTCCATGGCGGAGCCCATGTTGACGATCGATCTCAAGCCGGATGCCACCGCAGAGCAATTGCGAGAGAAAATGGCATTCTGTTCCTCCGATCTCTGTTCCTCCGATCTCCTCAACTCTGCTGTGAAGCGATGGCGTTTAGGAGAGGCGGCAACGGCACTTTTTAGGGAGAAAGCGCGGGACATGGGGGTGATTCGTGTGGAAGAGCTGGTTCGACTCGTCAAAGCAGTGGGCGTGCGCTTGAAAAATTCGCGACCTGTGGAAGAGGCGATATCGTCCGCTGGGGGAATTTCATGGCAAGAGTTGGCGCCGGATCTTTCCCTGCAACAGTGGCCGGGCGTTTTTGCGGCAGGTGAAATGGTCGACTGGGAAGCCCCCACGGGAGGATACTTGATGCAAGGTTGTTTCGCCATGGGACAGCGCGCAGCGCGAAGTGCGCTTGCGTTTTGTGGCATGCAGCGTAGCATCGAACTCAGCCCATGGGAAAAATACTGATTCTCGTCTCCTTATTGCCGATTGCGATCTACTGGTTGGCTCGCAGGTTTCTTGGTGATGGCGTCTTGGCTAAGCATGGAGCGGTGGACTGTAGGATCAGCGGTGCCGATTTCGCCGCAAAGTTGTCTTACGCTGGCAAACTGCGGCAGCGCCTTCAAGAGGGTCGACAGGCCTCTGTATTGGCAGAGATCGCACTATTGGCCGCGTATGAGAAGCTTCGTGCCGAGCAAGCGCAGCTGGTGAAATGGCGAATCACCGTGGATCTTTGGGGGCGGTTGGTGTTGCCCTTTAGCTTGCTGATCGCGACCTTTGGCATCATGGCGGGGCGTCCTGCCAGTTGGTGCATCGGACTCGCCATGGCGGTGAATGCGATGGTGGCGGTGCTCAAGTGGACAACGAGAGGTGTGGCCCACTTCGCTGCCGAAAAAGCGATCTCGATGATGTCACAAGCGCGCATTCCGCGCCAAGAAGACGAGGCCGCTGTGGAAGCCTGCATACGTGCATGGACTTGGCGGTAATTTGCTTCATCGACCCCTCAGATGGGTGGGGTTAAGCTGTTTTTTTTGGATTTTTTGTGCATTTTTTTGCAATTTTCGCCGGTTTTTCGAGCTTTTCGACCTTTCTCCTTGTCGAATGGCTCGTTTTCAGGCATTTTTCGGGCGAAAACGGGTCATAAAATTGCGCAAGCAGTTGCCCCCGTTCACCCCCTCGCTCCCCCTCTATGATGGAAGATCCGCGCTACCAACGCACGAAACAAGCACACGATGAGTTGATCTGGTCGATTCGACCGACAATTCACGATGTTGCTGCGTTGGGGCATTTTTTGCCGGAACTGATTCGTAGCTTGGTGGGGCTCTCTATTCGAAAAACACCGATCGGCTGATGAACTCTACCCCCCCCATTCGAGCTTATCTCGTTGCCGCCGTGGTCTCGCTAACGGCGATGTTGCCTTCTATGGCACTGCCTTTGGTTCAGGAGTGGTTTGTGCCGCAGCCTGAGGCGCAGCTGCGCCAAGACTACTTGATTCTGGCACCAAATACCAACAATCGTGCGGAAACGGTGATTGCCATCACAGTTCCGATCAACGGCACCAAGATCGTCTACGATCATTGGGAAGACGGTTATGAGACCGATTTGAGCAATCCGCTGCAATCGTCGACCCGCATTTGGGGGGACGGAAACAATGCCAACGGGGTTGCTCCCGGTTACGTCAACGATCCTGCTTCATTTGCCACAGGAGCTGTGATCATCATGCGCAACCAAGTGCCATTGCCGAGAAATGCATCGAATGTTCTGTTCGATGGTCGCGACCGTCTCGGTTCAACCAATGCCATTGTTATGACCCGCGCTGCGTGGTTCACCACTCCTGGTCCGCTGTTGGCCAACTCCGTCGAAGTGCGTGCCACCAATGACTGGGGTACTTCCTACGTTTTGCCCGTTGGTGAAGACATTGTTTTTCCTGCTCCAGCGACTGATTCGATGTTTGAGCACTGCTCGCTCTACATCATGGCAGCGAACCATGGCACAGCGGTGACAGTTGATCCGGACGGCAATGGTCCTGCGGCCTCGTCGGTAGTCCATTTGAATCGCGGAGAATCGCACTTGATTGCCTCGGGCATCAAAGCTGGTGCGACGATTGAATCGACCAAGCCTGTTCAGGTCATGCAATTTTATGGCGATGTGTTAGGAAACTACGAAAGTCGTGGTGCCAACATTCCGCCGATTAGCAAGTGGTCGAGCGACTACTACGCCCCAGTTGGCTCGGCAAACAATGGCAATGAAACCTACGTGTATCTTTACAACCGTGAAGACACTCCGATGACCATTCAATTCACGACCCGTTTTGCCTCGGGTTCTCTTTCGATTCCGGCGAAGAGTTCGCATCAATTTTTGATGCCAGTGAATTCCGCAGCGCGCTTCTTTCAAGCCGATGATCGACCTTTCTGGGGTGTTGGTCTGGTTGGTTCGCGCCCCACAGCGAACAACATTCACGACTGGGGATATTCCTTGGTGCCGCAAGACTTTTTATCGACAGAAATTGTCGTGGGCTGGGGTGCAGGAAGTCGAGATGGCAGCCAAAATGGCAATCCCGTATGGGTAACGGCAGCGGATGACACCCGCATTTACATCGACTACCAAGGAGATCGAACAGGTCCACTGACTGCGCCGAATGGCCAGCAGTACGATGCCCACGTCGATGTGGCGGCGCTTTCCGTGACACGGATTTTTGAGCCCGACAATGATCAAACGGGCATGCGAGTGTTTTCGCTGGATGGCACGGTGTTGACCGCTGCTTGGGGGCAAGATCCCGCGACTGCAGGAGTGGCCGAACCGTTTCTCGATCTGGGCAACACAACTCCCAATTTGCCTGTGCCAGTGATCGATAAGACTGCGGCGGTGGTGACCGATGTTGTTCCTCTCGGCATGAGCATCGGGGATACCGTGGAATACACCGTGACCTTGGATAACAAATCGTTGTTTTCCTTGTCGGCTGTTTCTTTGCTCGACCAGTTGCCCTCGGGCATGGATTACGTGGCGAATTCGACGACTAGAGACACTACACCTGTCGCCGATAGTGGTGCAACGCCATTTCCGATGGACGAGAGCGGTCTTTCCGTTCCATTGCTGCAGTCCAGAGCGACCACAGTCATCAAGTATCGGGTTTTGGTGAGCAGTGCTGGCACGAAAACCAACATCGTCACTGCCGTGGGTTATCCGGGAGTGGAAGCGAGAAACACGGTGGTTGTTCCACCTGCCTTAGGAACCAATCAGTGCGCGCTATTGCTGACCGACAATCTAGGTGCTGAGATCAATTATGAGGCCGGCAGCAACATTTACGTTACAGTGTCGGATGTCGATTCGAATCTCAATCCGGCACTTGCGGAAACCATTCTTGCGACGGTGTCGAACCAAAACAATGGCGACGCGGAGGTGGTTCAGTTGACGGAGACAGGCGTTAATACAGGGATTTTCCGCAACACCACTGCCTTGAGCAGTTCGACTTCTGCTGGTCTTAATCCCGGTGACAACATCCTGCATGTGCAAGTGGGGCATACGATCCAAGGCATGCATGTCGACGCGGTATACAATGACTCTTGCCCAGACAGTGCGACGATTCTTGCGCCGAACCTACAGAAACAACTCTACCTGCGTTCAGACGGTGTGGACGGCGATACCACGGGAAGTTTGAATCGCATTTCTCCGACATTAGCAACGCCGACTGACACGAGCACTTCGGCGACATCGACGCTTGCAGCTCCGGTTTTCGCTGCGATTTCCGCGAATAATACGACATTTTTCCAGAGCAGCGGCGTGACGATGAGTTTCAACTACGGCAACAACACGGGGACCAATCGTTTGATGGTTGCTACGGTATCCGTTGGCACGACATCAACCTTCGCGGGACTTGCGCCTACCATTCAATCGATCACTTTCGCCGGGCGTGCGATGGAACTGGCGGGCACGCAATACACTGGTGAAGGGGTACGATCGTACATCTACACACTGAAAAATGATCCGGCCAATTCTTACACCATGCCAAATAGTGGTCAGGTGGTGATTAATGTATCAAACGTGGACTCGCGGGTTCTTGTCGGCATGACCACTTTCACGGGAGTCAATCAGACCCAGCCTTTCAGTGGCGTGGCTTCGAATTTCAACACCAGCAGTCGCAACATTTTTGTGGATGTGCAATCGCAGCCAGGTGAAGTCGTCTTGGCTACTGCGGCCTTGGACGAAGGAAGCGCGAGTCAAGGAATCACGACCACTACAACGGATGGTCAGGTGCAGCTCTGGTCATCAGGCAATATCAACTACGTTTCGGGCGCAGCGAGTCGCAAACCAGGTGCTGCTGGGTTGGTTCGTTCTACATTTACGGCAACCGACGCGCAAGACTGGGCCGCGTTGGCGATATCGGTGAAACCTGTCGTCAATACCGCTGGTGGAGCTGTCACGTTTACGCAATCCCCCGCCTTCGCCGATTCCTTTGAGGTCAGCGGTGCGCCTCAAGTGACGGCGCATTACACCGTGCAGTCGGGCTCGATGCCATTTATGCCCTTGGTCTCGGCGCAACTGCGTAAAAACGGTGTTACCTTCGCGACAAGCAATGCCGTTACGGCCAGTGCGTCAACGGGCAGCGGTTCGTTTTTCTTCCAGTTTCCGACATTGACCACGCCTGTGAGTTTCGCCGCAGGTGATGTCTTTTCCTTGGTCGTAACGAATGCACAAGCAGGTGTTGCTTTCGATGTGCAATACGATAGTTCCACCAGTCCTTCTTTGGTGAACTTGCCTACTACAACAGTCATCTTGAACGAGAGCTTGGAAGTGTATGATGCACCCTATCCCGGCGGCAATCTTGTTGGTCAACCGACGCCAGGACAGACGGTCTACATCCGATCTCAAGTGAAAGATCCTTTTGGTGCGTATGACATCACCTCCTTGCCATTGGTCATTCAAAGTCCGGATGGGTTAAGTGATCTATCGGTGGTATTGACCGATTCTCACGTTGTTTCTACAACAACGAGCTCGAAGATCTACGAGTACCAATGGGATGTAGGGCTTACCTCGGGCAATTATGTGATTACGGCGACAGGCAAAGAAGGATGGGAAAACACGATTGCGTCGACTCGTCAAAAAACAGTCACCGTCAGTGCGCTCGATCTTGGAACGCCCAGTCTTACCGAATTCACTACCGGACTGAATGGTCCTCACACTTTGATTTATGCACCGAACGAGACCGTTTTTGTGCGAGTGAAAGACATCGATCAGAACAGCAATCCGCTGGTGTCCGAGACGCTGACGGTGACTGTGCTAGGAAGCGCGGGCGACCAAGAGACCCTCACATTGACCGAGACTGGACCCAACACAGGGATTTTTGTGGGCAGTGTGCCGGCGAGCAGTACAACCGTGGGCAGCAGTGGCAATGGGACTCTGCACGCATTGATGGGAGCGGTGCTGTTTGTGCAATACACAGATCCTAATGATCCAACGGATCAGGGCAACGACAGCGCTGTGATTCCCTTGAACGCTCCGAGTATTGCGGTGGATAAAATTTTGCTCGCTCCCGCCGATGGCAGCATTGTTGTAGGGGAAACGGCTCAGTTTTTGATTCGTGTCACCAACAACGGCAATTCTGTTTTGAATTCCGTGCAGTTGAGCGATCAGTTTCCCTTGTCGCAAATCCATTATGCTGGTGCGACACCGGCGCCTGATGTGATCGGTTCGGGCAGTGTGAGTTGGACCAGCATTGGCTCTCTGGCCATTGGAGCATCGCGTGATTTTCTGGTGTCCTTTACGGGCGCTTCGAGCGCTCAGCCTGCAACGAATGTGGCTCTTGCCTCTGCCGCAGGTGGTTTGACAGCGAGCGATTCGGCGACTGTTGTTGTCAATCAACCTGGCGTTCAAGTGGTGAAAACCTTGTCCGCTCCTCTTACTGGTCCCGTGGCGATTGGGGATTTGGTGGAGTTTGATCTTGTGGTCACCAACACGGGTAGCACACAACTGGCAGAGGTTCCATTGGAGGACCAATTTAGCAGTGGCCTCTACGAATTTGTTTCTGCGAGCATTACGCCGGATGGTGTCGGCGCGGGCTCACTGTTGTGGAATGATTTGTCGGGCGCGGGCATGCTGGCACCAAACGACAGTGTGACGATCAGTGTCGTACTGCGCGTCAAAGGCGCTGCGACCTTTGCCGTAAACACTGCTGCGGTCCTTGATGCGATCGACGAAAATGGTGACGCCGCTCCTCCCTCATCTTCGCAAGCGGGGATTGAAACCAGTGCAGCATCGATCTCAGGAACAGTGTTCGAGGACTTGGGCGCTGGCGGCTTTGGTGGGGACGTAGGACTTGCGGGAGTGACCGTGAGACTTTTCACCGACCCGAATGGTGATGGTGATCCGAGCGATGGGATACTGGTCGATCTGACGACTACGGACGGTTCGGGGCAGTATGAATTTTTGAATCTCCCCCTGGGCAATTATGTGATTCAGCAACAAGATTTGTCGGGATACGCCAGTGTGGCAGATACCCAAGGAGCGAATGACAATCGCATTGCGGTGCCTGTCACCCAGTTGATCAGCTATCCAGGAAACCATTTCCTCGATGTGGTAGTTTTGCCGCAGGATTTTGGTTCGATCTCTGGTCAAGTGCGCCATGATACCGACGCGGATGGCAGCATGCTTGATTCCGACTCGGGGCTCGCTGGGGCGACTTTGGTGTTGTTTACCGACCCGAACGGCGATGGCAATCCTGCTGACGGACTGCCCTTTGGGTTGCCCATTACGACCACGTCGACAGGTCTCTATAGCTTCTCCAGTGTTCCTCCAGGCAACTATGTTGTTCTTTCGACCAATCCAGCGGGTTTTGTCAGCACGGCGGACGTGAGTGGTCCGAACGACGATCGAATTCCTGTAACCGTGGGAACCGCTCAGCATGTGACGGGACGAGATTTCCTGGATACCAATAACATTTCCCAGTTGGCCTCAGTGGGCGATCGGGTATGGCTCGATCTGAACAACAATGGCTTGCAGGACTTGGGCGAACCCGGCATTTCCGGTGTGAGAGTCTATCTTGATGGAAACACCAATGGCGTGCTCGATTTGGGTGAACCATTTGCCGATACGGATGGCAGTGGCAATTACTTGTTGAGCAACTTGGTGGCGGGAACTTATGCAGTGACGATTCAGTCGAGCACTTTGCCAGTGAATCATTTCTCGACCTATGATTTCGACGGGGTGCTTACGCCTCATGTGGCAAGTGTGACCTTGTCGGCAGGGCAGAATCGCACCGATGCTGATTTCGGTTATGCGCCGGTGAATGATGCGACGATCTTCGGCAAAGTGTATCTCGATGCCAATGCCAATGGTCAGTGGGATCTCGGTGAATTGGGAGTCGCCGATTTGTCGGTGCTGATCACCCATTCCTTTGGTGGAGTGTTTACGGTGACAACCAACGCACAGGGTGATTGGACCGCTGCTGTTCCCGCAGGTTCGACCAGCGTGCAGCTCGACAGTGGGGATGCGGAATATCCAACGGGTTACTTGCGATCCGAAGGGACGGATCCGACGACTGTATTGGCGGTTGCTGCAACAAGCACGCATGCCGGAAATGATGGTTTCTATTTGGGAGGTAGCATTTCTGGTACGACCCAAGTGGATCGCAATTATGATGATGTCGGTGATTTGGCTGTGCCGAACGTGACCTATCGCTTGCTCCATGCAGGAACGATGACTCCTGTGATCAATCCCAATGTTCCCGGTTCAGTGCCTTACGTGATTGTGTCCGCGAATGGAGCCTATCTTTTTGAAAATCTTGCACCGGGTGATTATGTGGTCGAACTTGATCAGCCATCGGGCTTCTTGATGCAGCGCGATTGGGATAGCACTACGGATCAAGTAGGTTCTCCGGAGGATCCCGAAAACACCAGTCGAGTCGATCGCCAGATCCCCGTCGCCTTGGCTGCGAGCGAGCATGACTCAGGCAATGACTTTGTGCTGTATCGCTGTGCGACTTTGTTTGACTCGTGGATGATCGTGAATCCGACGGCAGGTGGCACGGCAGGGAATCCTGACGGCGACTTATACAGCAATCTGTTAGAATACTCCTTCTGCATGTCGCCGAACAACGGTGCTCGTGCTGCGTATTGCATCGTTCCCACGACAGGCGGCAATTACGACATCGTTTTCCATCGCGTCGCAGGCGGTCCACAAGACTTGAGCTACGTGTTGCGCTACACCAATTCGTTGAGCACGCCTGCGGGATCATGGACGGAAGTCGACATCACGACCTTGGGCGCCAATTTGGTGATTACTCCTGATCCAAGTGGTCTTTCGGAGCAGGTGCGCATTACCAATGTCAACAATCTGGTTCCGCCCGGTTCCGCGCGTGGGTTCTATCAATTCGCCATCAAGTTGGACTATGACGATGATGGAAACGTCGATGTCATTGACTACACCTATGTCGAAGGATGGCAGCAAGTGGAGATCGAAGCGAATGAGTGCGAAACGTATTCCGTGCCGTTCTTGCCCTGCCCTCAATGGACAGGCGTTGTGACGAGCATGAGTGGGCTGACCATCAATCTGAGTGGCTCTGCGCCGTCGACCGACTTCACTCCTGGTGCAGGCACCTTGGAAGTTGCTCCTGCCAAATATCGCATCGAAGTGCTGAGCGGTCCGCTGAGTGGACATCGTTTCGATGTTGCGACTGGCGGCATGGAAACTTTGGTGTTGGACACCGATACGAACGTTTTGACAGGTGAGCCCTACTCTTCGCTGAGCACCAGCACGCCGAACTTGGAGGTGAGTTTGTCTGGTGCGCAAATCATGTTGGTGAAATATCTGACGGTAGGAGAAGCCGTGCCAATTTCCTCCATGAATGCGACAACCGATCCAGCAACGGCCGATCGGGTGCTTTACACCGATGGAGTGGCTGGCTGGCGCACCTATTGGGCGAATTCTTCGGGTGGCTCACCGCGTTGGTCGCTGATTGGTCAGGGTTTGACCGATCGCGGAACAGATCCTGTGGCGGCCCATCAGGGCTTGTTCGTCCACAGTCGCTCCGGTGCCAAAGTTCTGCGTCGTCATGGCATGGTACGTCAGAGTTCGTTTGTCCAGCCGATTGGCACGACATCGCCCATGCTTGGCTTGCCTTACCCCATGAATCTCAGCCCGAATGGCATGGGATATCTACCTGCCAACTTTACTGGCACGCGAAGTGCTCCAAGTTCAGATCAATTGTTGCAATGGACGCGCGATGGCTTTGCTCTCAACGACCTCGATGGCTACTCTGGTTACTGGCTCAACCGGAGTGGAGCATTGCAGCAATGGTCCAGAATCTCCGATACCAACTTGACGAACCACAATGCGAATGCTTTCCTGAGCGCGGGTCGAGCCTTCTGGTTTACTGCGCGCAACGCACGTCCAGCTCACGTTGTTCCTGCTCCTTGGAGTAGCGCGACACGAACCGTTTTAGGCACCGCTCCGTAATCCCCCCAACTCCCCCCTACAAGATGTATCATTCAGTTCTTTTTCATGCGATTCGAAGTTTGATGGCTTTGCTGGCCATGGCTTGCATGATTTCTCATGTCCAAGCCCGCACCGTATTCTGGGGTGGCCCCACAGGAGCTGTGCTTTATCAGAGTGACGGCGTGACGCCAGTGGATGACAGCTTCACTTTTCAGCTGGGATCTTTCGAGGTCGGTTTTGATCCGACAACTCAGTCCGTGGAAAACTGGGCGAGCAATTGGCGTGTCTTCGATCAAGCGGCTTACAACAACGACACCCAATTTTTTCAGAGTACGGCTTTGATGAACGAGTTCGGTCAATCGAATGGCGTCAATGCCAGCACGTCATTTGATTTCCGCTCGCAGCGACTCTATCTCTGGGTGTACGACAGCAATGTTTTTAGCACGCAAACTCCGACCAATGAAATGGCGTTATTTACTGGTGACAGTTGGGTTTTGCCCTCCACGGGGAACCCCTGCTGTGGTGGTGATAGTTTGCCACTGCAATTTTACGTCGAAAATATGACGGCTGCGATTACCGGAAATGTCGATCCCGATTACGATGGTAATGGCGGTCCGATTGTTGGTTCGATTGGTAGCGCGACTCAGCCTGGAACGGTTTATGATTTCCAAACGCATTCCATCACAGCCATTCCAGAACCTTCGCTTGGTGTGCTGAGCATGTTGGGTTTTGTGGCGATGATCCTTCGTCGCAAGCGCTGAACCCCACCCGATGGGGTCTGGGTGGATCCAAAATGTTTTTTTCATGCATCGAACATCATGGCACTACCTACTCTTCTTGCTAGCCTGCTTGCAGCTAGCGGGAGGCGCGTGGGGTAATGCAGTGAATTTTTTCACGGCTAGTGGCGCGTCACATGTGAAAAATAACAACCAGCCCTTGGGGAAAGAGACCTACATCGAGCTAGGGGCTTTTGCAGAAAACTTTACCCCAACCACGGCGAATCGAAGCCAGTGGCGAGCGAACTGGACGGGCATCAAGCGGGTTGCTTATGATGCAACCACTTCATTTTTCAGTGAAACAGTCACTTTGACCAACAACAATGCTCCCTTCACGACGACAAATCGGGTGTGGTTGTGGATTTTTGATCGCAGCGGTCAATGGTGCCTTATGGGGAATTCCAACTGGCGCTGGCCTTTAAGCATCGGTCCATCGTTTCCTTTGGATGTATCTCCTGGCTTGTCCAATGAGGTCCTTGCGGGAACGGTATCGACATCAGCTCTCGTGAAGTGTGAGTTAGTGACTGATGATGCGGGTCCGACGGTGACCTATGAAGAAGAGGCGGCCTTGTTGTTGCCAGCAGATGTGCGGGGGCCGCATCAGGATGCCGATGGAGACGGGCAGAGCAACTGGTATGAATATGCTTTTGGCAGCAATCCGGTAGATCGAAATTCGACCTCCCAGGTGGTGGCGGTGAGAAACGACTCAGGGCAATCCTATCTCACTGCCAAGATCAATCGTGGTTGGACCAGTGGAGTAAACTTTCAAGTGCAATGGTCCGAAGATTTGCGCACTTGGCAAAGCACTGGCATGACCTCCGTCGTCAGCAGCTTGAGATTGCTGGAAGTGCGTGATTCGGCGCCGATTGGTGCGAACGCCAAGAGGTTTATGCGGGTGAGAATTACTTCCCCATAACTCATGAGTGCATCACTTTCGATCGATTTGTTTTGGAACGCTGTGCATCGGGCGCGGAAGCTGGTGGTCTTTTGCCTGTGCGGGCTAGGACCAATCGCGGCGCAGACGTCGATGGTGAATTTACCCAGTCAACCGCCAGCAAATGGGCTGTATCAAGCTGCTGCGGGCAATCGATATTTTGATTTGTATCAGGCATCCGAAGTGTCATCGGCATTGGTGCAATTTTCACAAAAGACCGGGATTCGAGCCTGCTTGGTATTGATGAACTCGCCATCTGCGGAGGTGTTTGAGAATTTGCGTCAGCAGGCTCGAATTCAATGGTGCGAGACAGATTCGTGCATGGTGATTTTTTACGATTTCGATACGCGCATGCTGGCGGTGCAGACCTCGCCGACCTACCGCGATGGGGAAGGGAATTTGGTTTCCAATCGTTTCGACGCGATGGCGGAAGAAGCGTGGATTCAGTGGATCGACCAGTGGATGAAGGTGCGAGGGCAGCAATCCGGATTGGACGTTTCCTTGTTGAGTGAGTTTACGCGCGACTATCTTCAGCACTTGGAGCAGCTTTGGGCTCATCAGGAAGAAGTGGAACATGGGGGATTGCCTCGGTGGAGTTTGACCGTGGGAGTGGTTTTTTCTCTTGGATTTGTGATGTTTCTGCTCATGCAATTTCGCCTCATGGCGCAGAAAAAGTGGTTTTTTCCCCTCGCTGAGATTCAGCCCAGACTAAAGGCCCGCCATGGTGGGGGATTGATCAGTTCCCACTCGTTCGCCACTAGGGAGAAATAAGCATGATTTTTTGGAAAAATTTACACTTTTAGCTTGCGCTAATGAGAATCAATCTCAATAGTATGGCCACAGCCACCATGTCAAAAGAGAGCATCTATGCATTGAACATTGCCACCCTTGCCGCTTGGATTACGGCAGGAGTCGGAGCTGTGATTGGATTTTCCGTGGATCAAGAATGGACGGTGACAGCGATCAAAAAGCCTTTGCCGTTGAGTGTGAGCACGACGGTAGACATTGCTCCGGCTGAGGCTCCATCGGGCGCGGATTCTGTGGTTTCATCGGAAGAAAATGCCGTCGAAGGAGATTGGGTGCCGATCAATCACTCGGTGACTCCGCCGCCGCCGATGCCACAGATGGAGCAGGTAGAAGAACTGCCAGAGATTCCGCAGTTGACCGAGCAAGTGATCAAGCCCAATGCGACCCGTGTAGCGGCGTCGAACAAGCCCCGCCAGCAGACACAAGTGCCAGCCGGGAACCGAGGTGTAGCGAAAAATGCCAAGCGCGGTGATGGCCCGCCTTCCTCGGCGACCCATTTGTCCTTTGGCAGCGGGGCGGGGAAACAGCCCGCGCCGCACTATCCCATTTCTGCTCGTCGCAGCAATCATCAGGGTACGGTGGTAGTCGAATTCATTGTTGGGGCGGATGGTCGCGTGGTTAATGCTTGGATCAAGACCCCGTGTCCGTATGATTCCCTCAACCAGTCAGCGCTATCGACGATTCGGAGTCGCTGGAAATTTCCTGTCGGAGAAGCGCGTCGTTTTCGCATTCCGATTGTCTTTCAACTCAAAGCATGATTATGATTCTCGCAAATGTGGTAGTAGAGTATTTCATCAAAGGTGGTCCGATTATGTGGCCGATCTTAGTGCTGCTTTTTATGGCAGTCTGTGTGATTGCCGATCGGGTCATTTGGTGGACGCGGTTTCATCGTGCTCATCAGGCCGAATTGCAAGAGCAAGCGAGAGAAGCGCTGGGTCGAGGTGAATTTGACCAAGCCTGGGGAGTGGTCGCACAGCAAGCCGATCCTTATCTCGAAAATCTGCGCGACGGTTTATCGCACTCCACAACCTCGCCTTTAGCAGCCATGCAGTTGCATGCGAGCAATTTGTTAGAAAAATCCGAATCTCGGTTGTGGGTTTTAAGCACAGTCATTACTCTGGGTCCATTGATGGGCTTGCTTGGGACCGTGGTGGGCATCATGGATTCTTTTAATTTTGTTGGCAACGACCAGTTGGCAGTCACCAAAGTTTCAGGAGGCATTGCCGAGGCCTTGATTGCGACGGCGGCGGGTTTGTGCATTGCGATTTTGTGTTTGATTCCCTTCAATTTTTTCCGCAAGAAAACTTCCTTATTGCGAGGAAAGCTCGAACATTGGATCAATCACTGCGAGTTGCTGGCAGGAAATGCGAAGGCGCATGGTCATGACTGGAGCGATTTCAGAGCACCCAAAAGCTAAACTCCATGGCGGTCAAACTTTCTAGCAATTCCGATCACGATGGTCATGAAGAGGCGCGGATTGAGATCGTGCCCTTGATCGACATCATGTTCTTTTTGTTGGCCAGCTTCATGTTGGTGAGCTTGAGCATGACACAGTTGAGTCGTGTGCCGATTGATCTTCCTGACGCGCAAGCGGCGCTCTCAGAGAAATCGGCGCCGCCCTATCATTTTGCGATGAATCAGCAGGGCGTGATTACCTTAAAAGACGAGATTCTTACGCCGACAGAAGTGACCGAGCGTCTCGCCGCTTTGGAAAATCGAGAGGGGCTCACCGTGCTCATTGCTGCCGACGCGGAAGCCAAGCACCAGCAGGTGATGCGCTTGCTCGATGCCGTGCGTGCGGCGGGCATTGAAAAAGTGAGTTTTGAAAGCAAGACCCCCAAGCCATGAAAACAAGCAAGATTCCTTTGATCAATGCTGTGGGCTGCGCTGTGCTGCTGGTGATCGTCGCCGTGCAGTGGTGGCAGGGTGAGAATCGTCGTGATGCCTTTCTCGCCTTATCTCGTCAGAACAACGAGTTGAGTGAGCAGCGAGACGAAGCGACTCGCCGAGCCGAGTCATTTGAGGCCGATTTGCAAGAGCTCAAAAAATCGCTGATGGACACGCAAGTCGCGGCAGACCAAGCCTCTTTGGCGAAGAAAAATTATGAAGGGGACCTTCAGCGCTTACAGGCGGAGCGCGATGCCCTGATGCAGCAGGTGGAAGCATGCAAAAAGCAATCCGTCGCATGGGAAAAAGCTCTCAAAGAGCGTGATCAGGCATTGCTCGAGCGCAATCAAGCCTTGGTGCAGATGCGAAAAAAGCTGGACGAAGCGATCGCCCAGCTGAAGAAAGCAGGGGCTCAGTGAGCCCGCTGAGATCTGTTGGATTAGTCGAGAAACTTGATTTTGCTCGGCTGCGGGAACTCGCCGCGCGCCATGGCGGCGTGTTGTTCATCGCTGCATGCGGAGTTGGTGGGGGCATCGGCTTCGGCATCGATGGCTTGAACGAGGCCTTGGGCAATCATCCATGTTTCCACTTCCGCACCGGAGACATCTGCCAGCATGTGGCCGTTGATCTCTACGCAAGGTGATAGCGGTTGTCCGCTCTTGCTTTCCATCTCCCAGCGGAATGCGGGATTTTTGATGATATCCTTTTCTTCAAAAGGCAGCTGGTACTTGCGCATTACGGCGCGGACACCTTCGCTCCAGCCACAGAAGGTTTTCAGGTAGGCAGTGATTTTTGGGGTCGATTCGCTCATGGTAAAAAGTTGTGGCAGAAGATAGTCGAGAATGGCGGCGGCGCAAGCAGAACTGACACGAGATTACTGGCTGGTCGCATGAAATGCTGTGCCTTGCAAGTGAGCCCGTGCTTGACCTACCAGATAGAGACTGCCAGCGATGAGAATCGGTGCATCGAATTCACGCGCTTGGGCGAGGGCTTGGGCGAAGTTTGGATGCCATGTGGTCTGTGGCGCGTGAGCAGGCAAAGCGGACCTGAGCGACTCTTCGTCGAGGGCGCGCGGGCTATCAACGGGGCACAGCAAAATGCGTTCAGCGAGAGGTGCGAGAAGGTCGAGAACTCCCGAAACATCTTTCGAAGCGACCGCAGAAAACAGCAGTGTCGCTTTTTGTTGAGGAAATTGTTGGTGCCAAGTTTCCTGCAAAACTGCGGCAGCGTGGGGATTGTGAGCTCCATCGAGAACGATGGTATGTGATGGCGACGCGACCTTTTCAAAGCGACCGGGCCAGTGCGTGTGGGCGAGTCCGTAGCTGACGGCATCGTATCGCAAAGTGTAGCCTGCGGCGTGCAGTGAGGCCAGTGCGAGGGCGGCATTCCATGGTTGATGGGAGCCGATCAGAGAAAGCGAGTATCCCAGTAGTGGCTCGCTGACGACAGTCAACTTGGCTCGACGCTCATTGGCGTGTTGTTCAATCACGCGGGCGGCATCGGGGTGCTGAGGCGAGGAAATCACCGGCTTCCCTTCGCAAATGATCCCAGCTTTTTCGGCCGCGATGGCGGCGATGGTGTCGCCGAGCCACTGCATGTGATCCAGTCCAATGGGAGTAATCACCGCGACATCAGCGGGGACCGCTGTGGTGGCATCGAGTCGACCACCCATTCCGGTTTCGAGGACAATCAACTCGCAATTTTTTTCGGCGAAATAGCGCATGGCCAGGGCGAGCGTGATTTCAAAGAAGGTCGGATGAGTTTCCAGCGATTCACAAAGCGAACGCAGGGCGATCAAGTGGCGCAAGCAATCATCCTCCGAGATATCGACCCCAGCGACCTTAATGCGTTCGCGGTAATCGATGAGATGGGGCGAGGTAAAAAGTCCCGTGCGGATGCCCGAGGCGCGTGCCACCGAGTCGATCAACGCGCAGGTCGATCCTTTGCCATTCGTTCCGGCGACATGGATCACCTTGACGCCGCTGGCAGGAAAAGCCAAATACTGCCGCAGCAATTCGCGCGGTCCTTCTAGGCCAAGCTTGATGCCAAACAGTTGTGTGGAAAACAACCACTGGATCGCCTCTGGGTAAGTCATGGGCGTGGGGAAGAAGTCAGCAGGTAACCGAGAAGCGTGCCAAGTTTGTGGCGCAGGTCCTTGCGGGCGACAATCCCGTCGATCAGGCCGTGCTCCAGCATGAATTCGGCGGTTTGGAATCCTGGAGGGAGATTTTGGTGAGTCGTTTCCTTCACCACACGAGGGCCTGCAAAGCCGATCATGCACTTTGGTTCGGCAAGATTGATGTCGCCAATGGTCGCAAAAGAAGCTGTAACACCGCCAGTGGTGGGGTGAGTCATGACCGAAATGTAGGGAAGTCCCATTTCGCCATGGAGAGCGAGAGCGCCGCAGGTCTTCGCCATTTGCATCAGCGAGAGCATGCCTTCCTGCATGCGAGCTCCGGAAGAGGCGGAGATGATGATCATGCCACGTTGCTCGGCGGTAGCGAGTTCAATGGCACGGGTGATTTTTTCGCCGACAACAGAACCCATCGAACCGGCGAAGAATTTGAAATCCATCACGGCGATGACAGCGGGTTTCCCTTCGATCGAAAGACGACCGGTAACGACCGCGTCATTCAATTCCGAAACCTTGCGTTGTTGTTCGATTTTTTCGGGATACTTGGCAAAGCCAAGAGGATTCGCAGAGATCAGGTCGGTATCGATTTCTTCAAAGCTGCCTTCATCGGCCAAATTGGCGATGCGTTCGCGCGATCCGAGCAGAAAATGGTGGCCGCAAGATGGGCAGACGTTGAGGTTTTGCTTCAGATCCAATTGATGCAGCATGGCCTCGCAAGAAGGACACTTCGTCCACATGCCCTCGGGCATGTCATCGAGTTTTTCTTGTGGACGAAGGCGTGGACGATCGAAAATTCCCATGGTGAGCTGTAGTTGAATGGCGCAGGCCGGAGAGGCGAAGACGCGCGATTCTAGCCTCTCATGACGGTTACGACAACAACGTTTTCATGCTGATTCTGGCAGAGGATTTTGGCGCATTCTTGGACCGTGGCACCGGTGGTGAAGACGTCGTCAATCAGGATAATCCCACGAGTTTTCTCGGGATGGAGGGCTTTTCCTTGTCGGGTCAAGGCTATGGCGCCCTGCAAGTTCTTCAGTCGCTGGCGTCGAGAGAGTCGCGTTTGCGTCGGCGTGGCGCGGACTCGCTCGAGCGCGCGAACCACGGGAAGCTGGAGAAAAGCGCCGAGGTGTCGGGCGATTTCGTGGGACTGGTTGTAGTAGCGCTGTTGTTCGCGAGATCGGTGCAGCGGGACGGGGACGAGAGTCCAGCGTTCGTCGATGGCCTGGCGCAGTCGAGGATCAGCAAAGGCCTCGGCAGCAAAACGGGCGAGTTCCCGCGCGAGGTAGAGGTTTTTTTGATATTTCAGACCGTGGATTAGTTCTCGTGCGGAATCCGAGCAATCGAGCACGGGTCGCGCGAAGCGGAATTGGTAGCTCAGTGATTGGCAATTCGGGCAAACAAATGAGGAGCTGATGTTGCCATCGAACATTTCACCACAATGATCACAAAACGGTGCTCGAATGCGGGGGAGGGATGCTCGACACGATTCGCAAAGGTGTCGACCCGAGCTCAGGGGGCATTGGCACAACTCGCAAGAGGGGGGATACAGGAAATCCAAAAACGAGTGAAACAAGCGCCGGTGCCGCGGCTCATGAAGCGACGGCATGGGCGCTTGGGGAGAAGAGAGTTCAGTCATCGAACGATGCCTCACTCTAGCAGGATGCCTAGCATCATGCATCAAAAAAGAATGACAGCACGGAAACTACCAATCCCAAGTCAGTCCGCCAAAGACTCCTGTGCCTGCTCCGGCAATTGGCGTGCCAAAGAACTGGGAGAGCAGGTAGGATTCATTGGCAATGTTCTCACAGCGGGCGTGCAGGCGCAGGTCCGAACGAAGTTGGTAACTGGCGTGGAGTCGGCCAATCACGTAGCCATCGAGGGCTGAACCTCCCCACGAGTGCGAGGAAAGGGATTGCAGTCCGACGCCTAGGAGCAGTTTTTCGGTAGCTTGCCAATCGATAGCGGCATTGACCGAGTGTTCGGGCTGGTCGCTCAAGCTGCGCAGGAGCCGTGTGTAGGCGAGTCGATAACGCCACGCTTCTGCGAAAAACGAGCCTTCCCAGGCGAGTTCAACTCCTTCCGTGCGGGTGTCTTGATCGAGATTGCGCGGTCGAGGTTTGGCAAAAGAGTCGATCCGATCATCGATGTGATTTTGAAAAGCAACGACCTGAACGCGGTGATCATTTGCGATCACTTGTTCGAAGCCAAAATCCCATCCGACCGACGATTCGGCGCGCAAATCGGGATTTCCGGCGCCGAACGAAGAGCCGAAAAGATCGAGGTAACTGGGTGCACGAAATGACGAGCCCAAGCCACTGCGAAAAGTCGTTTTGGTGGGGCGGAATTCGTAGGCAGAGCCGATGCGCCAAGTGGTTTCCTGGCCATAGGCGTCGTAGTCTTCCCAGCGCATCGCGGCGTAATGTCTCCATGCTTCGTGGCTTTGCCATTCCACACCGAGGTGAAGGCCGTAGCGATCGCGGGCGGCATCGGTGCCGATGGTATTCACGAAATCGCTGCGATGAGCAAACACGCCGCCGAGGACTGTTAGGGAATCGGTTAGGGCGATTTCGTGATCATTCACCAAACTCGTGGCACGCATATCCGAGCCGTAATTGCCGAAGGTCGAGTCGCTGTCGTAAAATTCCTGATGGTAGCCCGCCAACAAGTAGGTTTTCCAGTTCTCGCGAAGCTTGCCATTCAGATAAGCGGTGACCAATGAAGCATCGACCCGATCATCGGAATTTCCGAGATTGTTGAAAAACGCATCGACTCCGCGAAACGTCATGCCCAATTGCCAGTCGGCGTTCAGCGATTGCTCCAAGCGCAGGGCCATGCTGCCTTGATGGAAGTCTTGGTTAGGGGCATCGTTTTGCGTTTCCTCGTAGGAACCTGAGAGGAAATACGACAGTCCGCCGAGCTCACCTTGGTGTCGGGCCGACGTTTGGTAGCTATCGAACGAGCCAGCCTCGACAAACAGCGTGCCTTTGGGCGCGCCGCGGCCGCGTGCGGTCTCGAGCCAGAGCACGCCGCCGATCGATTCTCCACCGTAGGCTGCGCCTTGAGCGCCTCGCAGGACCTCGACGCGGTCGAGATCAAAGGTTCGGGCGGCAGAGAGCATATTGCCGAGCTGCGTGGTGGAATCGCTCAAGCGCATGCCATCCACGACCAATTGCGAATAAGCCGTATTCGTGCCGCGAAGGAACACCGAGCCCAAAGCGCCCGTTTGTCCGCCGGTGGAAGTAGCAATGACCCCGGGAGATTCATTCAGGCCTTGTCGCAGCTGAGTGATGCCGCGTTTTTCCCATTCTCGGGGATCAAAAACGTGGACATAAGATGCGACATCCTGAGCATCGCGAGGAATGCGCAGCGCCGAGACGACGATTTGGTCGAGTTCCGATTCCTTTTTCGCATCCGTTTCTGCCTGAGCCAAGCTTAGGGAGCTGAACGCGATGAGACTTCGTGCCACGAAGGCACGCCAACTGAGACCTCGGAGCGAGGTCGATTTTTCATAATGCATGTATTGTTCTATCTTAAGACCTGAACTCCGCAGGTCGTTCGAATGCATGAC
Organism: Verrucomicrobiota bacterium; assembly: GCA_004293285.1. GTDB lineage: Bacteria > Verrucomicrobiota > Verrucomicrobiia > Verrucomicrobiales > Akkermansiaceae > UBA956. Next base: position 16,507 of record RDYF01000024.1, on the reverse strand, counting down.
AAGGCTGGCGATCTGACTCATTTCTTTCGTTGCCGAAAAAAACACACAGTGGCGGTACCGTGCCGGAATCACACCGGCTTCCCCAACAATTTCCTGCTCCAACCAAGAGCTTCCCTATCCGTCCGGTTGCCCGGAGGGCTGACGATAAAAAAGGCATGCGAGGATGGCAAGCAGATTGCCGAGGAGTCTGCTACTTTTTTGACAGCTCGCAGCGCGCGAGCAAAATGATAGAGTTTGTTTTGTTGATCCGAGATTGACTTAAAGAGCGAGAATGGGCAAGCTTAGCGAAGCATCGGAGATGCGTTACAACGGTGAGTGATTGGCGTAAACGATTTTGGCAAACCACGGGCAGTGGTTACATTTCTCTGATCCTGCGCATGGTGCTGGGGTTGGTGATGTTCCGCTTGATGTTCGAGAAATTCAGCGACGCCCAATTTGGTTTTTGGGCCTTGCTGTGGTCGCTTTTTGGCTACGGCATCCTGCTCGATTTTGGTTTCGGCTTCACCGCGCAAAAAGCGGTGGCGTCCAAGACCGCAACGGGCGACATGCAGGGTTTGAACCGACTGCTGTCGACCATATTCTGGACCTTCATCGGTCTCGCGGTGGTGCTTTTCGTGATCTTCTTTTTCCTGCGAGGCTCCTTTTTGGCAGGGATGAAAGTGGCCGCGGGCGATCTGGGAGACTTTCAATCGGCCTATCTGGTTTTTTTCTTGGGTCTTGCGGTGATGTTTCCGTTAGGTCTCTTTCCCGAAATTCTTCGCGGGCTGCAGAGGATCGATATCGCCAACTGGAATGGAGTCGTAGCGACGTTGCTCAATTTTGGTGCGTTGTGGTATGGCCTGCATCAAGGATGGAGTTTGGCGGCCTTGATGGCGGTGAGTGTGACGACCACGGCATTGCCAAACCTGCTCTCGGCGGCGTATGTCTTTCGTCATTTGCCCGAGTTGTCGCTGAAGCCGAGCGGATTTGAGTGGTCGGCCGTGAAATCGCAAATGGGTTTTTCGGTTGTCGCCTATCTCATTACTTTCAGCAACATGCTGATGGGAAAAAGTGATCAATTGGTGATTTCCCTGACCATAGGCGTGGCCTATGTGGCAGTGTATCAAGCGGGGTTCAAGGCGAGCGAAATGCTGGGAATGTTCAGTTCCCAAATGCAACAAGCGCTGTCGCCAGCGGCGGCATCGATGCATGCGCAAGGGGATGTCGATGGTCTCCAGCGCTTATTGTTAGGAACATCGCGACTGATCTTTTTTTTGGTGACGCCATGTTACGTATTGGCCGCGGTTTACCTGGAACCGCTCATTGGCGTATTGACGGGGATGACCGAAGTGCCGCGCGAAACCTATTGGGTCGGGCAGGCCTTGTTGTTTGCGACCTACAGTTCTCAAATGACGAGCGGCAGCTCGAAGCGAGTGCTGATGATGTGTGGAGAAGAGCGCGCGCTATTAAAAATATCGTTGTGGGACGCCCTTGCCAATGTGGTGATCAGCATCCTTTTGGCATATCGCTTGGGAGTTTTGGGCGTGGCGTTGGGCACCATGATTCCCACCTTTTTCTTTGGTTGGTGCTGGGTCGTGCCATTTACCATGAAGCGTTTGGGCATTGGTTGGCGTTCCTACTTGCACATTCACAGTCGAGGCACTTTGTGGCCCTTAGCGATTTTTGTTCTTTTTTTGGCCACCTTGTTGTTGGTAGCGCCTTTGACAGAAGAAGCCTCCTTGTGGGCTCTGGGTTGGCGTGCTGCGCTTTGTTTTGTGCCATTCTTGTGGTTGGGTCGCAAAGTGCTGCGTCCTTGATTCCATCGTTCGCAACAAGAGCAGGAAACATTTCAAACCAATCCACCCAATTGGGGGGATTGTCGACCTATCCGGGTTGCGTAGTATTGCGCGTGCTCAAATATCTTCAAACTCTGACTTGGTTGGCCGTCGCGTGGATGGGTACTTGGGTGAGTGCTCAGACCCTCAGTCCGGTCCAGTCGCCAGCGCGTCCCTACAACTTAGACATCGCTTCTCCGGTGATGATGGCGGGTTCCGACGAGCTTTCGCTCAGCTTTCAGCAGGACGTGTTGCCTGGTTTGCAAGGCTTGATCAATCAGAACTTGTCGCAGAGAACTCGGTTCAATCACTGGGATGCAGTATCCGTCAATCCCACCTTGTTGACTTTGACGGATGATACAGCTGTCCGTGTGTATTTCTTGGGAGAAAATTCCCGCCTGAATCACTCCTTGGGTTATTCAACAGAAGGGGGCACGCCCTTGGATCCATCGGCCGAATTGATTTTCCCTGATGCTACCAGTGGTCCGGGATTGGGCGGTGGGATGTCGCCGATTCGCACTGCCGACAAACCTCTTCGCTCGGGAGACTTTGTGGACATCGGGAATTTTCAAATGGGCCAAGTCTTGGACTTTTTCTTGATCGCGAACGGTGCCAATGGCGGCACGCGTTTCTTTTCTACCGATCAGAGCAACAATGCCGATGGCATTTTCCACGCGATTTCCTTCATGCGAGAAGGTTTGAGCTACATGGCCATAGGCTTTGAAGACACCTGGCGCGGAGGCGATATGGATTTGAACGATGTCATGTTTGTTGTTGGACTTGGGCGGACTTTTGGCGCTGGGGATACTCACTGGTTTCGTGCGTCGCAGAAACGGATAACGGATCACACTTTTGATTTCACTAAGCGAGCCTGCTCTGCAGTCTCGCTTTTTTGTTGATACGGATCCATGCCGCTATCGCTCGAACGCCGTCTTGATTCTTTTCTCTGATTTCTCCTACGGATTCGGAATCAGCAGAATGGCGGTGAAGAATGGTCGATGCTTTTCGTTTTGCGACAAGTTTAGTCGAACAAAAAAGAAAAAATTGAGGAAAATTCGGTTTTTTTGTGTGAATTGCAAAAAAAATTTATCATTCCCTTCGGCACTTTTCATGCCTTCAATCGTTGATAAATCAAGGTTTCTGATCGGTTTAGAAAAAACACTCAATTGAGGGGATGGTCAAATGATAAAAAATCGGTATTCTACGGGCATGTCGTTTCGCCCCCTAAACTTAATCATCGTGTTGGTGACTCTTGCGTCGGCTTCTTATGGTCAAACGGAGAGTCCCGTTCAATCCCCAGCCCGTCCTTTCGGCCTGGACATCGTAGCCCCTGTGATGCTCGCCGCTTCCGATGAAGCATCGAAGCAATTCCAGGTAGAAGTGCTGCCAAGCTTGCTCAAAATGACAAATTTGAATTTGTCCGAGCGCGTTGGCATCAAGGATGTCAAGTCCGTTGCCCTGAATCCCGAGTTGCTGACTCTGAAGGATGACTCCACCGTGCGCACCTACTTTTTGGGTGAAGGTGCAGCATTCAAGAACACCTTGGGTTTTTCGACGGAAGGTGGAAGTCCTTTCGACAAGACCGCCCAGCTGATCTTCCCAGACTCTTCGGATCCGTCGGCTCTGGGAGGCTCTGGGAGTGCGATTCGCACGACCCGCAATCCTTTGTTGGCAGGTGACTTTGTCGACCTCGGGAAATTTGCCGGTGGCACGACTCTGGATTTCTTCCTGATTTCCGATGGTGCCAGCGGTGGTAAGCGTTTCTTCTCCACCAATCATAGCTTGAATGGTGATGGATTGATCCACGCTGTCAGTTTCCAAAAAGACGGCACGAGTTACTTCGTGATTGGCTTTGAGGACATCTGGGGTGGTGGTGACCGCGACTACAATGACACTCTCTTTGTTCTCGAGTTCAAATCTCTTGGCGATGGTGGCGGATCCGGTCTCGGTGTTCCAGAACCCAGCATGGCCATGGGTGCAATGTTCGCCGTTGCCATGATGGCTGGTGTATCGCGTCGCCGCAAACACTAATCGCTTGAATTCTCCTACTTTCTGGGTAGATTTCTGAGCACTACTATGAAATCGTCCGCTGCAACCAAATTAGGCATCTTCCTCTTGCTAATTGGTTTGATGGCGGGCGGTTTATGGTTTTGGCGTCAATCCGTCATTCAGAAGCGTGCAGCATGGTCCGTCAAAGCCATTGATGCCGCTCTGGAGTCTCGCGATTTCGTATCAGCGAGATCGGCCCTCGATGGGGTGAAGGATCAAGAACTGAGAGAAAAGCGCAGTCGTGAAATTCGTGAACGCGAGCTAGCCGATGCCATTCAGCGTCGAGACAGCGCCGTGATTCGTCAGACTGCCACTCCTGAAGTGGGTGCAGAGTTGCCCAAGGAATTGTTGGAGAAAGCGGATTTGATTTTAGCGCGGGAAGCCGTATGGACGCGCGATTTTGCCAAAGCGACTGCGCTGCGCGAGAAGTGGCAAAAACAATCTCAGGTGCCGATGTCGTGGCGCTTGTTGGAAGTGGATCAACTTGCGGCCAGTGGCAACAAGGAGAAAGCGCGAGAGATTTTGCGATCCGACGAATGGACGGGCGACATGAAGGCGTTGCGTTTTGCGCGGTTGGCTTTATTGGATGCACGCGAGCCATGGAAAGCGATGGAATCGATCGACGAGGGATTAAAAATCAATCCTCGTGAGCCTGAACTGCTCTCATTTCGTGCCCAGATCCAAGAGGCAGCTGGACGGATTGCTGACGCACGGTTGGATTACGTGGCAGCGGTTTTGAGTGAACCAGCAAATCCCTTGTATCGGGACATGTTGGCCAATTTTCAAATGCGCATTGGTGAGCCGTCCAACGCGGCGGACACATGGCGCGATGGCGCAGCGGAAACAAAAGTGGGCATTTTTGCCTTCAAAGCGTGGTTTTGGTCGAAAATGATCGGGATTCCGCTGTCTAGGCCCTTGCCCAAACTGGAGCAACCAGGTTGGAAAGAAGTCACGGATGCGATCTTGGAACTGCCTGACGGAGCCTTTTTGTCGCCGCAGTTGGATCATGCATTATCCGCCTTGCGAGAGCTGAAGGATCGACCCGAAATGGCGTGGCTTAAGGTGCTGGATGCTCTGGCTCGCAAAGATTGGCAGCGGGCGGCGGAGCGGCTGGATTGGGGATTTCCGGCTGATGCGGACGCCTTGGTTCCGGGCATGGCTTCTCGGTTGTATGTCAATGCCATGGTGGTTGCGGGATCGGATGCTCGCGCCGCATCGAAAGGTCGGAAATTCCCCGATTTGTCATCAGACGCCCATCCCTATCTATTGGAGTTTGAGCAGTGGAGAGCAAGAAATACCAAGCAAGAAGATCCTTTTGTGGGATGGATGAAGCAGCCGGCATCACTGGTTGCGATGCTTTACGCGCACGGTTGGCAGGGAGCAGCTGTCGATCTCGGTGGTGGAGCCAAACTCACTCTTACAGGAGAGTGGCCGAAGTGGTTTGATTACGGTTATGCGAGATGCCTACTGGCGAGGTCGGGTCCGCAAGTTTCGCAGCAGTGGTTGGAGACATTGCCTCGACAAAGCGAGGCCGCAAAATTGACCTACGCGGAAATTTTGCTCACCCAGGGCAAGCCCGAAGAAGGACTGAAGAAACTGAGCGAAATTGCTCAGCAACCGAGTCCTCATGCGAGTCGTGCGGCATGGACCTTGGCCTTGGCAGAGTTGGATCGTGGCAACATCAAAGCCGCAAGCGACGTGGTCAATGCGCAAGCGGAACTGAGAGAAAGCGTCCCAGGGCAAGAGATTTTGGCACGTTGTGCGCTGGTGGAGCAAAAGCGTGATGTTGCGACGAGCATTTACACCAAGCTCGGAGAGCAGTCTGTGGACGCCATGATCTTTCTCTCCAAAGAAGCGTTTGGAGCCAAGAACTGGGCGGAAGCGCGGAAATGGACCGTGCTTCTTGCGCGGAGATTTCCCAGTGAGCCAAAATTTCGAGAAAACCTTTTGAACATTGATGCAGCGGAAAAAGCGAAGCCATGAGTAGCTCGATTGGTAGACGTCGGTGGTGTTTCGTATTGTTGTTCGTGGGCGCGCTTTTGGTATGGATTCGGGATACGAGTTGGCGGGAGTCGATTCTTGATGCATTGCCTTTGGCTGTTGGGATTCCGTTGACGATTTGGATCGGTGGCCCATGGAAACTTCGTGACATTCGTGCAGAGGGTCGGGATTTTCGATGGTTGAAAGTCGCGATAGGTCTGGGATTTGTGGTAGGATGGTTGATGCCGAGCATTACCTTGCTCGCTTTGTCGTGGTCTTTGGCTGCGGTGATGTTCATGCATGCGCATTACGAGACGCGCATCAATCGCTGGGGGGTGTGGATGTTGTTGTTGTTGAGTTTTCCTTGGTTGGTGATGGAGTGGCCGGGGCTTGGATGGTGGTTTCGCATGTCGGCAGCCTGGGCGACCGAGCAATTTTTCGCCCTTATGCAGATGCCAGTTTCACGGCATGGCACAGAATTGGTTGTGTTAGGGGAGGTGATACGGATTGAACCCGGATGTGCGGGGTGGAATTTGTTGCAACTTACCTTGCTGACGGGGCTCGCTCTGGGGTTGCACGACATTCGTGCCAAACAGAAATTTGTCATATTTGTGGCCATCATGCCGGTCTTGGCGTGGACTGCGAACTTTTTGCGAATCGTTTCGCTAACGGTGCTGTGTTTGACCTACGGAGTGAAGACAGCGAATGGAGTTTGGCATGGACTTACGGGCCTGTTTGTCTTACTAATGACACTAGTGATCGCCAAATTGTTCGCCAATTTTTTAGGAGATCATTCGAAAAAATCCATTCGCAAAACAAAAGTGACATGAGTGAGTCAAGTGAGAAAGAAAGAGGGGATGAAGTGAGTCGCGGACCGGCGACGGTGATGTTGTTGTTTAGCAGTTGGTTGGCGATGCCGACACTGTGGTTTGCTTGGCATCACGATCGTTATTCGCGCGGCGGTTTGTGGGCTTTTGGACTCTGGCTTCTTGTTCTGGGCTATTTGCAGTATCGAGGTCGTGGAGAAAAAAGTCCGACCACGACGTGGTGGGTGTTGGGCTCGGTGGCCTGCTGCTGTCTTGGTGGAATTTTTTCGGTCAATCTGCTCTATCACTGGGCCCTGGCCTTTTCGTGTCTGGCGTTCTTTCAGCCCTATCGTCGAGCCATGTATTGCCTTCCGCTGGCAGTGGCGTGGATGCCCGCAACGGGCTGGTTGGTGAGTCGTGCCCTGGCTGGTGGATTTCTTGGTTGGGAGCGCCCGCTCACCGTACTTGTGATGCTAGGGTTCGCGCTCCTAGTGAGCCGTGGTCTCGGCGCGAGAAAAGCTGCATAAAAGATTTTTCCCATGAAAAAGAAATCCAAAAAAATGTTTTTGTATGGAGCGGCGGGCTTTGCTGTCGTAGTGACCTTGATTTGGCCGATGTTGCCCATGGTGGGTGGAGAAGATCGTTTGTCGTCCATCCCGATGTCTGGTCCGGATTTTGAATCACGCGAAGTGAAGCTCAAAGAGCACGAAATTCGTTTCCTCGATGGAGCACAGGCCATTCAGCGCATCATCAAGCCGCGCGGCGGGTCCAAATTGTCCATGAGCGTGATTGACGGCAGTGGGAATCGTCACGCCGTGCATGATCCGAGCTATTGTTTTGCCGGAGGAGGATGGAAAATGGTCCAGCAACGAGAAGTGGCCTTATCATCAGGAAAAGCCTTGTTGATGTCTTTGAGCAAAGAAGGACAGATGATGGAAGCGATGTGGTTTTTTGATGATGGTCATCAACAATTTACATCATCTGTTACCTATTGGCTGCGGGCGAGCTTGCGTCGGGCGACTCGTGGCTGGAGTGGTCCTCGGTCTTGGTCATGTTTCGAGCAGAGCCGGGTGAGCAGGTGGATTGGAAAAGATTCCGTCAAGTGACCTTGCCTGCGCTGGGTTTCAAGTAGGAACTGGGAGGGTGACGTCAAGGGAATGGCTGTGCCAGAACGGCATTTTTCGATTCCACCCAATTGAGGGGATTGTGAAATGGGGTGAATCAGATAACTTCCTAGCGTCCCCCAGATCGCATAGCTCCCCCCCCTGAGCACCCCGCGAAGAGGCTCCCCCCTCGGTCCTCACCTGTCAGTTCGATAGTCGACTGGCTAAACTGGCAGGTGAGAACTGCTCTTTACCACGGACATGAATCACCGCTTTGGTGGTCATTTGCCAACGACATCAAGATGATGAGGGCTTGTTCAACGCTTGATGGTAGACATCCACGACTTGGCGAGCGGTTTGGTTCCAGTGAAAACGGCTGGCATTTTTCAGGCCTTGCTCTTGAAAGTGAGCTGCCAGATCATGATTCGTCGCGATATCCAGGAGAGCCTGAGCGATGTCCTGAGGTTCCTCAGGGTGAATGATTCGAGCCGATGCTCCGACAACTTCCGCTAAGGCTCCGCGCGTGCTGGAGATGACTGGTGTGCCGCAAGCCATGGCTTCGATGGGGGGCAGACCGAAGCCTTCGAACAGGCTCGGGTAGACCATGGCGCGTGCGGCACGATACAGGTGAGGTAAGTCTGCGTCTGGCACAAATCCAAGGAAATGGATGTCGCTCGCATAGGGAGAAGCGGCAGCCGCAGCTTTGATGATCTCGGCTCCATGCCAGTCTCCACCGCCAAGGACGAGTTGAAAAGGGTTCGTCGAGGACGCTTTAAAGCGATCGAAAGCTTCGATCAAGCGGACGTGATTTTTTGCCGGATGCTCGAGACGCGAGACATAAAGGAAGTATGGTTGAGTGATTTGATGTTTTTGCGCCATCCAAGCCAAAGAAGCCTGTCGATCCCCTGGATGAAAGCGATCGTGATCGATGCCATTGGGGATCAAATGGAGTTGGCATTGGGGAATGCCAAAAAAACGTTCAATGTCCTGTGCTGTTGATTGACTGATTGCAATGATCTCGGTTTGGGCGCGTGCGAGAGCCTTAACGACAACACGTCCGTAAAACATTCGAGCGAAGTCATATTTTCCTTTGACGTGAAAAGGCGCGAGGTCGTGAATGGTGCCAACGGTCGGACAGGGTGCGCGAAAGACCAATCTGCGATAACTAGGCACGTGAATCAGGTCCAGTTTCCGTTTTGCGGCAATCTGAGGCAAAGTGGTTTGATGCCAGAGGATGTTTTTCACGGGAGGGCCTGCATGGGAAGGAACGGGGATCAATTCGCAATGCTCTTGGGCATAGGCAAAGAGTGACAGTTCGTGCTCCAGCACAAAAACGGACAATTCGATGTTGGCGTCGAGCATCAGTTCTTTCACCAACGAAAAAACATATTGAGCCACGCCCGATCGCCCTCCTTGGATCATGGTGGCTGTGAGTCCCACTTTCATGAATGGATGCGGGCTTGTGCTTCACTGACGTCTTCGGTCATAACAAACAAAGAGTCGAGCTTCATCAGATTCAGCGTGCGGATGACCGTAGGGTTGGCGGACGCTAGAAAACAGCGCCCTCCGCGTTCGCGTGTCATGCGGGCCCAGCGTGCCAGTTTTCCTGCACCCGTCGAGTCAATGAACTGAGTAATGCTGGCGTCAATGATTACCGAAGAATGAATCTCTTCCGGCCAGAGCGAATGATCGCGTGCGGCAAGGGCATCGAGTCGTTCAGGCAGAGCGATGACATTACTGAAGGCTTTCGGTTGAGGTGTCGCCGTTACGCGAGCGGTGATCGGTGTGGCATTCGGATCGGGGATATTGGAGCGCATGTTGAGGTATTGCTTGAGCAAACCAGGAATCACAATGCGGATGTCGGTCCAGTAGCGTTGTGCGAGTCGTTTGGGTTCTTGCAAAACACGATAAAGCCATTCGAGTCCAGCTTTGCGCATCCAAACCGGGGCTCGTTTGACAGTGCCGGCGAGAAAGTCAATGGTGGCACCAACACCAATCGCGACCGGCACTGCGGCCTGACGGAAATTTTGGGCGACCCATTTTTCCTGCTTGGGGCAACCAAAAGACACCAGCAGGATATCGGGTTTTGCCTCGTTAATGCGACGGCAGATATCGGCGTGATCCATTTGATCATAGGGAGCGAATGGCGGCGAATACATGCCAGCGATCTGCAGCTTCGGCCAGCGCTGGAGAATTTTCTCACGGGCAATGGGGATGACTTCTTCACGGCCGCCGAGAAAAAAAACGCGATATTGTTTGTCGACAGCTCGATCGAAAAGAAGGGGCACAAGATCGCTGCCCGCGACGCGCTCGGGAATGGGGTCGCCGAGCAAATTCGACATCCACAAAAGCGGAGTGCCGTCGCACAAAATCAGGTCTGCATCGTGAAGAATTCGTTGCAAAACGCGATCCTCTTGCACTTGAGCGAGGAAATCCACATTGGCGGTAGCCAATACGTGGGGAGTTCCGCTAGCGATCATTTGATCGATGATTTGGAGGGTGTCGGTCATCCCTACACGGTCGATGGGAACCCCCATCATGACAATGGGAGGGGGGAGTTGATTCGCCCACAATCGACTGGGGAGGGCACTACGGTCTTGTGCACGGATGGAGGAGAGGGACATGACGAATGTAATGACATACTGCTTGAGAATCGGTAGCGCGTCCAGAACGAAAATGTCAGATCAGCGAATTGAGGAATTCGTTCTCAATTTGCTAACAACTCGAAAACGCGACGCGAGTATTGTTAGGTTTCGCCTCACGATGATGGGGTGAGGCAAGGCTGGTGGAAGAGAATTCGATGACATCGATGAGCAAGAGGCGAGTCATTCGCAGAGTGCGGACATTTGACCTTTTATGCATTTGCGCATTTTGTGGGTTGCTATGTTTGCTAGATTCTGCTTTGCTAAAGGCGTCAAATCCCGCGCACATCATGAGCCAAGAATCAACATTACGGATCGGTGTCATCGAAGATGATCAGATGATGATGGCGTTCATCAAAAAATTGATTGCGAAGACGGAAGGTTTGGAGCTGTGTGGTGCGTGGATGACGGGGGAAGAGGCTTTGCGAGAGATCAAGCGATTGAATCCTACGGTGGTCTTGGTGGACTTAGAGTTGCCTGGGATTTCAGGAGAAGACACCATTCGTGCGGTTTCCGCCTTGTTGCCGACAGCGGCCATTGTCGTGTTAACGGTGCACGAGGATGCCATGAGAGTTTTTGGTGCGCTGCAAGCCGGGGCGAATGGATACTTGATCAAAGGCTGTGGGCCGATTGCCATCATCGATGGGATTTTTGCCGCGCATCGGGGTGGTTCGCCGTTGAGTCCTGAGATCGCCGGTTTGGTGATCCGTGCATTTCAAAAGAATAGCACCAAGAAAAAAGCGTTGCCTTTGCCCCATTTATCACCGCGTGAGCGTCAAATTCTCGATCAACTGGCGACAGGCAAGGCGACCAAAGAAGTGGCCTCGGAGTTGCATTTGTCCTATGAGACCGTTCGCGATTATTTGAAGCAAATTTATCAAAAACTCCACGTTCGCAGCCGCACGGAGGCTGTATTGCGCTATTTGGAAAATCCCCTCAATTGAGGGATAGCTGTTTTTCTTTTCTTATGGATACTATGCCCGCGACTCCCCCACGAGTTCTTTACTGGCCAGCAATCATTTGAAAAATTCTTCATCATTCAGTCATCAAAACCTGACTCATCCCTCCCAAGGGACGAATCAGGAGGGGCGTCATGTCGAAGGAGATGCACCTTTCGATGATCAGCCGCGTCCGCTCTTTATCGGCACCATTGTCGGTGTCGTGTTGTTTCTGACCATGCTGGTGACACTCACCTACTACTACCGTCATTTGTCGGACAACGAGAAAGAATCGATGAGAAATTCTTTGCGACGCACCGCCTATGCTTGTTCACAGGTGGTCGATGCTCGTTTGCATTCGAAACTCCGTAATCGCGCGCAGGAGAATCTTCCGGAGTATCATGCTGCTTTGCAGAAGTTGCGAGAAATCAAGCTACTGATGGAAGGGCCTGAACGATTTCAGTATGTTTACACTTCCATTCTTCAGGACGGGCAGGTGCATTTCGTTTTAGACCCGACAACGCCCGGAGATGCCAATCAAGATGGGGTGGAGGATCGATGTTTCATCATGCAACCTTATCCTGATGCAAGTGAGGATCTCAAACAGACCTTGCGCACCGGGCGGTTGACGATTTCAACCAAGCCTTACACGGATGCTTGGGGCACTTTTGTGAGTGGGCATGCGCCGATCATGAATGATCGCAACGAGGTTGTCGGCGCGCTGTCTGTGGACATGGATCTTTCGTTCTATTTAGCGCAGTTGCAGGAGATTCGCATGCATTACTATGCCGGCGTATCGGTGATTTTTTTGGTGTCTGTTTGCGTCGGTTGGGGATTCTACTACCACCAGAAACGGATCAGTTACACCATGCATAGTTTGAAAGAAGCGACCTTCGCGGCGGAAGCGGCGAATCAGGCGAAAAGTCGATTTTTGTCGAACATGAGTCACGAGATTCGCACGCCCATGAACGGGGTGATTGGCATGGCCGATCTTCTTTCGACAACTCGATTGTCTGACGAACAACGTGACTATGCGGAGACAATTAAGCAGTCGGCAGACAATTTGATGACTTTGTTGAGTGACATCCTTGATTACTCTCAACTGGAGAGTGGTTCATTGAAAATGGACTTCCATTGCGATTCGATTGTCGACTTAATCAATGAGGTCGTGCAAACATTCCGTGAGAAAGCCTTGATCAAGGGGTTGCGGTTGCGCAGTCAATTGAGCCCTGATTTGCCAAGGGAAATGAAGATGGATCGACGCCGTCTGCGGCAGGTCTTGGTCAATCTGGTCGGCAACGCCATCAAATTCACGGACAAAGGAGAAGTGATTGTGCAAGTTTCTCGCAAAATACGTCCAGATGGTAGTCTCGGCGTGATGATTGTGGTGACCGATACAGGCATCGGCATCACTCGTTCGCACCGATTGCGATTGTTTGAACCCTTTACACAGGCGGATTCCGCTTCGACACGCTCGAAAGGAGGAACGGGGCTTGGGTTGGTTTTGGTCGGTCGCTTGACCGAATTGATGGAAGGAAAAATCGATGTAGAGAGCACTCCAGGCATGGGCAGCAGTTTCCGAGTGATCTTGCCCTTGCTAGAGTGCGAGACCAGGTCACAGGCCGTCGCTACTGCGACCACCGTCACGGAAAATCGCACGATTCCGCGAGAGGGATTGATTGCGGTGATTACGCCAGTTCGTTCCCTGAGTCGACTGGTTCTGCGATTGCTGGAAAAAGACGGTTGGCAAGTGCGGGCGGCAGAGAGCTTGGAAGAGGCGTTGAGCGAGCGGTGGGAACCGGTAGCTGTGGTATTCGATTCATCCATCGGGCAAGGTTCGTCCGTAGAATGCTTTGCTCAAATTCGAGAAGCCTTTCCAAGTGCGGAGTATGTCAGCATCGATGCAGGGAGCACGGAAAGCGAGCGGATTCAGATGCAGGAAATGGGATTGAAGATTTTCTGGAGCAGAAACCCCAACGTCATGAACTAGGCACATCAGGTATGTATGGGTTAGTAAACAAAGCGGTTGAGGAACTGGTGGTATCCAACTTTGGTGAGGAGAAATGGGAACTCATCAAGGAGAAAGCTGGGGTGACAGAAGATGTTTTCATCAGCAACCAGAGTTATCCTGATGCAATGACGTATCAATTGGTGGGTGCGGCATCGGAAGTTTTGGGGATGTCCGCCGAAGACATTTTGATCGCTTTTGGTGAGCACTGGGTTCTCAATACCGCGATGAAGGGATATGGTGCGATGATGACGTCCTGTGGATCGAATTTGCACGAATTCCTGGTGAATTTGCCGAATTTCCATACGCGAGTGGCGATGATTTATCCAAATCTTCAACCCCCACGCTTTTCCTGTTCAGATGTCGAGGCGAACTCTCTTAAACTGCATTACTTCAGCCATCGCGCGGGTTTGAAACATTTTGTCGTGGGGTTGGTTCGCGGTCTTGGCAAATTGTTTGAGACTCCTTGTGAGTGTCAGTGTTTAGAATCGCGGGACGATGGTGCAGACCACGATGTTTTCTTAGTGAGTTGGTAATTTTTACATCGTATGTCCCCCCCCATTTTGAACTTCTTAGGCTCGACCGATGATCTGGCTAAGGTATTGCGGATGGCATTTCCGTTTTACCTGACATGGGATGACAAAATGATCCTGAAAAGTTGTGGAGACAGTTTCCGCAAGATTTGTCCATTGGCTGAGCCGGGTAGGCACATTAGTGAACTGTTTACCATAAGACGCCCCGCACAGCGAATCAGCCCTCAGCTTTTTCAAGAAGGAAAAGACCTATTGTTCCTCTTGGCCATTCATGGCACAGAATTTTCGTTCCGTGGTCAGGTCATCTGGTTTCCCGAGACGAATTACTACCTCATGTTAGGCGCGCCTTGGATCAATGATCCAGATGATGTCGTGCGGGTGGGGTTGTCGCACAGTGATTTTGCGGTTCATGATCAGACCATGGATTTGTTGCAAGTGGTGCAAACCCAGCGCATGGCCAATCAGGATTTGCAGCGTTTGACGGATCGATTGAAGATGCAGCGCGAACAAATGCGTTTGCGAGAGGCAGAGACCAAGAAACTGGCCTTGGTTGCTTCAAGGACCGCAAGTGCAGCGATCATTACGGATGCCGATGGCAACATCGACTGGGTGAATGATGGCTTTGTGCGTCTGACAGAGTGGACCTTGGAAGAAGTGCGCGGCAAGAAACCTGGCCCGCTGCTTCAAGGACCTGAAACCAGTTTGCAAACCAAGGAATACATGCGGCACAAAATTAGCCAGCATGAGGGATTCCAAGTAGAAATTCTCAATTACACCAAATCGGGCAAGAAGTATTGGATCTCTACCGAGATTCAACCTGTATTTGATGAAACTGGAGTTTTGACGAATTACATGGCCGTGGGGAATGACATCACAATGAAAGTGATGGAAGACCAGCGGCGCAGTTTGCGACACTCTGTTACCAAAATTTTGGCCGAGGGGCTTTCGCTGGAGGCGTCGAGCTATCAGGTGCTGCAAGTGATCTCGAAGCACTTAGGGGCTTCGGCGTCGATCTTCTGGAGCTGCTTGGATGAGCAATCTTGTTGCCAATCCCTCGCTTACTGGTGCAGTGATCAGGATCGTTTCCTGAGCTTAGAAAAGTCTCTCAAAAATCACGATCGCTTGCGCGAGGAGATGGGGGACGAGATTGATTGGTTGGATCAAAAATGCTTCTGGCTTCATGATCTCGATGCATTGGGCAAAACCAGCTTGTCACGGCAGTTGGTGCTCGCAGGATTGAACTCGCTGCTTGCGCTGCCAATCGTGCAGAAAGATGGAGTGATTGGTTCTTTGTTGTTCCTCTGGCCTCACTCGGAAAAGCCCGATGATTTGTTGATGCAAACATTGAACGGCATTACATTTCAGTTGGGACAATACCTGGTTCGCAAGCGGGCCGAGGAAGAGATTGTTCTCGCCAAGGAAATGGCAGAAAATGCTAGTCGTGCGAAAAGCGAGTTTCTGGCGACCATTAGCCATGAGATTCGCACGCCGATGAATGGAGTTTTGGGCTTCGCGAATTTGCTGCAAAAGAGCGACCTGAGCGAGCAACAAGCGGAGTTTGTTGATGCGATTGTCAGCAGTGGTCATTCTTTGCTGCGAGTGATCAATGAAGTTCTCGATCTGTCTAAAATCGAAGCAGGGCGGATGGAGCTTGATATCCAGAGTTTCTCGTTGCAAGCCTGCGTGGAAGAAGCGCTCGACGTAGTATCGAGTCAGGCTGCGGACAAACGCATCGATCTTGCGGCGCACGTTTTTGCGGAAGTTCCCGAATCTTTGATGGGGGATGCGCAGCGTCTGAAGCAAGTGATGATCAATCTCTTAGGCAACGCGGTGAAATTTACCATGGAGGGTGGTGTGAAGTTGGAAGTTCAGGCCGTGGAGCCAGTGACGGACAATGTGACCCTGCGGTTCAGTGTTTCTGATACAGGCGTGGGGATCCCGCAGGACAAAATCGACCAACTCTTCGGAGCCTATCAACAAGGCGATTCTTCGACCTATCGACGCTTTGGCGGCAGTGGTTTAGGTTTGGCGATATGCAAGAACTTGGTGGAATTGATGGGCGGCAAAATCTCTGTGGAAAGCCAGCAGGGCATTGGTTCGACCTTCTCATTTTTATTGACCTTCCCCGTGTCTCATGAGCATCACTATTTGGTGGACTTATCGCAGACTACAGGGCTGACGGGACGTCGTGTCGCAGTGATGGACTCTCATGAATTGTCTCGGCATGTGATTGCCGAGCTACTGACGCGTTGGGGCATGGACGTGAAAACATTTTCTCATGCCGCGGAATTGCGATCTTATGTTCGAGATTGGACTCCGGAGTTGGTCTTGATGGATGGCTTGAGTGCTTCACCGGAGTTGATTTCTTGTGCCCAGAAAATGGTGCAGCTGAATTCCACTGTTTTCGTGATGTCGTATCCGACGGATTTGGCCATGACAGAAGATCGTTTCGCGGGAGTGGCCTGCAATTTCATCACCAAGCCGATTAAGGTATCGGTGCTCTACAATGCGATGATGGAAACGCGTGGGGCGGTGGTTTGTGCTCGGGCTGCGGAGCGTGCGCAGGTCGATGAAAATCTATCGATCGCGAAACCACTTCGGGTGCTACTTGTGGAAGACAATTTGATCAACCAA